>NZ_AODQ01000115.1 GCF_000348925.1 Cesiribacter andamanensis AMV16 | reverse complement strand
GTATTCGGTTACATATTTTTCATATACCCCCAGCACATCATTGTAAAAAGCACGGGAGGTAAGGGTAAGCGTTTCGGCCTGCTCCTTAAGGGCGCCAATAATGCGCGGGTGGCAGTGCCCCTGGTTTACGGCACTGTAGGCCGAGAGGAAATCGAAGTAGCGCCTGCCTTCCACATCCCATACATAAACCCCCTCGCCCCGGGCCAGCACAACGGGCAGGGGATGATAGTTATGGGCGCCGTAGCGGTCTTCCAACTCCATGGCCTGCTGGCTGGATCGAATGTCTGTATTCATAGCAATAAGTAATTAATGGCAGGGGCTTTTGCTTGCCTGATGGGCCGGTCAAAAAACAGTTACGCCCACAAAAAAAGGATCCTGCGCTTCTGCAGGTAAAGATATCGATTTACGCAGAGAGCAAAAATAAAAGCAGGGAAGAAAACAAACGTTTTCGGCAAACGCACAACGCCCTTTCATAAAAAATAATTATTTGGTGGGGCAACTGCCGGCAGCCATGTGTTGTCTGACTGGATAGAAGCCCTTAGGTAAACACCCCAGGCCTCCTTATGTTCCTTTTTGCCCCTGTAACCCCATGAAATCTGTATGGCCCCTGCTGCTGCTTATTGCCCTGTCGCTGCCCGTAACGGCCCAGCTCCGGCAGTCTGTTTATCTGGAGGGCTTTGGCCGTAACATTGTAGGGCCGGCTCTGATGTATGAGCGCACCCGCAGCAGCGAGCGCCTGCTGAACCTGGAGTGGGGAGCCGGCATTGGCTATGTGTACCGCTCCTGGCTGGATGAGCCCCAAAACATTGTGGCCTCCCTGCCGCTGCAGCTGGGGGCCAACCTGGGCCGCCGGCACCATAAGTTTGAAATGGGCCTGGCCGGCTTTATCCCCCTGGGGCCTTACCGGGAGTATGAGGATGGCGCCGACCTGGACGATGACCCCAGCGGGCATGTGTACCCCATTACACTCTACCTGGGCTATAAACGCTACCCCAAAGAAGGCAATGGGTTGTATCTGCATTTCAATCTGCAGCCGCTGGTCAATAATTCCTGGATACCGGTATTTCCCTGGCTGGGCGCCGGCATTGGCTATTCTTTTCAAAAGAAATAAAAAGGCGTAGCTTTGTGGCCCCATCCCAACAGCCCCGCAGTGACCTCTAAACGCTCCAGCCCCCAAGCCCTGCAGCCCGGCGATTATTATTTTAATGCCCAGGGGCTGATGGTGTTTACCGAGCAGTACCACCTGCGGCGGGGCTACTGCTGCGGCAGCGGCTGCCGGCACTGCCCCTGGCGGCAGGGGGCCTGCGGGGAGAAAGAAAAGCAAAAAGGCAGCCAAAAATAGTTTTGGATTTTAAAATGCCTTTTGCGATATTTGCAAACTAATTTGGAATTACGAGCATTGATCGCTTAAAAGCATAGAAGTCATGGCCAGAGTTTGTCAAGTAACAGGAAAGAGACCAGTATCGGGTAACAACGTATCGCACGCCAACAACAAGACCAAGCGTAAATTTTACCCCAACCTGCAGAAGAAGCGTTTCTATCTGCCTGAGGAAGATCGTTGGATTACCCTGAAGGTATCTACGCAGGCCCTGCGTACCATCAACAAAAATGGCCTGCTCAACACGCTGAAAAAAGCGGCCCAAAAAGGAACCTTAAGCTAATTCGGACTAACCTCCAATAATCAGAACGCATCATGGCAAAGAAAGGCAACCGCATACAGGTAATTTTGGAGTGCACCGAACAAAAAACCACTACTGTTCCCGGCACTTCCCGTTACATCACGACTAAGAATCGGAAGAACACTCCGGAGCGTATTGAACTGAAGAAATACAATCCGAACCTGAAGAAAGTAACTGTTCACAAAGAAATTAAATAACCATGGCTAAGAAGGTAGTTGCAACCCTGAAGAATAAAGAAGCCAAAGGCTTCGCCAAGGTGATCAAAGCCGTGAAATCTCCCAAAACTGGTGCCTATACCTTTCGGGAAGAGATTGTACCGGTAGACCTGGTAAAAGACGCGCTGAAATAAGCGCAGCATACATTATTTGACAAGAGTCCCGTTGGTTCGGGACTTTTTTGTTATATTCCAAACAAGATTGTTTAACCTCCTCAGTCATGGGTCTTTTTGATTTTTTTAAGGAAAAGCCGGAGCAAAAACCGCAACCAAAGCCGGAAGAAAAACAGGAAAAGCTGGATCAGGGACTTGAAAAAACCAAGGAAAGTTTTTTCTCCAAACTGGGCAAGGCCGTAGCCGGCAAATCCAAGGTAGATGATGAGGTACTGGATGAGCTGGAGGAGATCCTGATCTCCAGCGATGTAGGGGTAGAGACCACCGTAAAGATCATTCGCCGCATTGAGGCCCGCGTGGCCCGGGACCTGTACCTGAACACCGCCGAGCTGGACCAGATCCTGCGCGAAGAAACCACTGCCCTGCTGGCCGAAAACAATCTGGCCGAGATCCGTGGCTTCCACATCCCCCAGGGCATCACCAAACCTTATACCATTCTGGTAGTAGGGGTAAACGGCGTGGGCAAAACCACCACCATTGGCAAGCTGGCTGCCCAGTATAAAGCCAATGGCAAAAAGGTAGTGCTGGGCGCTGCCGATACCTTTCGGGCAGCGGCCGTAGACCAGCTCAAGCTTTGGGGCGAGCGCGTAGGGGTACCGGTAATCTCCCATGGCATGAACACCGACCCGGCCTCCGTAGCCTATGATGCCGTAGAGACCGGCCAGCGCGAAGGCGCCGATGTGGTGATCATTGATACGGCCGGCCGCCTGCACAACAAGGTAAACCTGATGAACGAGCTGAGCAAGATCAAGCGGGTGATCCAGAAATTTGTGCCCGAGGCGCCCCATGATGTGATGCTGGTGCTGGACGGCAGCACCGGCCAGAATGCCATTTTGCAGGCCCGGGAATTCACCAAAGCCACCGACGTTACCTCTCTGGCCATTACCAAGCTGGATGGCACTGCCAAAGGGGGTGTGGTGATCGGCATCTCAGAAGAATTCAAGATCCCCGTAAAATACATTGGCGTAGGCGAAAAGGTAGAAGACCTGCAGGTGTTTGACCGCAAGGCATTTGTGAATACGCTCTTTAAGCGCTAAGCATTTACCTTTTTCAGACAAGCAAAGCCCACCACCCGGTGGGCTTTTTGTTCCGGTACCCCTTCCCTTAAATAACGTGGGTTAAAAACCTTGAAAAATTACTAATCGAAACGAATCCCCCTTCGCCAAGGGGGATTTTAGTGCCATTGACATACTTCTTTAGAAAATCCAATCCAGTACTATCGTTATTAAATCTATTGGTATGGATCTTACTCCATAACTCCCGTTGGTATAGCCCTCAATCCACATAGCCCTCATACTGCATATATTCCAGCCGGTTGTGGCGGAAGCGGAGCCGCAGGCTGACAGGGGTTTGTTCGGCCCGGATGATCAGGCTCTGGGGCATGTCCCTGAGCTGCTGTAGGTCGGGTATGCGGCGGGCCACCTCATCGGTGGTCATGCCCACCTCCAGCCCGCTGCCCATGGCAACTCCGGGTTTTCGAAGGGTGGCCGACTGCAGCATGTCCTTGATGGCCAGGCTATAGAACTCAAACAGGCTGCTGTCGCTCTTCACCGTTACCAGGGTATCGATCTGCCCCGGAATGTGCCGGTTGGGCTGTGGCTGCCGTCGGGTTACCTCGGCTTCGGGCATGCGGCTCAGCACCCCTTCTACCGTTAGCTCGGGCATCAGGCGCTGCATCAGCTGATCGCTGGTAATAGTGGTGTCTGCTCCGGCCCGCACCTGCAGCCGCACGGCAGCTGCCTCGGGATCGGCCTCTTCGGCCCCTATGGCCACAGGAGCCTGTACTTTACGCTCAGTGTTTTCGCAGGCCGTGCTGCCTGCCAGGAGAAGAAGCAGACTTGCTGCAAAAAAGGGTGTACGTACCGCCATACGCTAAAAAAATTAGGTCCCCTGCTTGCCGAAGCAAGGGTGTGCTGCTTTCTATATACGGTAAACAGGGGGAACAGGATCATTTCTCCCTTCTGCAAGAATTCCCTACTACTCCCCTCTCCTGCACTGACCAGCCCAAACCAGACAACAAGAAGGGGTACAGGCGAAACGCCGGGTAAGCGCCTACTGTTAGGGCCGGCTGCGGGAAAAGGGAATGCGGTAGAGCAGGTAATAGCTGAACTCAAACGAAGAGGCGGCACTGGCCCGTCCATACCCAGGCACCTCGTAGATCTGCAGCTGCTCTTCTTCACTAAAATGTGGCAGCAGCTTGAGGCTAAGGTTGTAGCCGGTATACAGCTGTTTCCAGATGCGGGCCTGCATGCCCCCGGAAAGCGAAAACCAGCCTGACCGCAGGCCGGTAGAGCTGCGGTTCACCTCCGAATCGCCGTAAATGCCTCGGGGATCTTCTACCACCCCGCTCAGGGTTTCATCAAACCAGCTGCGTCCATAGCCAAGCCCTATGGTTACCAGGTTGTGGTCGGGGTCGGTGGGGATCACATTCAGGTAAAGGCCCAGGCTAAGGGACTGCCCGCTGTGCTGGTAAGTGGTGATGGCACTGCTCAGCACCGCCTCGCTGCGGAGCCAGTTGAGGCTGGCGCCATACTGCAGGCGATCGCCCCGGCCGGCATCCAGGCGCATGTGCAGGTTGTAGAGGGTGCGTTCCGGACTGGCCAGGCCGCTAATCCAGGGCACTACATCCAGCCCCAGGCGCAGGCCCTGAAGCGCAAAGCGCCCCTCGGCCGAACTTAGCTGCTCCGGCGTATTCTGGATCACCGTATCGGCCCGCTGTGCAGGCGATAACAGGGGAAGCGCCAGCAGGCACATACTAATAAAATACCTGTACATCGGCTTCATTGCTGGGTTCCCGTAATTCGGTATTTAAGACACGTGTAGTGGCAAAGGTGCTGCGCACTACGGACAGCTCCTCAAAGGAAACCTCCAGGGGGCAGTCGGGTGCAATCAGGCGGTAGCGGCGCTGGTAGGCCAGTACCAGCGTATCGTCCCGCGCGGGCGCACTGGTCCGCTTAAAGAGAATGGTGGTGGTGTCGCTGAGCGGATTCAGGTAGAGAAAAATAGCCCGGGTGCTATCTATAGTATTGTTCCAGAACAGGCTGTCGGATGCCGTGCTCTTTACCTGGCCTACAACAACCGTATCCGTTATCGGTCCGTTGACCGACTGCTGGTAAAAGCCCAGCACCAGGCGGTTGGTGGCCGAGGAGAAGCAGGCTTCGTCGGGCTGGCAGCCCCAAAAGCCGAACAGGGAGAAGAGAATCAGGACAAAATACCTCATGCAGGCAGTAAAGTTAGGAATAAGAGGCTGCACCGGAAACCTACTGCTGGAGAAATTGTGTTATTTTTGCGTTTGCTTCCAAAAGCCCCCTGCAGGCCCCCATGCGGCATGAGCCCCGGCAGGCCGCAGGCCGCTTCAGCAAGTAGAACGCAAAAGGCAATAGTGCCTGTATCAGAGAAAGAAAGAACCGCATTTGAAAACCAAGGCCAAGAATCTCAAAAAGCATAAAGTTAACATTGTAACCATGGGTTGCAGCAAAAACCTGGTAGACTCCGAGGTGCTGCTCACCCAGCTGCGCGGCAACAATGTAGAGGCCACCCACGAGGCCCATAACGACGATGCCAACGTAATCGTTATCAACACCTGCGGCTTTATCGACAATGCCAAGCAGGAGAGCATTGACACCATATTGCGCTATGTAGATGCCAAGGTAGAGGGCCTGGTAGACAAAGTATACGTAACCGGCTGCCTGAGCCAGCGCTATAAGGATGATCTGGAGAAAGAGATTCCCGAGGTAGATTCCTGGTTTGGCACCCGCGACCTGCCCCGCCTCTTAAAGACCCTCAAGGCCGATTACAAGCACGAGCTGGTAGGCGAGCGCCTGCTGACCACCCACAGCCACTATGCCTACCTGAAGATCAGCGAGGGCTGCGACCGCCCCTGCTCCTTCTGCGCCATTCCCCTGATGCGGGGCGGCCACATCAGCCGGCCTATTGAAGAGCTGGTAAAGGAAGCCAGACACCTGGCCGCCGGCGGCACCAAAGAGCTGCTGCTCATTGCTCAGGACTCTACCTACTATGGCCTGGACCTCTACAAAAAGCGTAACCTGGCCGAGCTGATGAACCGCCTGGCCGATGTAGAGGGCATTGACTGGATCCGCCTGCATTATGCCTACCCCACCGGCTTTCCGCTGGATGTGCTGGATGTGATGCGGGAGCGCCCCAACATCTGCAACTACCTGGACATACCCCTGCAGCACGGCAGCACCGAGGTGCTGAAACTGATGCGCCGCGGCACCACCCGCCAGAAGCAGGAAGAGCTGATCCACACCATCCGGGACAAAGTGCCCGGCATTGCCATCCGCAGCACCTTTATAGCCGGCCACCCCGGCGAGGGCGAGGCCGAATTTGAGGAAATGCTAAGCTTTGCCGAGCGCATGCGCTTTGACCGCCTGGGGGTATTTACCTACTCGCATGAGGATAACACGCATGCTTATGGCATGGAAGACCTGCTGACGGATGAGGTGAAACAGCAGCGGGCCGATGAGCTGATGGAGCTGCAGGAAGGCATCAGCGCCGAACTGAACCAGCAGAAGATTGGCCAGACCTTTAAGGTGCTGATCGATAAGAAGGAAAGTGGCTACTATGTAGGCCGCACCGAGGCCGACTCGCCCGAGGTAGACAATGAGGTGCTCATCGATGCCAGCACCACCTATCTGCGGGTGGGCGATTTTGCCCAGGTGACCATTACCGGCGCAGCAGAATTTGACTTGTATGGCGTAGTTTCCTAAGCTACCCAAACCATCCCCCTTACCTAAGCCTTGCCGGATACCTGCGGCAAGGCTTATTTTTTAGGCACACGGACTACCCAGCTAGCGGTTGCGAAGGGGTGAGAGCCCGGGAATACCCCCTTCGGCCTGCCCCCTCGCTCCAAAGTATGCATGATGTTCTCAGGTACTTGCAGAATCAGTCCGTATATTCCTGAAAATTTGCCCATTCCTCCTCCCCACTTTTACCTTATAGATGCACAGCACTATGGTTGAATCCCTCTTTTCAAGTTTTGAAAATAATTACATGCCCCATGGGCACTGTTATTTCTGGGAACCCTACATTCTGTGGTCACATGCCCTATCCGACAGCATCATTGCCCTGGCCTACATGACCATTCCCCTAAGTCTGGTAAAAATTGTGCGCGGCCGCCGGGAGGATGACTTTGCCTATATGTGGATGCTGGTACTGTTTGCCCTGTTCATCCTGGGCTGCGGCGCTACCCATGTGATGGATGTGGTCAACATCTGGGAGCCCTGGTACTATACCGATTCGGCCATCCGCATCATTACGGCCCTGGCCTCCATTGGTACGGCCATTATGCTGGTGAAGGTAACACCCCAGCTGATCATGCTGCCCAGCGCCCGCCGCTGGCAACAGATGAACAGCGAGCTGAAAAGCCTCAACGACTCCCTGGAGCAAAAGGTGCAGGAGCGCACCCGGGAGCTGGAACAGATGGCTGAACGCTACAAATTCATGACCAACGCCATTCCGCAAATCGTCTGGACAGCCAATGCCCGGGGCGAGGTGGACTTCTTTAACGACAACTGGTATGCCTACACGGGCCTGACGGAACCGGAAAGCCTCCTGAGCGGATGGGGCAAGGTAATCCATCCGCAGGACCTGGCTGCGGTGGTAGAGCAGTGGAGCAACAGCATTGCCGGGGGCACCCCCTTTGAAGCAAAGTTTCGCATGAAGAATGTAGAGGAGGAGTACTACTGGCACCTGGGCAGGGGCATTCCCATGACGGATGCCAGCGGCGCCGTTAGCCAGTGGTTTGGTACGGTAACCAACATTCATGAGCAGGTAGAAAAGCAGGAAGAGCTGCAGCGCATCAACGAAGACCTGGACAACTTTGTCTACACCGCCTCCCATGACCTGAAAACCCCCATCCTCAACATCGAAGGTCTGCTGACCCTGCTCCACAGCAAGGCGCCGGCCGGCGAGCGCACCGACCTGGGCAATATTTACAGCCGCATGGACCTCTCGGTGCAGAAGCTTAAGGATACCATTCATGACCTGGCCGACATCAGCCGTATCCAGCGCGAAAGTGCCGACGAGCTGCACTGGATTGTACTGCCCGAGCTGATAGAAGAGTTCAAGGTAAACAGCCTGATGGAGTATGAAGCCTCCGGTGCCCGTATCGAAACCGATCTGGAAGAAGAGGAGATCTGCTGTATGTCCCGCAAACACATGCGCAGCCTGCTGGATAATCTGCTGGGCAATGCATTAAAATACAGGCATCCCGACCGTACGCCCCATATACAGGTGCGTACCCGCCTGCAGGGTGAGGAATACAGCATCAGTGTGCAGGACAATGGCATCGGCATTTCGCCGGAGCACCAGCCCAGGGTATTTGATATGTTCAGGCGCTTTCACCTGCAGGCAACCGGCACCGGCGTGGGGCTGTATATTGTAAAAAAGATCGTAGATAAATACGCCGGTCGCATTGAGCTACAAAGTACCCCTGGTCAGGGCAGTACCTTTACGGTCTGGCTGAAAAAACGATCCTGACCCCCCTTATCCCTCTTTGGAAGCCTGTTTTCGGACAGGCTTTTTTTATTTCGGGCAGGTAAAGTATGGGTTACATTTCTTAGAAAGGTAGGAAGATGTACTCACCTACCCACCCCTCCCCCCTCCAAGGCTAATCTTGTAGGGGGTAGGGGTGGGTTGGTAGGTTTCCTGAAGAATTTAGTCCATACTTCACATTCCGGGCTGATCGTGGAAGCGGGATAGCCAATTATTTTTTTCCGGAACACTGGCTTTTGTCAGAGGCATTCACTTACTTTGAAACACAAAGTACTTTAGATGAACAAAACCGATACCTACCTATCCGACCTGGCCGAGATCCGTTCCATGATGGAGCGCTCCAGCCGCTTTATCTCCCTATCGGGCTTGTCGGGCGTTATCATGGGTCTGTATGCCCTGGCAGGCGCAGCCGCTGCCTGGTATGTACTTCGGCAGGATGGGGTTTTGCTGCAGGAGGGACTGGAGCGCCAGGCTGCCAGCCAGCAGGCCATGCTGCAGCTGCTGGGCATTGGCCTGGGCGTGCTGGTGCTGGCCCTGATCACCGCCGTATGGCTCACCATCCGCAAAAGTCACAAGACGGGCCAGTCCATTTGGGACCAGTCGGCCCGCCGCCTGCTCATCAGCCTGATGATTCCGCTGGTTACCGGCGGCCTGCTCTGCCTGATCTTTATGAGCCGCGGGTATGTGAGTGTGGTGGCTCCCATTACCCTCATCTTCTACGGCATGGCACTGGTAAACGGCAGCAAGTATACCCTGCATGATATCCAAAGCCTGGGCCTGCTGCAGATTGGGCTGGGGCTGTTATCGGCACTCTTCCTGGGCTTTGGCTTACTCTTCTGGGCAATAGGCTTTGGTGTGTTGCACATTGTCTACGGCCTGTACATGTACTATCGCTACGAGCGTGCTTAATCCGATCCAACATTTAAATAAAGCCTTTGAGAACAAGGTGCGGCTGGGCATCATGTCCCTGCTGATGATCCATGAGGAGCTGGAGTTTACCCGCATCAAGGAGCTGCTGCAGCTTACCGACGGCAACCTGGCCAGCCACTCCCGCGCGCTGGAGAGTGCCGGCTATGTGGAAGTGGAAAAAAGCTTTGTGGGCCGCAAGCCCAATACCCTCTACCGGGCTACCAAAGCGGGGCGCAGCGCTTTTCAGCAGCACCTGGATGCGCTGGAGGTGCTCATCCGGCAGGGAAGAGACTAGGCCTAAGCATAAGGGAATGTAGCCCCTAGCCATTACAAGGACAGGCAGCTGTCCTCTTTTTTGACCCATTAACTTTGAAATACAAAGTACTTTATATTATGAAAACTAAATTTCTGATTCAAACCTTTGCCGCCATGCTGGGCACCTATCTGCTCTACCAGGCTGATTGGGGACTTAACGTGCTGCTGCTGGCCCTTGCAGTGGTAGGCCTGCTGATGCAGTTCCAGAAGCTGCCGCTCCTCCCTGCCCTGCTTTTTCTAGTGGCAGCCCTGCTGGTTGCCATCAGTGGCTCGCTGCTGGCGCTGGTGCTCTTCTGGCTGCTACTGCTGCTGGTGGTAGCCCTTTCGCATAGCCGCCTGTCCTGGCCGGTGGCGCTGCTGGAGGGGCTTCAAAAGCTGCTGAGTGCTGGCTGGCGCATGGTATTTCAGCAAAAGCAGTTACCAATGCGGGGTTTTTCGCTGGGTAAGAGCCTGCTGCTTACGCTTCCTCCCCTTTTCATTACCCTGCTATTCTATGCCCTTTATTCCAGCGCCAATCCGGTTTTTGCCGATCGCATTTCGCTGGCGCAGCTGCCACTGCCCAGGCCTTCCTGGTTTCTGCTCTTTTTTCTGCTGCTCTACCTGAGCTATGCGCTGGTTTATGCCCTGCCCGCCAAAAGCCTGCAGCCCTGGGATGTGCGCCAGCCCGATGTGCTGCTGCGCCGGCGCAAAAAAAGCCCCTTTAACCCCCTATGGCTCAAGTATGAGTATAAGACCGCCCTTATTGCCCTGGCAATGCTCAATGCCCTGCTGCTGCTCTTTCACGGGGTGGATCTGCTTACCCTGCTGGAGGGGCGGCCGGCACAGGGGGTCACCTTTGCCCAATGGGTACACCAGGGGGTAGGTACCCTCATTGTTTCCATAGTGCTGGCGGTAGCGCTGCTGATATGGGTATTCCGGGGCAATCTGAACTTTTTTATCCATAACCAGAACCTGCGCCTGCTGGCCCGGGCCTGGATCATCCAGAATGCCTTGCTGGTGCTGAGCACTGCCCTTAAAAACAGCTGGTATGTGGCCAGCTACGGCCTTACTTACAAGCGCATTGGCGTAGGGGTGTACCTGCTGCTGGTGCTCATCGGGCTGATCACAACCTGGAGCAAGATCTCCCACAAAAACACCCTTTGGTGGATGATCAAGGGAAACCTGAAAGCCACGCTGCTGGTGCTGCTGCTGACCGCCTGCCTGCCCTGGGGCCGCCTGATTGCCTGGTACAACCTGGAGCAGGCCCGGGTACCTGATGGCGCCTACCTGATGGAACTACCCCTGCACACCACCGATCAGCTGGTAAAGCACCAGCACCTGCTCACTGACCAGCAGCTGCTGCGCCTGGAGTTTCGCCGGGAAGTGCTACAAAAGTCTACCACTCTTGAAAACTGGAAAAGCTGGACCTTATTAAACCACTATGCTGCCAAAAATCTTTAACCCCCTTGCCCGGCTGGCCTGGCTTGGCTGGCTCCTGGGCCCCCTGCTGGGCCTGATCGCCTACTGCCCCCTCTTTCTTTTTATGCTGATGGGCGCCTGGCTGCCGCATCTGCTAGCCCTTAGCCTGCTGTGCGCCTGCTTACTGCTCTGGCAGGAGCGCCATTTTGCCGGTGGCTGGCTGCTGGGCTGGATCCTGCTATCGGCCTGCGTGCTGGCGCCGCAGGATACCCCCCTGCCGGGTACCACTCCGCAGAAAACCTCACTGCGTGTGGCCCAGCTCAATGTGCTCATGTTCAACGGCCGGCATGAGCAGGTAGCCCGGGAAGTGCTGACGCTGGAGGCCGATGTGCTGGCCTTTCAGGAAGTAGACGGGCTGTGGGCCGAGCGGCTGGTGGCTGCCCTGGCCGCCGACTATCCTTATTACAGCCTGGCACCCCGGAACAATTGCTATGGCATGGCCCTCTTTTCTAAAAAGCCCCTGGAGGGGGTACAACTGCGCCTGCTGGAAGGCTACCCCCTCATTAGCGCCCGCATTCGGGAAGGGGGGCAGGATACGCTCCTTATCAGCCTGCATGCTGCTTCGCCCATGACCCGGCAGCGCTACCATACCCGCAACCGTCAATTGCAGGCGGTGGCGGATCTTATACAGGAAAAGGGGCTGCCCAGCCTGGTGATCGGCGACTTTAACGCTGTGCCCTGGGATAGGGCCCTGCGCCCCCTGCTGCAGGAGGCCGGCCTTCGGGACAGCCGCCGCCAGCACTACACCGCTACCTGGCCAAGCCCCCTGGGCCGCTGGGGCATTCCCATCGATTATGTGCTGCACAGTGCTCACTGGCAGACGCTCTCGCACAGCAGCTTTTCCATACCCGGCTCCGATCATAAGGGGATGGTAGCCACCCTGGCCTGGCAGGCAGCACCCGCACCCAAGCAGACCATCCACCTTACATCCACTCCCTGACCCATGAAGGTAAAAATGATTCTCCCCTCGCTGGCCGAGGCCAAAAGCCCCCTCTGGCGCCCCATCAAGTACTCCCTGTTCCCACCCCTGGGGCTGGCTACGCTGGCGTCCTATCTGGCTCCGGATGATGAGGTGGAGCTGCAGGACCTGCATGTGGAAACGCTGAACCTCAACGACAGTCCCGATCTGGTGGTTATCCAGGTCTACATCACCAATGCCTACCGGGCCTATGCCATAGCCGACCATTACCGCCGGCAGGGGGCCTATGTGGTGCTGGGCGGCCTGCACGTCACCTCCCTGCCGGAGGAAGCCGCCCGGCATGCCGACAGCATTTTTCTGGGTCCTGGCGAGGAAACCTTTCCCCAGTTTCTAAAAGATTTTCGCCGGGGAGAGGCAAAAAAGCGCTACTTTTCTTCGGTGCGTACGCTGGAGGGACTCCCCCCGGTGCGGCGGGACCTGATCAAGCGGCACCGCTACCTGGTGCCCAACTCGCTGGTGGTAACGCGGGGCTGTCCGCACCACTGCTCCTTCTGCTATAAAGATGCCTTCTTTCAGGGGGGCAAGGGTTTTTACACCCAGGCGGTTGATGATGCCCTGGCCGAAATAGAGCGCCTGCCCGGCAAGCATCTTTACTTTCTGGACGATCACCTGCTGGGCAATACCCCCTTTGCCGAAGCGCTTTTTGCCGGGATGAAGGGGATGAATCGGGTATTTCAGGGAGCCTCTACGGTAGATGCCATCCTGCGGGGCGACCTCATCGAGAAAGCAGCCGATGCCGGCCTGCGCAGCCTCTTTGTCGGCTTTGAAACCTTCTCCCCCCAGAACCTGAAGCAGAGCAACAAAAAGCAGAACCTGAAAAAGGATTATGAGAAAGCCGTTCGGCGCCTGCATGATCTGGGCATCATGATCAACGGCAGCTTTGTGTTTGGGCTGGACGATGATGATCGGGATGTGTTCAAACGCACCGTAGACTGGGGGGTAGAAAATTCCCTGACCACCTCCACCTATCACATCCTGACCCCCTACCCCGGCACCCAGCTGTATACGGATATGGAAGCTCAGGGGCGCCTGCTCCACAGGCTGTGGGACCTGTACGATACCCGGCATGTGGTCTACAAAACCACCAAACTCTCGGCCCGGGAGCTGGAGGAGGGGTACCACTGGGCATACAAAGAATTCTATTCCTGGAGCAACATAGCCAAAGCGGCCCTTGCCCACAAGAGCCTGAAACACCAGGCCAAACACCTGGCCTATGCCGGCGGCTGGAAAAAACTGGAGCCCATGTGGAACCTCATCATCAACTCCGGCGCCCTCAATACCATGCTGCCCATTCTGGAGGCCATTCTCTCCAAGGTGAAAAAGAAGGCAATGCGCCGCTGCCCGAGCTTGCAGGACTCCCTACTCCTGCCGCCACCGCCTGAGGGCCCGTCGGTAGCTGCTGGCATCGCTATAGCCCAGCAGCTCGGCCAGCTGCTGCTGGCTAAGGCTGCGGCTCTGCAGAAAGGCCTGGCTGAGGGTTTGGCGCACCTCGTCCAGCAGCTGGCGGTAAGAGCTGCCCTCCTGCTCCAGCTGGCGCTGCAGCTGGCGGGGGTGCAGCTGCAGGCTACCGGCCAGCTCTTCCAGCGTGGGCCAGTGGTGGCCGGCCAGGCGCAGCAGCTGGCTGCGCAGCCGATCGCCAAAGGAAGCATGCTGCCGGGCCAGCGCCTGCGCCGAGCTGAGCTGCAGCAGCTGCATTAGCTCGCTATTAAAGGTCACTACCGGCTCCTGTGCCAGCCTGGCCGGGAAGAATAGCGTCATTTTGTCCCTGCCCAAC
>NZ_AODQ01000114.1 GCF_000348925.1 Cesiribacter andamanensis AMV16 | reverse complement strand
CTGCGGGGCGAGCAGGCCCGCCGCTATGCAGCTGCCGGCATCAGTACCGACCATGAATGTTTTACGGCAGAAGAAGCGCTGGACAAACTAGCTGCCGGCATGAAGATCCTGATCCGGGAAGGAAGCGCCGCCCGCAACTTTAATGCCCTGGCCCCCCTGCTGCACGAGCACTGGGAAAACATGATGTTCTGCTCCGACGACAAGCATCCCGATAGCCTGGTGGAGGGCCACATTGATGCACTGCTGCGCCGGGCCGTAGCCCAGGGGGTAGATCCCTTTAAAGCCCTGCAGGCAGCCTGCCTTAACCCTGCCAGCCATTACGGCCTGCCCCTGGGCCCCCTGCAGGAAGGCCAGCCGGCCAATTTTGTTGTGGTGAACAATCTGCAGGAATTCCGGGTGCAGCAAACCTGGCTAAAGGGGGAGCTGGTAGCCGAAGGAGGACGGAGCCTGATCCCCCACCTGCCTTCGGATACCCCTAACAACTTTGCCATCTCCCCGATCAACGCCACCTCGCTGGCCGTTAATGCCACCTCCAGCAGCATGCAGGTGATGCGGGTGCTGGATGGACAGCTTATTACCGAATCCTTCACTACATCACCCAAACGGGAGGGAGACCTGGCGGTAGCCGATCCTGAGCGGGATATTCTGAAGCTGGTGGTGCAGAACCGTTATATGGCCGCTCCCCCTGCCCTTGCGTTTATCAAAGGCTTTGGGCTAAAGAAGGGCGCCATTGCCTCCAGTGTGGCCCACGACAGCCACAACCTGATTGCAGTGGGTACGGACGATGCCTCACTGGCCAAGGCCCTTAACCTGCTGATAGCGCACAAAGGGGGCATAGCGGCTGTGGGAGAAGGCATTGAAGACGTACTACCCCTGCCCATTGCCGGCCTGATGTCGGATGGAGACGGCTACTCAATTGCCCGCCAGTACAGCCGCCTGGACCGCCTGGCCAAAGAGATGGGCAGCCCACTGGGCTCTCCCTACATGAGCCTTAGCTTTATGGCCTTGCTGGTTATCCCGGCGCTGAAGCTAAGCGACAAGGGCTTGTTTGATGGTGAGCAGTTCCGCTTTCAGCCGCTATTTGGCTGATCCGCCGACCGCCTTCTTCTCTAAAACAAAAAAGGACTACCTGGTGCAGGTAGTCCTTTATACTATACTAGAACTGAATTAGTGTACGATGATCGGATCGGCATTGCCGTCAGGATCGTTCTTAGCCGTTCCACTGGTTCTTGCAGTTCCCAGAAGCAGTACACCGGCTGCATGAGGCGCTGCCATGGAGGTACCGCTGATGGTGTTATACGCACCACCCTTCCAGGTAGACTTGATACTCACACCAGGTGCGGCATAATCTACCGGCGGGTTGCCAAAGTTGGAGAAGGAAGCAAAGCGATCCTGGCTATCAATGGCTGAAATGGTGTAGATATTAGTGCCATTTACCCGGGCTGGCGAAGAGTTGTTAGCATGGGTGCTTTCGTTACCGGCAGCCAGTACAAATTTGATGCCTTTAGCAGCCGCATTTTTTACTGCAGTATCAAGTGCATCAGACGTTGGTCCACCAAGGCTCATATTGGCTACATCACCATTGCTGCCATTAGCGCCAACATGATCTACACCGGCAATTACACCAGAGTATGAACCGCTGCCTCTGGAATCCAGTACTTTTACCGGAATAACCGTAGCACCAGGGGCTACTCCTATTACGCCTACCGTGTTGTTGATAGCAGCGATGGTACCCGCTACGTGGGTGCCATGGCCATTGCCATCGTCTGTAGAACCCCCATCTTTGCCTGAGGTAAAGGCATTAAAGCCACGGCTCGCATCTACGTTAAGGTCGGCATGGTCAAGGTCAATTCCCGAATCGATCACCCACGCAACGTTGCTACCAGTATAATTGGCTACGCCGTTTACACGGGTAATGCCATAGGGGGTTTCCTGGCCAGAAGTTTCACCACCTCCGCCGCCACCCGCCCAGGAAGGGGGCGCAAACTGCACTACTCTATCCTGCTCTACATAGGCAACGTTGGGATCTTTTTTAATGCGGGCCAGGGTAGCCTCATCCAGCGTAGCGGCAAAGCCCAGGATGGAGCTGCTGTATACGTTGGACAGCATGTCCTCGCTCAGGCGAGCGTTCTCAAACATGGAAAGCACCGCAGAGCGCATGCTGGCCTGGCGCTGAGCATAATCGCCCGATAGGTTTATGCGTCCGTTTACCAGATCGCTTTTCAAAACAACAATGTACTTGCCTGGAAGTACGGCTGACTGACCGGTAGCATCTACCTTGTCGGTGGCAGCATTAAATTCTGGTTCCTGCTGACAGGAAGAAAGGCCTAACATGGCTGCCATGATCACAGCAGCACCAGCACGAAAGTAGTTTTTTCGCATCATACGAGTTGGTTAAAATAAAAAAAGGAATAGTTGTCGGTAGAATATTAGAAATAGGTTGGTACTATTTTATTC
This sequence comes from Cesiribacter andamanensis AMV16, assembly GCF_000348925.1. Classification (GTDB taxonomy): domain Bacteria; phylum Bacteroidota; class Bacteroidia; order Cytophagales; family Cyclobacteriaceae; genus Cesiribacter; species Cesiribacter andamanensis. The sequence continues at coordinate 11,595 of NZ_AODQ01000114.1, read as the reverse complement.
GTCAAATCCATCTTTACATCTCCAAAAAAATGGATTACCAAAAACAAATGCAAGTTTTTATTGCACAAATATGAAAAAAAACGAAATTAAATTTTAACATCAATCACCTGACGGTATAGCTATATAACATCCCTTTTTGTTTATACAACCTTTATAAATCCTTTTCCGTTGTTGAACAACTCTTCTAACAATCAGCAGATTAGCCAGGCCAGCAGTCTGGCATTGCTCGCCAAACATTTGCCCGATTCAGGCGCTTACTTTTGCGACAACTGGTAAAAAACCTTCTAATTTCTTACATTCACCTAACGCTAAACATCACCATGGAACAACACCAAAATAGAGGAAGGCTGGAAGATTTTCTGGCCGACCTGGGCCGCAAGCTCGACCAGCTGCTGGACCGCGCCCGTCATGAAACAGAAGAAGGCAAAATTGCCGAGCGTCTGGATGAACTGCGGCACTCCAAAGAAAAGCTGGAAAAAGAATTGCACGAGTTTGTGCAGGACGATGAACGCTGGAAAGAGGTACAACACCGGCTGCAGGGCGCTGCCCAGGAGCTGAAACGGGCATTTGAGATTACCTTTGCCCGCAGGAAGGGCACAGAGAATAGCGGCAGTGCAGAGAGCAGCAGTGGCTTTGGCAGCCAGCCGCACGCTCCCTCATCGGCCCCTGGCAGCAGCGGGCATCCGGATACTGGCAGTACTACAGGTGGCGGCGGCGCCCCTGGCACAGGTGGCACAGCCGGAGCCGGAGGCGATACATCAATTTACTAGCTAGGGCTAACCACCTAAATACTGGCCACTACGGCGCCTTCCAGATCGAAGCTCTGATCAGCCAGCACTTCAAAGGCCTGCTCTGCATTCAGAAGCAGGCTTTTTACGTTGTACTCCATGTCTTCGGCGTGGGAGTAGATCACATTGCCCCCCATAATGGCATCGATGAGCGCATCCTTATTGTCCCAGGCTACAGCCGGGCAGCCCAGGCTGCGACCCAGCCGGCCGGCCGATTCCGCAATGGCCTGGCTCACATAATCGGCTCCGTGCAATACTATGCCGCGCTCCCGCATGCGGTCATTAATGCCCTGCTCTACCCCATCCAGTCGCAGGGCCCGGCCAAACTTTCCCTCATAGGTTTCGGCGGTAATGGAAAATCCCAGGCTGGTAGAATTGGAGTTTGGCTGATTGGAAAAAGAAGCGGCATAGAGATTGCCATTGCTGCGGCCATGGGCCACCAGCTCGTGGAAGAGCATTTTTTTGGCCTTCAGGTCAATGACCCACATGCGCTCTACGGTAGAGGGCAGGCTGTAGTCAATAATGGTAAGCACCTTCTGCGGGCTAAGCACATGTTCTTTTTGCAGGTTCAGAAAGCCCAGCATGGCTTTGCGAAAGGTTTTGTACTCAGGCTTCTCCGACTGGCCAAAATCAATCTGGTTATAGTAGCTCAAAATGGCCTGCTCGGCCATCAGGCGCATCAGTTCACTACCGTAGTGCTCGGTATTGTCTACTATATCGGTATCGCGGCTAAAGCTATCGAACGATTTGAACGATAAAAATGAAGTAGCCAGCAGTGTAAGTAAGCGTTTTTGCATAGAAGTCACTTTGCCTAGTATTCGGCATTGGCCTGGCATAGGTTACAAAAAAAAGCCGGTTCGCACGAACCGGCTCCTCTATAGTAGTATGCTGATGTTCAGATAGTTCCTGCAAGCAGTACATCCAGCGCGCCTTCTTCCAGCAGCAGCTTCGACTGGGCCAGGTAGTCTTTTGAGGGATGATAGATGAACATGCAGGTGCCGCTGGCCAGGGTTTTTACCACGGCTTCTGATACCTCCCGCCGCACGGCTGGGCAGCCAAAGCTGCGGCCCAGGCGGCCCAGGTTTTTGCCAATGCTTTCATTTACATAATCGGCTCCGTGCAGCACAATGGCGCGGGCGCGGGCCAGGTCGTTGAACCCCTTCTCCTGCCCGGCCAGGCGCAGGCTAAGGCCGTATTTGCCTATATAGGTTTCCTGGGTTACATAAAAGCCCAGGCTGCTCTGGTTGGAATTGGGCGTATTGGAAAAGGCATTGGCCATATCGCCACCGCTGTTCTTGCCATGGGCCACCAGTTCATGAAACAGCAGTTTCTGCTTCTTCAGGTCCAGGATCCACATGCGCTTTTTCTGGGAAGAAAGGCTGAAATCGATCAGGGTAAGAATGCCGGTGTTGTTCAGTTTGTTCTGGCGGCTCAGATTGAGGTAGCCCACCATTCCCTTGCGAAATACCTCATAGGCAGGTTTTTCATTCTTGCCCCATTCAATGCTGGTCCACAGCTCCTGAAAGCGGGCCTCGGCCAGCTCGGCTTTAGACAGGCCCGTAGCAGGGTCTGTAGCCGCAGGAGCTGCAGCGGCTGGTAGAACCGGTTCTGAAAATGCGGAAAGCTGGCTGCCGGCAAAGGCACTGATAATGAATAGGATAAGGACGAGAGAAACAACTTTTACCTTCATGTACGCCTGTTTTTAGGGAATGCTACACTCTTTTTCTTCTACACTAGTACCCTAACAGCCCCGGGTGGGAAGATGGTTCGGAAAAAGGCCGTAAACTTCTTTATTTTATCCTAAACCTCTGATAGTCTGCCCCGTAGCTCAATAACTAACGCTTTGGCATGCATATAGTATACCCTAGCAGATAAAATTTTCAAGTTCAGCCTCTTAAAGAGCTGGCCGGGCTATTTCCCCTGCCGCTATCTCTGTACCTTTGCGCCATGAATATTCTTTCGGTAGAAAACCTTAGCAAGCAATACCACCAGCGTCAGCTGTTCGATACTATCACCTTTGGCATTGGCCAGGGACAAAAAGTAGCCCTTATTGGGCGCAACGGCACTGGCAAAAGCACCCTGCTTAAAATTCTGGCCGGGGTAGAATCCGCCGATGCCGGCCAGGTAGTGTACCGCAGCGGCACCCTGGTAGCCTACCTGCCCCAGCACCCCAAATTCAACGAAAACAATACGGTGCGGGAAGCACTCTTCGATAGCAGCAACCCTACCCTTTCCATTCTGGCCGAGTACGAATACCTGCTGGAGGTGATCAACGAGAAGCCCGAGCTGGGCGATCGCTTTCAGGAGGTGATGTCGCAGATCGACAGCCACAACCTCTGGGATTTTGAAAGCCAGGTAAAGCAGATCCTGGGCAAGCTGGGCATTCATGACCTGCAGCACCCGGTAAAAGCCCTGAGCGGCGGCCAGCGCCGGCGGGTAGCCCTGGCCAAAGCGCTGCTGGAGCGCCCCCACTTCCTGATCCTGGACGAGCCCACCAACCACCTGGACCTGCCCGCCATTGAGTGGCTGGAAGAATACCTGAGCAAGGCCCAGTTAAGCCTGCTGATGGTAACCCACGACCGTTATTTTATGGAGCAGGTTACCAATGAGGTGCTGGAGCTCTCCCAAACCAAGCTCTTTGGCTACCGCGGCAGCTACAGCTATTACCTGGAGAAAAAAGCCGAGCGCCAGGAGCAGCAGCAGGCCGAGGTAGACAAGGCCAAAAACCTGATGCGCAAGGAGCTGGACTGGGTGCGCCGCCAGCCAAAAGCCCGAGGTACCAAGGCCAAGTACCGCATGGATGCTTTTGAGGATCTGAAGGAAAAGGCCGGGCAGAAGGTCGGCGAAAAAGACATCTCCCTGCAAACCATAGGCCGCCGCCTGGGCACCAAGATCGTAGAGCTGGAGGGGATCAGCAAAAGCTATGGTGATAAGCAGCTGTTCCAAAACTTCAGCTACTCCTTCCGCCGCGGGGATAAGCTGGGCCTCATTGGCCCCAACGGCGCCGGCAAAAGTACCTTCCTGAACATTCTTACCGGGGCCATCACCCCCGATACGGGCACCGTTGATGTAGGCCAAACCCTGCAGATTGGCTACTACCGGCAGGAAGAGCAGATCTTTGACCCCAACATGCGGGTAATTGAGGTGGTGAAGGAAGTAGCCGAGGTAATTCCCATGGCCGATGGCCGCACCCTGACGGCCGGCAACCTGCTGCTGGAGTTTGGCTTTAGCGGCGACCAGCAGTATACCCTGGTGGGCAAGCTGAGCGGGGGCGAAAAACGCCGCCTGCAGCTGCTGCGCATCCTGATGCAGAACCCCAACTTCCTGATCCTGGACGAACCTACCAACGACCTGGACATCAGCACCCTGAACGTGCTGGAGAACTTCCTGGAAAGCTACGGCGGCTGCCTGATCATCGTATCGCACGACCGCTACTTTATGGACCGTCTGGTAGACCACCTTTTTGTGTTTGGTCAGGGCGGGATCCGCGATTTCCCCGGCAATTATACCGACTGGCGCCTGGCGCAGGAAGAAGAGCAGACTGCTGCCAGTGCCGCCCCGGCCCCCAAACCGGCCGCCAAGCCCATAGAAGCGCCCGTGGTAGCCAAGCCGGTTATCGAAAAACGCAAGCTCAGCTACAAAGAGCAGAAAGAGTTTGAGAAGCTGGAAAAAGAGATTGCCCAGATCAACAAGCAGAAAGAAGTGCTGATCCAGAAAATGAACGCCGGCGGCGACCATGCCGAGCTAATGGCCTGGGGGCAGGAGCTGGAAGTTCTGAACGAGCAACTGGATGAAAAGGAAATGCGCTGGCTGGAGTTAAGCGAGCTGGCCTAAAACCGCAAAGCGTTTAAACAGCATAAAACCGGTCGCAGGCCGGTTTTTTTATGCCCTTGCCCCTGCTACCGGCAGGATTTTCGCAACCATCCCCCCTTTTGGCCGGTTGAGACTAGGTAGCATACCCTGCCCCATGATTGCCGTCATAACGCTGATTATAGTTCTATCCCTATCTTTTCTCATCACCAAAGTAGCCTCTATTGCCCTGATGCACACCGGGCTTAGCCGGCAAATGGCCCAGTTTCAGGCTCGCTCCATCTTTACAGGGGTTGGTTATGCCACCAAAGAATCAGAGAACATCGTAAACCACCCCCTGCGGCGCAAGATCGTCATGATCCTGATGCTGACGGGCAATGCGGGTATTGTATCGGTGATTGCCTCACTGGTGCTGACCTTCTGGAGCACGCAGGAGGAAGAACTGTCGCTGCTCTGGCGCATGGTCCTGCTCTTTGCCGGACTGCTGCTGCTCTGGCTTTTATTCTCCAGCAAGTGGTTTAACCGCATGCTCAGCCGCCTCATTAACTGGGGACTCAGCCGCTACACCGACCTGAACGTACAGGACTATGCCGGCATTCTGCACCTGGGGGGTGAATATAAGATCGCCGAGCTGTATGTAAAGGAAGGGCACTGGATGGCGGGTCGCAGCCTGCAACAACTGGCCTTATCCAAAGAAGGGGTTTACATTCTGGGCATTACCCGGCAGGATGGCAGCTACCTGGGCGTACCCGGCCATACAACCAGCATCCTGGCCGGCGATACGGTGATTGTGTACGGCCGCAGTTCTACCATTATACAGCTGCTGGAACGCCGCAAGGGGCTGCAGGCCGAACTGGAGCACCGGCAGGGCATGCAGCAACATGAACTTCATAAGGCACAGGAGCGCAAACAAGACCAGAAAACAATTGCACGGCAACAAGATCAGCAGGACGGCTAAGCGCTAGCTGCCAAATGTATGCTGCGCATCCCTAAGTACTATAGACTGGCCGTTAAACATTTGCGCTTACACCTTGTTCATCTTTAACCAAAACATTAAAATGAAAGATGAAACAGTATAGCAAACTACTGGTAGCCAGCTTGCAGGGATTGCAGGCCAGGATACTCCTTACACTAAGCCTTCTTTTTTCCAGCCTGCTGAGCATAGCACAGGATGGCGGGCTGGATGTGGATATTGACGTAAATGATGAGCCTATGTGGTATGAAAGCATCTGGCTATGGGTAGGCCTGGCGGTGTTTATCATTATTATTGTGGCCATTGTCAGCGCTGGCAGGAAGCGCTAAACCCATTTTTTGCTTAGCTGCCAACCCTATTGATTCGCCCAACTCCTTGCAGAAGAATCGTTCTTAACGTAGAAGCATTAATGAACTAAAACGGCTCCACAATCCCTGTGGAGCCGCTTTTTTGTGTTATCAGGCTAGTTCCAAGAATCCACTCTGTGCCTTCATCAGCCCAATGGCTTTAAAAAGCAGCAGGATCTCCAGCAGCTCGGCCGGCGCCTGCACCAGTAACCCAATAGGGGCAAACACCACCGTAAGAAAAAAGCTTGCCGCCACCAGCTCAAAGAGGCCGGCAAAGAGTGCTGCTCTGCCCAATACGCCCTGCAGGCGCATCAGGGCCACAGCATACACGATCCCGATCACCCCATAGGTGATGGCTGCCCCCATCAATACTGCTTCCCGGGCTGCGGAAGCAAAAAAGAGACTAACAACATCATAGCCCAGCAGCACCACCGAAGCGGCCATCAGCAACATGGCGGCGGCTTTGAGCAAATAGTTGTTGTAGCACTGGCCAAGGACCACAAAGCCCTGCTGAAAGCATAGAAAGGATACCAGCACTACCAGTTTCAAAAGAATGTAGCCCCATTCACCAAAGACCATTTCTCCATCGAAGCGGGCCATATCGGCAGCTGCCTCTACAAATCCCAGAATAAAATACACCACACCAAAGACCACAGCCAGATTCAGCTGGCTCAGCAGCGATGCCGGCAGGCCACCCTCCTTCCTTTCCTCTCGCTGCACAGCCTCTGCGTCTTCAGCGAGTGGGTGGGCAGTAGTATCCTCCAGAGCCAGTTCCTCAAACTCGGCCCCCAGGGCCGCCAGGATAGTTTTCACCGTATAGCTTCGGGGCATTACCTCTCCGGTTTCTATACGCTGAATGGTGCGAACGCTGATGTTACAGAGGTCTACCAATTCTTCCTGGGTCAGGCCTTTTGCCTTTCTGAGCGCTGCTAGTTTTATTCCTAATTCCGGCTGTTTCATATCGTAAGGGGGTGTTTGGATACTGCTTCTATTCACTTGACCAAAAGTACCACATGCAGGGCTCCCCTTCAAAAAATTGGGAGGAACTTCACCCGCCATTCACCCGTCATTTAGCAAAAAAAGGGCTATATAGCCCATGAGAAGGGATTTTTAGCGTCATACCTTTCATGAAAGTAACCATTGAGATGAGAAGAAATAATGGACAGTACTTTACGGGTTACGTTGCCTTTATTTCTTTTTATCCAGCAGCAGTTTCACGTCCGCATACATGTAAAATACGGCTGCTAGTATTACTCCAAAACCTGCTGCTGCATTTCCCATACTTAAGGGGTGCGAAATCATGTAAATGCCCATCACAATTAGAAATATACTGAATGGGTAAGCAAAAAATCGTATTGCAATTCGTCTAAACGTCCACATATTTTCTGGCTCGTTCGTTATCTGAGCTGCGGGTATTTCTTCTATAGCATCTGCTAAGTGGATTAAAAAGGTATGAATATTTTTTTTATTCCAGCCCGCGGATACCACTGGCCATCGTTGGTTTGGATCACAAATGCTATTGAGTAGAAGTTTATCCTTTTGTCTGATGATCGTAATCATCTCACCCCAGCTTAACGTAAAATTCCACGGCCTGTAGGCACGAAAAAAGTCTTTGCCATTTGTCTCAACTATCCATCCCAGAGCACTTACTGTCCGTTGCACGGCCTCCTGAAAATGCTGTTCAGTATGTTGAATAGTTATCTCGGTGAATTTGAGGCGTTTTCTTTGGATGAGATAGAGGATAAAAGCAAGAGTACATCCTGCTCCAGTTATAGTAAGTAATTCCTTCGATGAAAGTGCCCCTGTATAGGTTCCTGTTACATACTTGTGAAAAAGGCCTACGGCAAATAAGCCTGTTATAAAAAGCATAAAAAGAACAATTGAATAGTGGTCAATGTAGCGCCAGAAGCTGAGTCTCAGCCGCTTCTTTACTTTCATTGTTTTTATCCACTCTTTTTTCATCGATTCTTTGGAAGAGAAGCATAAGGTTCACCTACTTACACAAACCCAAATGTGCCTGGGGAAGCTACCATTTGGATGTTAGGTCATCTGCTTATTAATATCTGGAATGGGAGCCTTAAACCCAAGTAAACCCGACTATCAGTCCTTTCCCCCTAACAAGTTACACCCAAAAAACAAAAAGGCAACAGCCTACTCAGCCATTGCCCTTCTCTAGCTTCTAACTTCTTACTTCTATCTTCTTTTCTTCTTTCCCCCTACACCCGGTCCAGCACAATGGGGATCATTTTTTCCACCAACTCATCGGGGTTGGAAGCGAAGATGTTTTCGATGCGGTTGGCCAGGATGCAGTTTACACTCAGCACCTCGTGGCCCAGGATCCGGCCCATGGCATAGTAGCCGGCAGTTTCCATCTCAAAGTTGGTCAGGCGCCGGTCGCCCAGAAAGCGAAACTGATTGAGATTCTCGATTAGCCTGGGCAGGCGCAGGCTGGCCCGTACCCTGCGTCCCTGCGGGGCATAGAAGCCGGGGCTGGTGAGGGTATTGCCACGGACCATGTCATGGCCCACCTGCTCCAGCAGGCGCTGGGAGCCGCGCACCACATAGGGGGTAAAAGGCAATTCGGCCGCTTCCTGCAGCAAGGCGGCTACCTGCTGCTCTTCCGGACTGTTGGGCAGGTTGTAGAAGAACATGAGCGCATCCAGGCCTACGGCATAATCGCTGACCAGAAAATCGCCCACCTTAATATCCGGCTGCAGGCTGCCGCTGGTGCCTACGCGGATGATGTTGAGGCTGCGCTGCTCGGGCTTTGCTACCCGGTTCACCAGGTCTACATTTACCAGCGCATCCAGCTCCATCATCAGCACCTCAATGTTGTCGGTGCCCATGCCGGTGCTCATGACGGTAAGGCGCTTGCCGCCATAATAGCCCGTATGGGTTACATATTCCCGCTTGCTTACCTTCAGTTCAATGCGGTCGAAGTACTTGCTGATGCGGGGCACCCGCTCGGGATCCCCTACGGTCAGGATGGTATCGGCGATGTTTTCGGGATGCAGGTTTAGGTGATAGAGGCTGTTGTCCGGATTCAGGACAAGCTCAGAGGAGGGAATGCGGTTCATGGACTAAATTCGTTTGTATGTACAGACAATACTATGCATGGCCCGCCTTCCGGCACCCTTTCTCTCCCCATCAGGGATAAAAAAAGTGCTGCCCGGGGGCAGCACTAAGTTACTTAAGATAAATGTTTCTGGGTGCTTTTCAGGGCATGATATGGATCATATCCGTTCATTTCTTTGGCATAATAGCCGGTGCCATCGTAGGGCCGCTTTTCGGGATGCTCCCTGCAGGCGGGTGAGCAGGCACCTTCCATCTCCTGCCCGCAGGCCTCGCACATGGGGGCATGCAGGTTGCAGACCGGGTTGGCGCAGTTTACCATGCGGTCGCTGGGCTGCTGGCATACGCAGCAGCGGGACACCACCACGGGGTTCTTTTTGTTGATGTCGGTCACCACCCGGCCATCAAACACGTAGCAGCGGCCCTCAAAATCTTCGCCATCGGTCTCCAGGCCATATTTGATAATGCCGCCATGCAGCTGGTATACATTTTCGAAGCCCTGCTCCAGCAGGTAGGCAGAGGCTTTCTCGCACTTGATGCCGCCGGTGCAGTAGGTAACGATCTTTTTGCCTTTATAGGGCTCCAGCTCCTTTACCTTCTCGGGAAAATCGCGGAAGTTCTCAATATCAAAGGTAAGGGCGCCTTTGAAGCGACCCAGCTCGTGCTCGTAATTGGAGCGCACATCCACAATCACCACATCATCAGACCCCTTGATCTCCCTAAACTCCTGGGGCGAAAGGTGCTGGCCGGTGCGTACGGTAGGGTCGATGTGGCGCAGGCCGCTGTGTACGATCTCGGGCTTTACCCGTACGTGCAGCTTCTGAAAGGCATGGCCCTCATGCGCCTCGATCTTGAAATCGGTATGGGCAAAGCGCGAATCGGCTTTTACATAGGCCATATAGCGCTCGCAATCGTCGGGAAGGCCGCTAACGGTGCCGTTTAGCCCTTCGTGGGCTATGATGATGCGGCCGCGCAGGTTATGGTCCAGGCAAAACTGGTGGTGCTCCAGGCGGTACTGCTCCGGATCTTCAATCCTGGTATAGCAGTAGTAAAGCAGTACGTGGTACTTTTTCTCGTTCATAAGCCTTTTCCTGTTTCAGCAGGATGGTTAAGAGAATATTAAGATAGATAATGGATTGACTAGCTAACAAAAGCGGCCCCAAAAGCATTCGGGGCAAGAGGGTATATTTAACCCAACCCCCTTTATTTAGTGATGGGCGCTGCTGGGTTGCCAAAAACGGTTTTGCCCCCTTCTACCGGGCCGATCACCACTGAGCCGGCCCCTACCCGGGCACCCTTGCCAATGGTAACGCCTGCTACAATGGTGGCCCCGGTGCCGATAAAGGCGCCTTCTTCCAGCGTAACGCCGCTACCAATGATGGCCCCGGCTCCAACCTGCACATAGTCGGCTATCTTTACCCCATAGTCAATAAGGGCGCCGCTGTGCAGCAGGCACTGGCTGCCAATCTGCGAGCCCGCCCCAATGCGCACCCCCTGATTTATGAAGTTGCCATAGCCAATAGAGGCTGATTTGGCCACAATGGCATCGGGATGCACCGCGTTGGCCGGCTGCACCTTGCGGCGCTCATGCAGCATCTTCACCAGACTTTTGCGCAGGCGGTTATCGTCGGTGGCCACAAAGGCCTCGGTCTTTTTGCCGATGAGCTTCAGAAAACCGTCATCATCGGTACTGCCCAGCACACTTACGGCATCAATCTCTTTTCCATGCTCTTCCTTATCGTCCGAGAGAAAGCCGTATACGGCCACACCGTTCATTTCAAATATTTCCAGGGCTGCACGGCCTAAGCCGCCTGTGCCGAATATGATTACAGGATTTTCCATAGCCCCGCAAAGGTACAGCTAAAAAGAGAAGCTATCAAGGGGTGACCCGTTTACGCCAGGGCAGCGGAAAGAGCCAATACAGCATCAGAAAAACGGCAAAAGGCAGGTAGGCGGTGCGGTAGCGCAGCAGCGAACCAAAATTGGGCGAAGCAATGGCCATGGCAATGGCCAGCAGGCACACATAGCCGCAGAGCACCAGCGCCTGAGGGGGTAGCTGCACCCCCCTGCGACGCTGGTAGAGTTTCAGGAGCGACGCCACAATCAGCCCGAGGAGTAGCAGGTTCTCGAGTCCGGCCAGTAAGTAGGCTGGTTCCAGTAAAGGGGGTAGCAGCGGTAACGGCATTAGCAGCCCCCCTGCCAGCGCCTTGGGGCTGTGCTGCAGCACCGACAAGGGGGTAGGCTCAAGTCCCCCGAACTGCAGATGCCGACCAGGCTCCGAAAGGGCCACCATCGCCTCATAGTTCCAGTGCAGCACCTCAAAAAAGCGGCTGGGGTAAAAGTTGGGATGCAGCTGGGACAGCCCCACCCCTATCAGCAGCAGCGCCATACCCCCTAGGAGCAGCACCTTCTGATAGGGATACCGGCGACGCTCCAGCCAGCCCATCAGCACCAGCACCGCCAAAACCCCGAAGAGCGGCAGGGCAAAATAATACTTGATGCGCCACAGCAGCCAGGCCCCCAGCAGCATGAGGCCATACTGCAGCAGCCCATTCCTCCCCTTGCGACTGATCAGCGGCAGGGCACCAGCTACCAGCACCGCCAT
>NZ_AODQ01000113.1 GCF_000348925.1 Cesiribacter andamanensis AMV16 | reverse complement strand
TCCCAAGATGAGGGGATGTAGCAGGGCTACCGTATCGCCCCGGGAATTTTGTACTGCACCCCGGAAGTCCTGCCCCTTGCCCGTGCTGCCTACGGCCTTAAAGGCCACTTTAGTATTGATGCCAGTTACCAGATCGCCTCCCTCTGGGAAAAACTGTACATCAATGCCGGCCATTCCCGGGGTCTGGGCTGTCAGCTGCGGCACTACAAAGGAATTTACCAGCGATATTTCTTTCTCAAAAAAGTATTCGGGACCGAAATTCTTCATCCAGCTGGTATAGGCCCGCACTTTATAGGTTCCGCTGCTCAGGCTCAGGGGCAGGTAAAACGAGCCCTTGCCTGTACCCGCTTCCAGGGCAATCTTCGTTTGCAGCACCACCTTGTTTTGGGCATCCAGTATCTCCAGATAGGCCACTTTGCTCAGGTCCAGGGGGGTATGCAGACTGCCGTTTACGGCATATACCTTATACCACATGCTTTCTCCTGCCAGGTAAAAAGAACGATCGGTGTGGACGTAAAGCTTTTCAAGCACTGCCTGCCGGGTGTGCCGGTCAAATTTCTGCTCAACAGGGCGCATCAGGTCGGTTTGCGCAAGGCACGTACCCGCCGAAATCAAAAGAACTCCTAGTACCGGTAGTGCGGCCTGAACTATACGCTTCATAGTATGAATACTGAGACTGGACATAAGAGGGGAAGTGGCTAAGGTCTACTCCCAGAAATCGGGTTTTACAGGATTTGCTTTTGCGGAACAATCATAACAGTCAATATTTTCACTGCCGTAGTAGTTTCCCTCATCATCCTTGTATAAGGGCTGAAGGGTGCCGCCTCCAAAGTAAAAATCCAAACTGTCCGGAGATACCATTACTATATCGCACCGAACCCGGTACCCCCAGGGATTTACCTCGCTGCCATCAATGTAAATGCGCTGTTCTTGCACAGAGCCTGCATCAAAATAGCCAATTACCGGTTCCTGCGCATTATTAACTGAATAGATATTGCCCCGCAGCTCTACTGGAAGGGGATCAAAGAAAGAGCCTGTTTCCTCGGTATTCTTTTTTAGCTGCTGGTAGTACTCAAAGGCCTCACGGCTCAGGGCATATTGCTTTGCCAGAAGGCTGTACCGCTGGCTCAGTTTCCACGAGGTGTGGGGTATAAAGACAAGCGGCTGGTTAAAGATAACGTCTCGAACCAGGCGTGCAGAAGACCCGATGAGTACCTGAGCGGAGTTTTCCTGTGCCCAGCACAGGCGGGGAGGAATTGGATCTCGGGGTACTATCTGCCTGTCTACATACTCGAATTCAGCCCTGTAAGGCGCTCTTACTTCCCAGGTTTCTTCATATTCCCATCGATAATAGCGGGTACTGCCAAGGGGGTCGTGGGTATTTACATATAACTGTACCCCTTCGGCAGTCTGCACCCAGTGAATACTGTCTATGGGTGGGGTAGGCTTAAGTGTAACATAGTCGGAAAGATACTCGCCACTGGTGTTGGTCTGTATTCGCAGACGGTAGCGATGCGCTGGGTTCAGATCCAGATCTGGTGCAGTATAGATGCCATTGGCATTGCCAGTTAAATAAATCATATTCCCGCCATCGCTCTCAACACTTACCACCGCAAATCGCTCGGGTGAATAGGTATTTGGGTCGGCCAGGCCTACTGTACGGCTCAGGCGCAACTCTGTGGGTGCTCCGCTGTTCAGAGCGCCCTCTATCACCAGATAATTCTGTGCCTCAGTAATAATTTCCGGCTCATAGGGGTCCACGCAGCTGCTTACGCTTAAGCTAGCCCCTATAAGTGCTGCGAAATTCCACCACTTCTTCATGCTGCTCAAAATCTGATGTTGTAATTGATAAAGGGAATAATGGTGCCAAAGATGGAAAGCCGGTAGCCTTTTATGGCCCCCCCTTCTGACACGAAATAGGTAGAATACACATTGCGGCGGCCGGTGGCATTGTATACCCCTATGGTCCAGGAGTTGTGGGTAAGCTGCTTCAGGTTGTGGTTTCCTTCAATGTTTAAGGCTATATCGGTTCGGAAATAATCGGGAATTCTGTAGGAATTCCGGTCGGCATACAGCACCCGCTCCGAGCCGGCATACCAGTACTTTCCAATAGGCAGGGTAATGGGGCGGCCTGTGCTGTAAGTGCAGTTAAGCGATACACTAAAGCGGTGCGAGAATCTGTAATTGCCAATGAGGGTGACATCGTGGGGTTTGTCATGGTTGGCCGGATACCAGTTGCCCCGGTTTATGAGCTCACCGGCATTGGGATCATCCATACGCAGCAGGGTGCGGGAATAGGTGTAGCTAAGCCAGCCATTGAGCTTGCCACTGCTCTTTTTTACCATAAACTCGGCCCCATACGCTTTGCCCTCGGTGTTGATTACCTCAGCCTCAATGGCGTGGTTCATGATCAGCTCTGCCCCACCTTTATAATCCAGGTAATCGTTGATCTTTTTGTAGTAGCCTTCCAGAGAGGTTTCGATAAGCCCGTTTCTAAAGTTTTTGTAAAGGCCCAGCGATACCTGCTGCCCAAACTGAGGGCGTATGTTAGGATCACTGAGCTTCCAGATATCGGTGGGTGACACGGCTGTGGTATTGGACAGCATATGGATATACTGCCGCAGTGAGTTTACACTGGCCTTCACCGAAAGGGTGGGCGATAGCAGGTAGCGGGCCGATAGGCGGTACTCGGGTCCGTGGTAGTTCTTAATAAAGCTGCCTGCGGCATAGGCCACCGTATCGAGCATGCTGTTCTCACTCCTGGGCAATCCGCTGGCATAGGATATCACCTGCTTAGGGCCCAGATAATTGTAGAGCGAGTAGCGTAGCCCCAGCGTAAGGGTAAGCTTGTCAGAAACATCAAACTCATCTTCCAGATAGAGGGCAGTCTCCAGCGCCTGCTCGGGCTCCAGCACATCGGCCCTTACTTCAGACTGCTCTCCCAGCGGCAGGAACGAGCCCGGCTTCAGCTTGTAATGAATAGCACTAAGGCCAAACTGCAGGGTATGGCGGGCATCAAGCGAATAGATAAACCCTGCTTGCCCGTTTACCTGGTTGATATCAAAGGAAAGCGCAAAGGCACTTATGGGTTCACTATCGCTGTTTACACCATAGTTGTACCGGCTGAAACTAGTGGTAAATTCTCCCTCCAGTTTATTAGAAAAAATTCGTTTCCATTTTAGGGTTGCGTTTTTATTCTCATAGCCCCAAAGGGTATCGGAGCGCAGTTTAAACTGGTCCTTGCTGTAATAAGCGGTTAGGTATAGACTGTTCCGCTGGTCCAGTTCGTGGGTAAGGTTCAGGTTCAGGTCATGAAAAGAGCCGCTGCTGTTTCGGAACTCGGCATTATCCAGCAGACGAAGTACCCAGTTGGAATAGGTGGCCCTGCCCCCCAGAATAAAGGAGCTACGGTCTTTTACAATTGGTCCTTCTATCGTAAAGCGGCTGGTCAGCAGGCCTATCCCAGCTTTTCCTTCTACCTTTTTCTTGTTGCCCCAGCGGGGCGATATCTTTAATACGGAAGAAAGCCGACCCCCATACCGGGCTGGTATACTGCTTTTATACAGCTCTACGCCCTCGATCACATCGCTGTTGATGGCTGAAAAGAACCCAAATAAGTGCGCTGGGTTATAGACTGTAGCTTCGTTAAATAAGATCAGGTTCTGATCTACCGAGCCGCCCCGCACATTAAAGCCCGTGCTGGCCTCTCCTACAGTTTTTACACCCGGCAGCGTAAGCATAACCCGCAGCACATCCGGCTCGCCCATTACAGTGGGTACCTTACGAATAGCCCGGATATCCATTTTTTCTACCCCCATGCTGGTTTGGGTAACGTTGGCTTCCCGATTGGCCTGTATAACCACCGCTTTTAGCTGATCGACCTGATCTCTGAGTTCCAGGTCCAGCCGCCCATCTGAATACAGAATGATCCGGTACTCCCGGCTCTGCATACCCACCGAACGAACTTTAAGGATATGGCGGCCTTTGGGAAGGCTAAGGGTATAATTTCCAAGTGCATCAGTAGCTGCTCCGCTAAAGGGCTCATCAATCTGTACGGTGGCTCCAATGATCAGCTCGCCGGACTGCGCATTGCGGATCTGACCGCTGATGCGGGCCATACCAGGGGTGATCGTAGGAGTCTTGCGGCCGATCTCAACTACTTTGTCCTCTTTTTCCCGGAGTCGGTTCGTATTTCCCTCAAAATGATCGATTACGATTTGTTGTTCTTTTGCGCTCTGAGAAGCTTTTTGATGAAAGAAGCCCTCCGGCAAGCTGGTTGAGATCTTCTGGCCCTGGCTGATAAAAATTACCGCTGATACCGGATCCAGTGCAAACTCCAGACCTGTATTCTGCAGCACCTGCTCCAGAACAACAGTCAGCGGGCTATTAAGGAAGCTGGCTGTAATCTGCAGACTATCGGTTTGCAGCGGGGCATAGTAAATGTAGTAGCCCGTCTGTTTTTCAACCTCCTGTACAAACTGCTCAAAACTGGCTCCGTTAAAATTGGCCGTTAGCTGGCCGGGCTGTCGCTCCTGTGCCCGGGCTGTTAACAGGGCCAGGCAGGCAATATAACATACTAGTACTCTTTTCATTCAGCGGCAGTTTTGGCCAAGTCGTAAAACTCTAGCATTTTGATCATGGCATATTCGGGGTTTTGCCAAAACAGCACCTTGTTTTGCTTCATCATGCGCTTTACTTCTTTTCGTTTATCCTTCAGTACCTTTAGAACAGCCCCCCTTTTGCTAACCGGATAGTAAGTACCCTCTTTGAAGATATAGTACTGGTCATTCTGTTCAAATTCTTGCTTTACCTGCCCATCGCCCCGGGTTTCCAGAATGGTTTTGCGGCGTTTGGCCAGCAGCAGGGTGCCCCCTTTGTAGAGCTGATCGTAAAAACCTGCCGCCAGGGGTGCTCCCCGGGGTGGCTCCAGTCTAATAAAATGGTGGTTGTAAATAGAAAAGGCAGTTATCTTATCTGCGATCAGTTTTATGCGGAAAGAAGAGTCATAATGCCGGATCACCAGCTCATCCGACAGAATATCATAAAGCAGGGGCACCTGTTCATATTGTTCTCCCCAATAGACCAGACTGCCCTGCGCCCAATCATTTGAAGCGTAAAAGGCATGCCCCTGAATACGCCGGCTAAGCGGTACATATTCCCTGCCACTGTACAGCCTGGAATTTTCCCTGATCATGTTTCTATACAGCAGAATAGTATTGGAATACGCTGTAAGTGAGTCAGAGGCTATTGGGGCCTGGGCCCGGACAGAGCTATAAAAAACAAGAAACAGCAGCATGCTGCTAATAGCAATTTGTGATCTGAGCATGAAGTAAGGCGTATGGTAGGCGGCTGTAGCAGCTGATACGGGAGAAAAAAGAATATCTATCTGCCGACTGTGTATCCCTCTGATCAACCTTTTGCAGGAATTTCCCGCCTACAAGATAGTATTATATTTTTTCTAACGACAAATCGTTTGTTTGAATGCCTTTATTTTGGGCAGGCACAGCCTAAGGAATGTGCCAAGTAGCCTGAGGTAAGGGGGTAACATCCGGTAGGGACTCTTCTGTACGATATAGCATTAAGAATGGAACAGGCTATGCATAACCCTGCTATTAGAGAATAAGAGCGAAGTCTTTATTTCTCCCCTAAAATCCCTTACTTTACCTAAAACCTACTACCATGAGCCAAAATCCCACTTCCTTTCAGGGCTTGCGCACGGCCATTTATCCGGTAGCGCATGTGGAGGATGCCAAAAAATGGTACGCCACAGCCTTTGGGGTAGCCCCCTATTTTGAGGAGCCTTTTTACGTTGGCTTTAACATAGGCGGCTATGAGCTGGGCCTGGTACCGGCCGAGGGAGGGAGCACCCCCGGCGAAGGGGGGGTAGTGGTATACTGGGGCGTGCCCGACGCCCAGCTGGCGCTGGACTACCTCATCGGCCAGGGCGCCCGCCAGCGGGAAGGGGTGCAGGATGTAGGGGGCGGCATTCGGCTGGCCACCGTATTCGATCCCTGGGGCAATGTGGTGGGCATCATTGAAAACCCCCACTTTAAGCCCGAGCGCTACTAATCCCCTACGGGTCTGGCCTGTGCCTGCCGCCAGGTGGCCAACAGGCCGCCTGTGCGTTTCCTTTGCTTAGCTGTTTTCAAGTTGGCTTTTTTAAACGAACCTATACGTACCATGCGTCCTGTAATTCTGCTTCTGTTCTTAAGCTGTCTTAGCCCCCTGCTTCCGGCACAGGAGGTAGAAACCCGCCTGGTGGTGCGGGCCCGCTCCAAGGATGCCAAGTTTATCGGCTCCTCGGTAGGGGGTGCCTGGGTGCTGGTGCGCGATGCCCACAGCGGCAAGCTGCTGGCCGAAGGCCCCATCACCGGCAGCACGGGCAATACGGCCCGCATTATGGAGCAGCCCCGGGAGCGCTACAGCCAGCTGGCCGATGCCGAAACCGCCGGCTTCAGAACCAGCCTGCGCCTGCAAAAACCGCTTTTTGTAACCGTAGAGCTGCTGGCGCCCTATAACCAGCCCGGCGCCCGGGTACAGGCCCAAACGCAGCTGTGGCTGCTGCCGGGCAGGCACATCGAGGGCGATGGCCTGGTGCTGGAAGTGCCCGGCTTTATTGTGAATGTGCTGGCGCCCCAAACCCATGAGACTATCGCCCTGGGCAAGCCCCTACCCCTTACGGCCAATGTGGTGATGATGTGCGGCTGCCCCATCAGCCCCGGAGGCCTATGGGATGCCAGGGGGTACCAGGTAGAAGCCCTGGTCTATCAGGCCGATAAGCTTCTGCAACGCATTCCCCTGCAGGCAACGCAAAAGACCAGCACCTTTGCGGGAGACTTTACACCCCAGGCAGCCGGCCTGTATGAGGTGATCATTACCGCCTATGATGCCAAAACGGGCAATACCGGGGTCGATAAAGTAAACTTCATCATCCAGTAGCCCTTTCCCTGGGCCAATACTTATTTTCTGCAGCGCTTTTTTTCCTGCGTCCCGCTTGCTGGCCGACTGCTTTGGCAGAACAATCAAGGGAAATATGAGGGCAACACAGAATTTTTAACAAAAGACACTAAATAACCCATTTCTCTGCCTACCTTTGCCCTGCCCTCAAAGGGGAGGGAAGAGAAGGAAGGATACAACAGTGCTTCAGCCGGCCTTTGTAAAATTTCTCATCTTCCGGCCAACCCTGGTCCCTGTGGCGGTGTCATTACAGCATACCCCTATTGCTATGTGCCTACGGAGCCTGGTTCTGTCTGTTTTTGTGTCGCTGCTGCTTATGGGCTGTGCCCGCCAGCAAGGCCGCTCTGCCGAAGCAGGCCCCCCTGCCGCAGGACTGGAGGAGCCCATCAGCCTGCTGCTGGCCGACTCCCTGCTCTTTCGGGATGGCGAACAGCAGTTTTGGCTACGCCTGCAACGCATTGATGACAACCGCTGCCCGCTGAATGTAACCTGCATTACCGGAGGCAAAGCCAGCGTGCTGCTGCAGGTACAAATTGCTCCCGAACCGCTGCAGTTTTGCATTGGAAGCGATTGCCGGGAACAGAATAATTCAACCTTGGTTGAATACAATAACGAGCGTTACACCATCGTTTTGGAAGAAGTAAGGCCCTACCCCCAGCAGGGCAGCGAACAGACTCCGAAACAAGCGATATTTAAGATAAAGCGGGCTACGAGTTAGCTTGCCTAGTTGGTTAAAGTTGGAAAAGGAAAACCCCACCTCGGTGGGGTTTTCTGATTGTAGGGGGTAGGGGGCTGAAAAGGGCATCCCCTTTTTGCTGACTCGAGCGACTTTTTTAAAGCCTGCCTCTTCAGCGCCTCCCGAAAAACTAGAATACCCGATAGACCGGATAGCGCAGATGGGCCTCCTCATAGTAGGGGGAGCGTTTATAGATAAACTCCAGCTGGGCGGCACCGTCTTTGGCAAAGTCCGGCTCGGCGGCTCGTTTCTCCTCCAGCGCCTTTTTTAGGGCGGGATTTTTTTTCAGCAGCTCAGCGGCCACATCCTCAAACACATAGCCGCTAAACCCTTCTTTCTGCTGCAGAATGGCATCAAAGAAATTCCAGGAAAAATAGCTGTCGGGGGCGGCCGGCTCCAGCACCTCTACCAGAAAGCGGCGGGCCGGTTGGTCGGTCGGGATCAGCAGATCGCCTCTGCGCAGCTTCACCTCCCGCTTCTCCCCCTCTACCACCACACTGTGGTGCAGGTAGTGGCCCTCATAAGGGCGGGCTACCGTTTTATAGTCGGCTATGCGGTACACCTCAGCCTGCATACTTGAATCCCGCTGCAGGGGCCGCATCAGCACCCCATTGGCCTTCAGCCGCTCCACCACCGGCCACCAGCCCTGCGGCAGCACATAGTAGCGGGGCACCTGTACCTGGCCGGTTGGGCGGTAGGTATCGTACAGTTTGATTTCCTTCTCAAAGGGCTTGCTGCGGTCGTAGCGCAGGCGGGGCTGGCCGCTTACGGCGCTGGTCTCCTGCCGGCCCTCGTAGCCCCTAAAGCGGAAGGGGGTATGCTGGCTGGTATCAGACACCCACTGCAGCGGCAGCGCCTGCTGGCGGGCCGTATGCTGTTGCTGCTCCAGCTGCAGCTGCTGCAGCTTTTTGCCCTCCTGCGCCACCGCTTTGGCCGCTGCCAGCAGAAACTGGTAGGTGGCGGCTACGCGCATGTTGTAGGGTTTGAGCATGTGCGTTTCGGTTACCAGCCCAATGGTGTGGTGCAGGGCCGCAAAGCCGCTGCTGTAGCGCGGGGGGTCGTTAAAGGCTACCCAGCCCTTGTCGGGGGTGCTGCCCCATACGTTCACATAGGGGGTCATGGGCCATCCCTTTTGGGCCATTTGCTGGTAGAGGCGGGGCTCCAGCTGCTGGCGCAGGTACTCGGCCAGGGGACCGCCCAGCTTGTTGTGCTGGGTGGAGAGCAGCGTCATGGTATAGGGGTAATCGGCCCCATTGCTCACATGGGTCTCTACATACAGCTGGGGCTTCAGCTGCAGAAAAAGCTCGGTAAAGGAGTGGGCGTTGCGGCTGTCCAGCTTAATAAAATCCCGGTTCAGGTCCAGGTTGCGGGCATTGCCCCTAAAGCCATAGGCCTCGGGTCCGTTCTGGTTGGCGCGGGTGGTGCTATTGCGGTTCAGCGCGCCGCCAATGTTGTAAAAGGGGATCAGGGCAATCACCACATCGCCTACTTCCTGCTGAAAGCGCTTGCTGAAGGCCAGCTCCCGCAGCAGCAGCATGGAGGCATCCACCCCATCGGGCTCGCCGGGATGAATGGCATTATTGATAAAAAGAATGGATTTCCCCTCCTTTTTCAGCTTCTGAAGATCGCTTTCGCCTGAGGGGCTATAGAGCACCAGCTGCAGCGGCTCGCCACTGTCGGTAGGGCCGGCAGCGCGCATGCTGATGAGGGGAGAAGCCTTGTCCAGCGCCCGCCACCAGGCCATGGCTTCGGCATAGGGGGGGCTTTGGGTGCTGTCGCTCAGCTCAAAGCGGGTAGGAAGTTTCTGTGCCCGCAGGGAGAGCGGCAGCAGCAGCAGCAGGAGAAGGGCGTATCGTTGCATTCCGGAAATATAAGGCACCAGGGCAAAGAATGCTAGCCGCCGGCCGGGATAAAGGCGTCTTCTATCCCCCCATTGGCCCTTCAATTTTTCGTCTTCCTTGATTATTCGCCCTTTTTTCCCTTTTTTACCACCTATATTTTTACGCCCGCCCGGGGGAACATCTGCCCGGGGCCGCCATTTTTAAACCCGAATCCCTCACTGCTATGCATAACCCCATCTGGATTATTCGACAACCCTAAACCCACTGCAAAAACCCCTTTACACACCACTTGAAGGGGCTTTTTTATGCCGGTTGCCATTTGCTTGTTTACTACTTGTTTACTACTTTGGCTTTCAGTAAACAGAAACACCACCAAAACCCTCAGCAAATGGCAGCCAGTGTACGACTAATGATCATCCCCAGCCAACCCAACAGGGCAGGCCTCTGCAGCATCTATGTTGAAGTGAGTATGAGGGATGCCAACAACCGGCAACAGTTCATTCGGCTGCCTGCAGCTGATGGGGGAAAGGTAGCACCTGCACATTGGCTCCCCAGTCAGACAGCCTCCCCATCACACAAGGGACACACGGCCCTAAATGAAAGCATCGCTAGAAAGAAAGCCGATGTAATGGCGTACCTTCAGCAGCACCCCACAGCAACCCTGAAACAGGTAAAGGAGCATTTTACCACTAAAGACACCACTAACAGACACTCAGAAAGCCTAATAGAGGCATTTGCTGAATTCATCCAGCGCAAAGCCTCCGAGGTGACAGCCGGGACCCTTGCTACCTATACACTTGCGTACAATGACTTGAAGGAATTCCGCCCCCAGGCTAGCACCCGGGACATCAGCAAGCGCTTTTTTGCTGAGTTTTACAGCTGGTACAAATCCATTGGAATTACTTCCGATCTGCCAACCAAAGGCAAGCGCAAGCGCGAACCCCTGAGCCCTGAAACTGTTAAAACACGCCTGAAGAAGCTACGGGCCTTCTGCAATGACCTTTACGACAGCAACCTGATTGAGGACGCCACCTATAAGCGCTTCAAAATAGGAGCTCATTTGCCCAAAGGCTACATCCTCAGCCTAACCCCCGAGCATCTGCAGGCCCTGCAGGTACAAGAGGGCCTAACCCCTGAGCAGGAAAAAGCAAGGGACCTTTTCTTGTTCCAGGCGGCAACGGGCCTCAGGCTGGAAGATGCCCGGAGCATTACAGCAGCCAACATACAAGGGGAGTTCCTGCACATAACTACAGGCAAGACCGGCACCCGCCTGACGCTGCCCCTACTCCCCCAGGCCCGGCGCATCCTCGAAAAGTGGGGCTATGACCTGCGACGGCTGAAAGTGGCACACAACAACCAGAAACTGAAACGAGTAGCTGAGCTGGCAGGCCTCAACACCCTCATAGAGGTAGCGAAGGGGGAATATAAGCCACTATACAAGCTAATAGGCTCCCACACAGCGAGGAAAAGTTTTGTAAATTTGGCTGCCAGCGCTGGGGTTCCATTGGACACGATCCGCAAGGCAATAACCCATTCCACGAGCGCCAAATCCTTTGCCAGTTACTACGACCTTTCCGACCAAATCAAGCAGCAGGAGTTCGCCCCCCTTGCTGAGCTACTGCCCAGCCCCCTGAAAATAGCGAAATAGCGGCGTGTACTGGCACCCCCCTTTTTCGTGTATACAGAAAGTACGCTGCGCATGCAGCGAGCGCCACCACCACCGGAAAAATAAACCAGCTCTACAGGCGTGTACTGCCCCACCCCTTTTCGTGTATACAGCCGGAAACCCCAACGCCCTGCCCAGAAAGCAGGGCTTTTTCTTTGCCCAAATCCACTACCAGTATGCACTACAGCAACCGCCCCGACACCACCACTACTACCACCATTGTACACTACTACCAGGCTAGTGAGCACCTTCTGAGCATCAGCCAGGTATGCGAGCGCCTGAGCTGCAGCAAGCCAGTTGTATACACCCTTATTAAGGAAGGCCAGCTGCCAGCAGTCCAGCACCTGAGCCAGAAGAAAGTACGAGCATCCAGCCTGCTGCAGTACATTGAGGGCCTGCCACCAGCCGCGCCGTAATTTTTTTTTTGCAGCTACAGCCAAAAATAAGGGAACAAATACGTATATTAGGGTATATAGGGAAAAGGGAAGACCTTTACCCGGCCCGATCACAGGGCCCGCCATTCAATTGGCATTACCTCGGGGGACAGAGCCTAACCAAGCGCCCGCGCCCCACCCCAAAAGCATTGAGCTTTGAATCTTCAAACATCCCCGCTTGCCAACAATTGGAAGTGGAACCCCAGTAAGCTGGAGCTAATCCAGCAAGCCCGCCTGAACAAGGCCGAAAATCAAATTTACAGCATCCGTATTGGGCAGAAAAACCGGGACTTGATTTTCTTTAACCATCGGGATTACTCTGTTTTGCCGGATGAGTGTCAGCAGCAAAACACCCCTGCAGGGCTGGTTGTAACCTTTAGCTACAACGAGGTTCGCTATACCATTACAGCCCCCACAAGCGGCACCCTTGCCACCTGCCAACAGGCCCCAAAGTCACCTTTAAATATTCCCGGCAATGACAGGTGACAGAAGCCCCAAACTCGACTTTTCGTAAGGAAACCCCTACTGCTCTAACAAGTACAGGTTTGTCTACGAACCCGGTACTATACACCCTCGTAATAGACCGCCTGGAACTGACCCTTTGCCCCCAGGTTGAAGGGCCAGGTACCACTCAGCGCATCTTCAGCCTACCTTGCACAGGGGAAGTATACAGTGCCTCCCCAGCCATTGCCCTGCACCGGATCAGCACAAAGGTAGAGGCCTACTACAACTACCTGTGGTTAGTCTACTACCAGGGTGAACCCGTTGCAGAGCTTGCCACCAGCCACCGCCTAAACCAGGGCAGGGGCGAATACAACAAGCTGCGTTTCCTCAATCCACTTTTCTACCTCCAGCCCCCAGCCTACTGGCTACAGGCGCTTGATGCAATCAATAAGGCACTACAGCTGCAGCTGGCTAACATCGTTGCGGTTGAAATTGCCTTTGATGCTAATCAGGATTTTGTGAGCCTCTACGGGGAGCGCTACAATCACAGCAGCCTGAACCGCCACTGCAGGACCGAAAACCTCGAATACCGCCCCGCCCGTGACTACAAAGCCAAACCAAAGGATGGGCAGCAGCGCAAACCTAAGATGCCGGTAACCAGCCACCACGGAGGCGAAAGCTTTACAATTGGAGCCGGCAACAAGCAAATAAACATCTACGACAAAGGGGCGGAAATCCTGAAGAAAGACAAACCCTACATCCGGGCTTTTTGGCAGGCAAGCGGCATTACTTCAGGCCTAATGCACCGGGTAGAAGTAAAGCTGAAAGGGGAGGCACTGGAAAAGATCACGCCCCGCCTGCGGAGCCTGACCGACCCCAGCCAGTTGCTTGCCATCTTCAAACAGGAAGTAGGCCTGAACCTGACCTTTAGGGAACTGAGCACCCGTGAATACGACCGCAACCGCAACTACCAGTACAAGCCGGCACACCTGATTGACTTTAGCCAGCTGCCAGCGCCCGCCCTGAAGCCCGTACAAGCCATAGTAAAGCCCTCTGTGCCCGCATCTGCCAAAGAGCAGCGCCAGGTAAAGCGCTTGATTAAAACGCTCGTAGAGGCCTTTATTTGCTTTGGGGAAGAAGCCGACAAAGAAGCCATTGAGCGCCACGCCCGGCGGGTACATTTTCAGCACCTTCAGGCGGTTGTTTCTGGCTATGCTGATGCCTACACCCCCAGCAGGATGGATGGAAGTACACGTGCCCGCAAAGAGGAAATTAAATCGATTCAGGACCTGCCGCCAATGGGCTGGCAAGAATTTAACCGTAGCCAACAGGAATGTATTTAACTGAAAGATCAGGAATGCACACCCGCCCGCCCTGAGGGATGTACGACTTTTAGCCAAAATTGTTAAAAAGTCCCCAGGCAATACAGCCGCCACCCCATTGGGGGGAGGGGTTGAAAAGCTCAGCAAGCCCGGCCACTAATCGCAGCCATAACAGGATGAATACACACAGCCAGAAAGACCCCCGGGGGGGGTATATTACCCAAAACCGGGTAGAAATAGCTTAGAGGGGGTTTTTTGCCTGAGTTTTGCCACCCAGAAAAACCCCATTTTTGCCCCCCTGTAAAGGGGGGCCGGTACCTGACTATGGTACCCTCTACAGGGGCGCTGACGGTTTAAGTGACCCGTAAAAGCCCGTTTTTGGACCACCCTCCACACGAGGGCAGCCGCCGGTTTCCCCACCCGTAAAAGGCCCAAGTTTGCACCACCCTCTATACGAGGGATCAGCCGGACTTTCAGGACCCGGAATAAGGGCATTTTCCGGCCCTCTGCTGCAGCCAGAGCCCTGCTACTGACCAAGTACCAGCCGCGTTTGTACAGGCCCTTAAAAGGGCCCTAAAGGCCCGATTTTGAAGACTCATTATACACCCAACAACTACAAAACAGAAATGAAGAAGATCCTAAACCCCATCAGCCAGAAGGCCACCCCAGCAAAGCAAAATTACCCCCTCCTACTACCTCAGCAGCTGCACGAGCACCTGAACCAGTTGAGCCAGGCAACTGGCCAGACCCGGGCAAAGATCATCCGCGCAGCGTTGCAAGAAGCCTACCTGCAGCACTTGCAAGATTCAGCCAGCTG
>NZ_AODQ01000112.1 GCF_000348925.1 Cesiribacter andamanensis AMV16 | reverse complement strand
CGACTCCCTGCTGCTGCCCCGGCCCTTTTTTGCAGCCGAGACGGAGGCCGAACGGGTGGAGGAGGTAAAAGTGCACCATGCCTCGCTCATGACGGGCTATGCTCATACGTTTGTGCTGGGCAAGTTTTACCTGATGACCTCCCTGGCCCTGGGCCCCGAGCTGCAGCGGCGCAGTCTGTTGGGCGAAAGCCAGCTGGAAATAGATCAGTGGACTACCGAAGGGCGTCTGCAACTGCAGGCCGCTTTTGGCTACGACGATCACAAATATTTTTGGAACATAGCCTACAACAGCCAGCGCCAGCAGTACGAGCTGGCAGGCCTGGGAGTAAGTGTGAATACCAATGGGGTGCGCCTGCTGGTAGGGCGGCGTTTTGCCGAATTTGGCTTGTTGCGAAAGATCCGAACTACCGGCTTGTACCAGCGCCTGCGGCCAAACGATACACCCGCTGCTGATCTGGACGCCCAGTGATCCGCGGCTTGTTCAGAACCTAGAGTTCTGTTACTCCACTCAGAAATGGCATATGGCTTATGCAGTTAGAGATTCTTGGGGTACTGATAGGTTTCAAAGGTGGCCTCATCCTCCCGGGCCTGCTGCCAATCTTCTACCGCAAAGGAAACTGCTACAAAACCGCAGGTGGGTATATTCTCCGTTCTGAATTGTGGGCTAAGCCGGTTGGCAAAGTCGGTGAGGCCGGGATTGTGGCCTACCAGTAGCAGCCGGTCTATGCTGGCATCACACTCTCGAACCAGCTTCCAGAGTGCGGTGCTATGGGCATGGTAAAGCCGGCTGTCAAGCTTCAGCCTATCTGCCGGAAGCTGCCAGGCTTCCATAATAGGGGCGATGGTTTGGCGAGTGCGAACCGAATCACTGCACAGGATGAGCTGAGGGGCCTCCAGATTGTCAGAAAGCCATTTTCCCATTTTGGGACCGTCTTTAATGCCCCGTTCGTTTAGCGGGCGCTCATGATCGCCCAGGGAAGGATCATCCCAGCTGGATTTGGCGTGGCGAAGCAGATACAGCGTTTTCATATCCTATTTGAAAAAGTAGTGGGTACACTATGAAAAAAGCACCTGTCGGGCAGGTGCTTAAGGGGTTTCCCGAAATGGGAAAAAGCTACATACGCCCTGGAATCAGGCTTTTTGCTTTTCGATTACGTTTAGGCTACGGGTTTTTCCAAAGAGCTCGATCGATTTTTTGTTATACGCCAGCGCGGCTTCTTCGGGAGTATCGTACAGGCCCAGGTTAAAGCGCTTACCATCTTTGTAGATCACAGCGCGGTATTTCTGGTTGTCCTTAACGATGCCTCTATAGCCCAGAGGGTTGTCGGTCTTGCGGGTATTGCGTGTTACATGGCTAAAGGTAGTCCACTCCAGGTTTTTGGTGCGGCAATCAAGCCTGTCGCCATTTTTAAGAATTACAAACAGGCGCTTCTCGGTTTCGGGCTTATCTACAAACTTTTCGGCTACCAGTTTGTGCAGGTAAATGGTTTCATTGCGGTAAGAACCATCCTTATTGAGCCAGTTCTTCTGAAAAAAAGCATAGCCGCTGGAGTGCAGGCGCAGGTGCTTGAGAAAGCCTACGGTATTGAGGTATTCATTGTTGGTGATGTACTCGTAGGTTTTGTCATCTACAATGGCTGTTTTGTCAGAGTTCTTAAGTTTCAGTTTGTATAACATGATGATGGCAGGTAATAAATTTTTTTACTAATGATTTTACCAACGCACTGCGGCCAGGCTTCGCTAGAAACTGATAGGCAAAATAAGGGCTGATGCTGTTTTAGATCCCAGGTATCAACGCTAGCTCGCAACAAAATGTTTCGTCTTCCGAACAAAACATTTATGGCAGGTAGAAATCAAGATTTATGCCATTCATGCACAGAAAGTGCTGCCGGGGGCATTTGTTATACCCTATTTTTGAGCAGGGGCGGCAAGAAAGCCCTTTTTTTTCTAAAACGGTAAACTTGGTACGGTAGGGGTACATTCCAAATTCGGGAATTGTATTCCCCCAAATGGAAAAAATGGGCCGCTTAAAGGCCGCTGCTACATGCATCAGGCCCGTATCATGGGTAAACACATGGCTGGCCTGCCGCACCAGCGATGCACTCTGATTGAGATTGAATTTGCCGCAGGCATTAAAGATCAGGGTCTTTTTGCCCAGCTCCTTTAGCCCCTCTTCGTAGGGCTGGGAATTTTGGCGCTGCTGAAAGAACGCCTCGATCTGTTCGCCATTGGCAGCATCTTCCTTTCCGCCCAGCAGCACAATGGGCTTATTGATGCGGTCACAAAGCTCAATCATGCGGGGCAGGGGAAGTTTCTTGGTGTTGTGCTGGGCGCCCAGGGCGTAGGCTACATAGCCCCTGCGGTGGGTCTCGGGCAGCCAGTCCAGGGGCACCTCATCCTGCTCGGGTATAAAATAGTCCAGGCCAAGCTCATCTTGCTTTACCCCCAGGGGGGCGGCAGCGGCCATGTAGCGGTCCACAATGTGCACGTTGGGCAGGCGGTTGATCTTAAGATTAACGGCCAGCCATTTCTCTGTGTTCAGCTTATCAAAGCTGTAGGCTTTTACCCCCAGCCGGCGCTTGATCAGGGCGGTGCGCAGGTTATGGTGCAGGTCTATGATGTAGTCAAACTTTTCGGTCCGCAGCTCCTGCAGCAGGGGTTTCAGTTCGCCCTCCAGCAGGTGCAGCTTATCAATGTAGGGATTGGCGCTAAGGATACCGGCAAAACCCTTTTTGGTGCAGTAGTGCACCTGGGCATCGGGCAGCTGCGTTTTAAGCGCCCGCACCACCGGGGTGGTCAGCACAATATCGCCGATGGAGGAGAATCGGATCACCAGTACTTTCATAGCTGCTGCAGGGCTTTTTGTTTGCGGGCCTCAAAATGGGAGGCAATTGCCTCCAGGGGTTGCGCATTAAAGCAGCGCTCGGCCGTGAGCCCCCCTTTGCGGGCCACCAGTGTGCCAAAGTACATATCATGGAAGCCGGCGGTTTCGTGGGCGTCGGGATTGATGCTGATCATGACTCCCTGCTCCTGGGCATAGCTCAGCCAGCGCCAGTCCAGGTCCAGCCGCCAGGGGTTGGCATTTACCTCAATGATCACCCCATGGCGGGCGCAGGCGTCTATGACGGCCTTATGATCAATGGGGTAGCCGGCCCGGCGCAGGAGCAGACGGCCGGTAGGGTGCCCCAGCATGGTAGTAAAGGGGGTGGCTATGGCGGTTAGCAGGCGCTCGGTGGCTTTCTCCAGGCTCATGTTCAGGTTGGCATGGATGGAGGCCACCACAAAATCAAACTCGGCCAGCTGGTCCATGGGGTAGTCCAGGCTGCCATCGGCCAGAATATCGCTTTCAATCCCCTTAAAGATCCGGAAGGGGGCCATTTCCTGATTAAGGGCGTCGATTTCCCGATGCTGCTTGCGTACCTGCTCGATCTGAAGGCCGCCGGCATAGTAGGCCGACTGGCTGTGGTCGCTGATGCCCAGGTACTGCAGGCCCATGTCCCGGCAATAGGCGGCCATTTCCCGCAGCGTGTTTTTGCCATCGCTATAAGTGGTGTGGTTGTGCAGGCTGCCGGTCAGGTCGGCGTACTCGATGAGCCGGGGCAGCTTTTCCTCGGCGGCAAGTTCCAGCTCGCCCAGACCCTCCCGCAGTTCGGCAGGGATATAGGGCAGGCCTGCGGCTTCGTAGAGAGCCTCTTCGCTGGGGTAGGGGGTGGCGCAGGCCAGTTGCAGCAGCGTTTGGCCATTGGGCAGGGGGGTGCCAATATGGGCATCGGAGCCGGTAAGCACCAGCAGCTGGCTGGCAAACGTAGTAGGATCGGTCACATGCACTTCCAGAGGCAGCTTGCTGTCGCGCAGCTGGCCCCGCCAGGCGTAGGGCCCGCAGCAGGGGGTGTTGCTTTCCAGCTCCTCCAGTCCATTGAGTACCTCCCAAACCTCCTGTGCCTGCTGGTGGCCTACCACAAAGCACAGGCTGTTGATCACTTCCAGGCAGCGGCGCATTTCGCCCGCCCATTCGGTGAGCGGAAAGTGCTGCCGCAGCAGCTCCCGCAGCTTTTCGGCCTGGGGCAGCAGGTCGGCATAGCGCAGGCGGCCCTCATTTTCGCGGGCAAAGAGCAGGGCTTCCTTTATGGTCTCCTGGGTTTTGGCGCCAAAGCCCTTTACCTTGGCCAGCTTGTTTTCTTTGCAGGCCTGCAGCAGGGCCTCGGGATCGGTAATGCCCACTTCCTGCCATATCTGCGCCACTTTTTTGGGCCCCAGGCCCTTGATGCTGAGCATGCGCAGCACCCCATGGGGGGTTTTGGCCAGCAGCTCTTCCAGCAGGCCAAAGCTGCCCCGCTCCAGAATCTCCTGAATGTTGGCGGCAATGCTTTTGCCAATGCCCTGAATGGCGCTGATCTCCTGCAGCGATAGCTGGTGCAGGGGTTCATTGAGGCGCTCCAGCGGAAAAACGGCATTTACATAAGAGCGGATCTTGAATTGGTTTTCGCCATGCAGTTCCAGCAGGGTGGCAGCCAGGCGCAGTTGGCGTATAATGGTTTTATTGTCAGTCATTATCAGGACATAAGGGGGTGGTGGCAGGGGTACAAAGGTACAGGCTGCGGCTACAAATTGGGAATTTAAGGGGGTATTTTAAACCCCACTTGCACAAATGTGCGGGCAGGCTGCCGAACTTTTCTGAAAATAAGCACCCGGCTTTGTACAAATCCTTTCCATAATGTGTTATCTTTTAGTAAACATGCCAAAGCCGCCTGTTTCCCCTGTGTTTATGAAGCATCTGTATACTACCATCCTATGTCTGCTGCTTCTGGCGCCATTTGGCACTACGGTGCTGGCCCAGCTGAAGCAGCCCGCCCGCCTGGAGCTGGAAATGAGGGAGGAAGATGAAGAATTTTATGTAGTGCCGGCCGGTCATGACGGGGTGTTTGTGCACCAGCAGGACCGCAAGGAGACCAACTACACCAAAACCGTGCATACCCTCTATATGTACGATACCACCCTGAACGAACGCTGGAAAAGCCGCCTGGAGATTGGGGCCCGGGTGACCTATCGGGGCTATGAGTATGCCAACGGAAATGTCTTTCTGCTCTTTACCGAAACCCGCAACCGAACCGAAGATTACCACCTCTTTGTGATCGATGCCGAAACCAGCTTTATACGGGGCTACAAGATCCAGAACGAGATGCCGCTGGAGCTTACGGAATTTACCGTGCTGGAAGGCCTGGTGCTGGTAGGGGGCTATGTAAACTACCGGCCGGCCGTTTTTGCCTACGATCTTTCCAAGGAAGTACTGCGCGTGCTGCCCGGGCTCTACCTCAACAACAGCGAGCTGCTGGAGCTGAAGGTCTCACCCGAGCAAAAAACCTTTACAGTGCTCTATACCGACCAAACGCCCGATAAGCAAAAGACCATAGGCTCCAAAACCTATAATGAGCTGGGCGAGCTTGTCTTTGAATACCGCCTGAAACCCGAGCGGGACAAGTACCTGCTCTATGGCCGCACTACTTCCTTTGACGATGAGGCGGTGCACATAGCCGGTACCTATTCCAACTCCAACTCCAAATACAGCAGGGGGGTGTTTGTGGCCAGCATTGCTACCGATGGCAGCCAGCGCATCAACTATTATGATTATGGAGAGCTGCAAAATTTTTTCTCCTACATGAAAGACAAGCGCCAGAAACGGGTGCAGGAGCGAATCAAGCGGCGCATGGCCCAGGGCAAGAAAGCCAAATTCAACTACCGCCTGCTGGTGCATGATGTGATTGAGAACAACGGCAACCATATTCTGCTGGCCGAGGCCTTCTATCCAAAATACGCCAACCGGCCGGCCAGCCCCTATTTTGATTCGTCAAGGCCCAGTGCCTACCAGGGCCAGTACCTGGAGGGCTACAAATACACCCATGCCATCATGGTGGGGTTTGATACCAAGGGCAAGCTGCTGTGGGACAATAGCTTTGAGATTTCAGAGGTAACTACCTACCAGCTGGATAAGCTGGTGCATGTGCAGCCCGAGCAGGACTACACCGTTCTGCTGTACAGCTTTGAGGGGGCGGTAAAAAGCAAGATTATCCGCAACGACCGGGTGCTGGAAGATAAGAACGAAGAAAAGATTGCCCTGCAGAACAGTACCGACCAGGTGCCGAATCCGGAATACGGCACCACCAAGCTGGAGTCTTGGTACGGGCCCTATTTCTTCGCCTATGGCACGCAGCGCATCCGCACCAGTGGCAGCCCGGCCCTGCGGCAGGGCCGCAAGGTGTTTTATATCAATAAGATCGTATACCAGGCCGACGAGGCCCTGCTGGAAAATGCCCGCAGTGATGCCCGCTAGGCACCCCTGAGCGGGTAGGGCGCCTGGCATAAGATAATCGGACAGGAAAAGAGAAGGGGGCTTCGGCAGAGCCCCTTTTTTTATATATTTGCCTCTGGCGCTGCAGGAACACACCAGCTATATGCAAACACGAATCATTTTAGAAGGCGAACGGCTCAGCATCACCGTACGCCGGCTGTGCGAGCAGCTGATCGAGAACCACGGGCAGTTTGCCGATTCCTGCATCCTGGGCCTGCAACCCCGCGGCCCGCAGCTGGCCCGGCGCATTCACCAGCGGCTGCAGGAGCAAACCGGCCTGAGCATCCCCTATGGCGAGCTGGATGCCACCTTCTTTCGGGATGATTTCCGGCGGAGGGAAAAGCCCCTGCGGGCCAATACCACCCATGTACCCTTTATCATCGAAGACAAGCGGGTGATCCTCATTGACGATGTGCTGTACACCGGCCGCAGCGTACGCGCTGCCCTGGATGCCATGACCGCCTTTGGCCGGCCCCGCGAAGTAGAGCTGCTGGTACTCATCAACCGCCTTTACAGCCGGGAGCTGCCCATAGAGCCTACCTATGTGGGCAGCCATGTAAATACCATCAGCAGCCAGAAAGTACTGGTAGAGTGGCAGGATGAGCCTGCAGGAGAGAACCGAGTATCCTTAATCGAAAACGCCTGATTCATGACGCAGCACCTGAGCGTAAAGCACCTGTTGGGGATCAAGAACCTTAGCGCCGATGACATTCGGCTGATCCTGGATACGGCCGACGATTTTAAGGAAGTGATCAACCGGCCCATTAAAAAGGTGCCTTCCCTGCGTGATATTACGGTGGCCAATGTGTTCTTTGAGAACTCCACCCGCACCCGCCTGAGCTTTGAGCTGGCCCAGAAGCGTCTTTCGGCCGATGTGGTTAACTTTTCGGCCTCCAATAGCTCAGTGAAGAAAGGTGAAACCCTGCTGGATACCGTCAATAACATCCTGTCGATGAAGGTAGACATGATTGTGATGCGCCACAGCAGCCCCGGGGCCCCGCACTTTCTCTCCCGCCACATCAAAGCCAATATTGTGAATGCCGGAGATGGCACCCACGAGCACCCCACGCAGGCCCTGCTGGATGCCTACTCCATCCGGGAGCGGCTGGGCGAAGTAGGGGGGAAGAAGGTGGTGATCATTGGCGATATTCTGCACTCCCGCGTGGCGCTGTCCAATATTTTCTGCCTGCAGAAGCTGGGCGCCGAAGTTATGGTGTGCGGGCCCAATACGCTGCTGCCTCGCTACATCCGGGAGCTGGGCGTGCAGGTAGAGCTGGATGTGGACCGGGCCCTGCAGTGGTGCGATGTGGCCAATGTGTTGCGCATCCAGATGGAACGCCAGCAGGCCCGTTATTTTCCCTCCCTGCGGGAATATTCGCTCTACTTTGGCTTAACCAAGGAACGCCTGCAGCGGCTGGGCAAAGAAATTGTGGTAATGCACCCCGGCCCCATCAACCGGGGGGTGGAGATCTCTTCAGACGTGGCCGATGCGCCCAACGCCATTATCCTGGATCAGGTAGAAAACGGCGTGGCGGTGCGCATGGCGGTGCTATACCTGCTGGCCCAGCAGCAGTAGCGGTTACCATGGGGTAAAAAATAAAGAAGCAGCAGATGCCCGGCGCCTGCTGCTTCTACGATTGGTGCTTATTAAGCCTTATTCCCTGTTGGAGTTGGCATCTGGTGAGGTGCGGGGCTTGCTGGTGGTCTCATGCCGGGTTACATCATTCATGCGTTTGATGATGTCATCAGTATCGGTATCGGCATAGGTGCCGTAGGCATTAGAAATGTAGCCCTTGGTGCCATCTTTATCCGCAATGGCATAGAGGATACCCATATACTCGGGGTCGCTCTGGCCCTCAAACCGGTACTCGTTCTCGATCTTCATCTGGCTGGGGTCAAACTGTTTGCCTTCGCGGTCATGCAGCTTACCCTTATTCACAAAAAATTCGGTGGTATAGCCTGAGTTTCTAAGATCTTCTATTACGCTCAGCATTGGGGACATGCGCCCCTGTTTATCGTCCATTCCCATGGTAGTCTGTTATTTAGGGTAAAAAAATCTGGTTCTGTATTCTGGTATAGAAAAGAAACTACTTTTTAGCCGGCTCTGTTTGCCAAATAAGCGAAGCCCTGCCGGCAATCTACATCAGTAACTCTTCCTGATATGGTATTTACGGGCAAGTGCTTACCTTTGTGCCAGAAAACAAATTAAAATGTACTATAACTCCATTATCGATACCATTGGCAATACGCCCCTGGTAAAGCTCAATAAAGTAACCCGCGGTATCAAGGGCACCGTGCTGGCAAAGGTAGAATACCTGAACCCCGGCAACTCCATGAAGGACCGAATGGCCATTAAAATGGTAGAAGATGCCGAAAAAGCCGGGCTTCTGAAGCCAGGTGGTACTATTATAGAAGGAACCAGCGGCAATACCGGCATGGGGCTGGCCCTGGCAGCCATTGCCAAGGGGTATAAGTGTATCTTTACCATGGCCGACAAGCAGTCGATGGAGAAGATCAACATTTTGCGGGCCATGGGCGCCGAGGTAGTGGTGTGCCCCACCAATGTAACGCCCGAAGATCCGCGCTCCTACTACTCTATTGCCAAAAAGCTCAACCAGGAGATTCCCAATTCCTTTTACCCCAACCAGTACGATAACCTGAGCAATGCCCAGGCCCACTACGAAAGCACCGGCCCGGAGATCTGGCGCGATACCGAGGGCAAGGTTACCCATTATGCGGCAGGGGTAGGCACCGGCGGTTCCATGAGCGGCACGGCCAGGTACCTTAAGGAGCAGAATCCGGCCATTGTAACGGTAGGCATTGATACCTATGGTTCCGTATTTAAGAAGTATAAAGAGACCGGCGAGTTTGACGAAAAAGAAATTTACCCTTACCTGACCGAGGGCATTGGCGAAGACATTCTGCCCAAGAATGTTGATTTTAGCCTGATCGATCATTTTGTGAAGGTAACCGATAAGGATGCCGCCATTATGACCCGCCGCCTGGCCCGGGAAGAAGGCATGTTTGTGGGCTGGTCCTGCGGATCGGCCGTATACGGAGCCCTGGAGTGGGCCCGCCAGCACCTGACAGAAGAGGATATGATGGTGATCATTCTGCCCGATCATGGCACCCGCTACCTCAATAAGATCTACAACGATGAGTGGATGCGTGCCCACGGCTTTCTGGAAAGCCAGGAATTTGCCACCGCTGCCGATATTCTGCGCAGCCAGAACGGCAACGGGAAACTGACCACCATTGATCAGGAGGCTACCATAGCACAGGCCGTTCGCCTGATGGATGAGCTGAGCATTTCACAGCTGCCGGTAACCAGTGGCGATGCCTTTGTAGGCAGCCTGACCGATAAAATCCTTATCTCGAAGATCCTGGAAGAACCCAACTTAAAACAGCAAAAGGTAAAGGAAGTAATGGATGCTCCCTTCCAGTTTGTGGGTCTTAACAATACACTCGATGTGCTTTCATCTGTGCTGAAAGACCGCCATCAGGCGGTGATGGTTCGGGACGAGCACAACCAGGCTCACATTATAACCCAACATGATATCCTTAAAACACTAATGGATAAGTAGGAAACCCCTGCTATACAGAAAGCCCTGCCACATGGCAGGGCTTTTCTATTTTGAGGACAAGCAATGTACTAACATTTATTACAGACTTCCCGGCACGCAAGGTAAACAGAAGGGTTGATGCTTTTCTGAAGGCTAAATTCTGGCATCTTTTATCATTTTTCCAATGAATAGTGAGATTTAGCGGTGTATATCCCTGTAAAATGGGGGGGATCAGGGAAAAGCCCGGGCTAGGGGTAAACCCTTAAAAGGCATAGGCCCCCCCTCAGTCTGAAAAAAAAAGTAAAAGTCTGTCCATAAAATCCTGAAATGCCCCCTATTTCTTACGCCGGTTCGGCAGGGGGTGCCGGGCATCAAGTGCCATAAAATACTTTAAGAGTGTAATATTGTAGTGTGAGTCGCAGACTACTTTATATATTATCCCTGTTTTTAAGCCTTTGCTTCCAGCAACCGCTTGCTGCCCAACAGCAATTGGAGGTGCGGGTACAGGACCAGCAAAAAAGAGCTGTGCCGGGTCTGCGTGTTTCCATACAGAATAGCAACTACGTTAGCACCGACCAGCAGGGCCAGGCTTCTGTGCGCCTGGAGGGTGACCTGCGCCTGCCTGTGCGGGCCGAGCTGGAGGACGAGCGCTGGGAGCTCCTGCGGGCAGAATATTATGAGGCTAGCAAACGGGTAATTGTGCTGGTGCGCCGCATGATTATGCCCAATGAGATTGTGGCCATTCAGCTGCTTGATTCCTTAAACCAGCCCCAGCCCGGGCTGGTCATTGGCATTGAGAATGCCAGGCTTACCACAGATGCCGGCGGAATGGCGGCCTTGGCGCTGCCGGTTTCTGCCAATGCCCAGCTGCAGCTGCCCGATGGCTATCGCCTGCAGAGCCGCCAGCTCATTGCCAGCACTCATACCCTCAGTCTTATTCTTAAGAAAGAAGACAAGCTGCAAGACCCTGTAGCCGCCGCAGAAGCCGATCTGCTGGTAAAAGCCTACGAATCTGACTTTGAGCGGATCTCGATGCAGATAGAGCAGGACAGGGCCGTATACGAAGAGCGAAATGAAGAAGTGCGGCAGGAGATCCTGAAGATACAGGAAAAGCTGGCTGGCGAGGATATTACCGATACCCAGCGGGCTGAGCTGCGGGGCTACCTGCAGGGGCTGGAGAAGACACTTGAGCAAAACTCGGAGGCCATGCGCCTGTCGGAGCAGCGTACCAAAGATGCCCTGCTGCAGCTGCGCAACCTGCTGGTAGAAAAAGACTCCATCAGCCGGGTGGCGCTGGGGCGTATTCAGCAGATTGAGGCCGAAAAGGCCGTGGTAGAAGAAGCCTTCCGTAAAAAGC
The DNA here is from genome assembly GCF_000348925.1 of Cesiribacter andamanensis AMV16. Lineage (GTDB taxonomy): Bacteria > Bacteroidota > Bacteroidia > Cytophagales > Cyclobacteriaceae > Cesiribacter > Cesiribacter andamanensis. Next base: position 3,059 of record NZ_AODQ01000112.1, on the reverse strand, counting down.
TGCTGGTATTTGCCGGTGTAACGCTGGGACTGCTGCTGCTGCTGGGTGTGGTGTACTTCTTTGCCTTTAAATTTCGCCAGCAGAAAAACTGGCTCAAAGAGGTAAACAAGCGCCTGAAAGCCGTACAGGCGGAGCTAACCCAGAATGTACACGAGCTTAATCTGAAGAAAGCACAAATAGAAGATCACAACCAACAGCTCGAGCTTTTCGTCTACAAGGCGTCGCATGACATTAAAGGCCCCCTGCGCTCCATAATGGGACTAACGCAAATAGGGCTCAATGATGTTAAGGACACTGTAGCCCTGGAGTACTTTGGCCATATCTTTAAAAGTACCCGTCGCCTGGACAATTTGTTAATGGATCTTCTTAAGCTCACTAAAGTAAAACAGGCAGAGGTTGAGCGGCAGGAGATCAATGTACATAGCATGTTGCAGGAGATCATTCAAAGCTTTAGCAATATCCGCCACTTCAATCTGGTAAAGATTGAGCTGGACCTGCCAGAAGATCTGGTGATGGTTTCGGATGAAAAGCTGCTCTACTCTGTGCTGCAGAACTTTGTTGAGAACGGTATTAAGTACTGTGATCCCTACAAGAGCGAGCCCTACCTGAAAATAGCCGTGGCTCAGCAGGAGAGGGGCACCGTATTTAGTTTCAAAGACAACGGCCTGGGCGTTCCCGAAGAATACCTGCCCAAGATCTTTGATATGTTCTTTAAGGTGGACCCCTCCTCCGACGGTACCGGCCTGGGGCTCCACATTGTAAAACTGACCATCGAGAAGTTAGGAGGAAAGCTGCAGGTACGCAGCCGGGTGAAAGAAGGGTCTACGTTTATCCTTACTCTGCCTACCTAAACCTATGCGTAACTTACTTTTATGTGCGTTACTAGTACTTTGTGGCGCTGGTGCATCATATAGCCAGACCGTTAGTTCCAGAGATAACCATACTGGTGCCTGGAGCAGGCGTTCCAGTTGGATGCAACAGTGGGCCGGCATTACCACTACCACCCCCCTGCCTGCCGGAACCATAAACGTATGGGGCTACCTAAGCCACGGTACCCTGAGTACCGGCGCCAGCATGACCCTTACAGGCAGTGGAAATGAGCTAAGGGTACATGATACCCTACGGATACACGGAAATTTGGTAAATACACAATATGCCCACCTGATCATTGAAGCAGGGGGGGTATTGGTGGTACATGGCAATTACGACCAGAACGACTGGGCCAGGCTCACCATCCGGGGCAAAATGATTGTACTGGGTGAGCTTAAGCTCCTGGGCAGTACCAATGCCACCAATACCGGTAGTCTGTATGTGGGAGGTTCCTCCAGTACCGGAGGCTGGGAGCTGAATGTGAAAACCCTGGCAGCTCTGGCGACTGAAGATCCTTACACCTCTTATTTTGTAAATACCAATGTGATCAGCAGCGTCTGCAGCGGCACTAACTCAGGCACCCTTACCTATACCGGCCTTGGGTCAATTATCCGTTGGGAGTCCAGCACCGATCACTTCAAATCCAATATTCAGCACATTGCCAGTACACTTACCCAGCACACCTATACCAACCTGACAAAAACCACTACTTACAGGGTGTATTACAACAGGGGAGGCGTACTGGGCTATTCCAACGGCGCCACCATTATTACCGAAAGCGCTTCGGCAGGTGGGCAGATCAGCGGACCGGAAGAGATATGCGGCGCCGTAAGTTCGGCTACCTTTAGCCTGACCAACCATACAGGCGCCGTGCTGCGCTGGGAGTGGTCTACCACCTCTAACTTTGCCACCGGCACTGTTGAGACCAAGGTTACAACGGATGAAAGTCTTACCTTATCAGGCATTACCGATTTTACCTATGTACGGGCCGTTGTGAAAAACGGCAATTGCAGCGAGGTCTATAGCGCAACACACTATCTCAAGGCCTATCCCGCCACCAATGGGGGTAGCATAAGCGGGCCGGCAGTACTGTGCCAGGGAGCCAACAGCGGAACTCTTACACTGGGCAGCCACAAAGGCAATGTACTTCGCTGGGAGCGCTCTTCCGATAACTTTGCCACCGATATTCACCCCATCAGCAGCACCTCACCTGAGCTGAGCATCACCAACCTTACCGCCACTAGCTGGTACCGGGCGGTGGTAAAAAGTGGCCCCTGCGACATGGCCTATAGCCAGCCGCTGCGGGTAGAGGTGCAGGAGCTCAAGGGGGGCACCCTTACAGGACCCGGCAGGGTATGTGCTGGCACCAACAGCGGAACGGTGAAATTAGAAGGCTATAGCGGTACCATTATTCGCGGAGAGTGGAGCAATGATGGATTTCAGAGCCATGTTCAGGTAGCTGCCTATACCCAAAACACCTATACCTTTAGCAACCTTACCCAGGATACCTGGTTTAGAGCGGTGGTCAGCAATGACTGCGGCCAGACCTATTCTACAACCCATGTGGTGCGGGCAGACCAGCCCAGCCTGCCAGGCAGCCTGTCGGGCCCATCATCGGTATGCAAAGGCACAAATGCAGGCACCCTTAGCCTTAGCGGTCACAGGGGTGCCATTGTGCGCTGGGAATTCTCAGGCGATAATTTTGTGAACGATCGTCAGACCCTGGCCATCACCGGCAGCGCCTACAGCTTTACCAACCTCAGTGCCGATCGCTGGTACCGGGTAGTGGTGCAAAATGAGAGCTGTGCCGCTGTGACCAGCGCCAGCTTTAGAGTACGCGTGAGTGAACTGGCAGGCGGCACCCTGAGTGGTCCGGCTACGCTCTGCCAGGGGGCGGGAGGTACCCTCACCCTCAGCGGACATTTGGGGTCTATTCTCCGCTGGGAAAGCAGCACCGATAACTTTGCCAGCGCACCGCAGGCCATTACCACTACAGCCAGCACCCATACCTTCAGCAGCCTGGGGGCGAGTACCTGGTTCCGGGCGGTAGTCGGCAATGCCGAATGTGGCCAGACCTATTCGGCCAGCTGGAAGGTAGAGGTAGAGCAGCCAAGCCTGGCCGGTACGCTTAGCGGCACCCAGGCGGTATGCGCCCCCACCAATACCGGCACCCTGCAGCTGCAGGGGCA
>NZ_AODQ01000111.1 GCF_000348925.1 Cesiribacter andamanensis AMV16 | reverse complement strand
AGGCGTTTACGGTAGGCACTTTAGGTGACTAGCCGTGGGCGACTAGCCGTGGGCGACTCAGCCCCCCTATTTCTGATCTGCGGCAGTTTCCACTTCTGCTGTTCCCTCTGCAGCAGCAGTACCCACAGGGGCAGCCTGCTTGTTGGGTACTTCTTTTTGGGAGATCAGCTTACCAAAAAAGTCATAGCGTACCAGCAGCAGCCCTGATTTGCCGGGCCGGCTCTCCTGAAGCACCAGCTCGTACTGCACATCTTCTTCCTCCCCAAAGGGGGGCATGATCTCCGTGGCACCTACAATGGCATGCCCGGCCAGAGGGCTGTACTTGAGCTGTTCCACAATCCTTTCGGGTAATTTAGTGGTGCTGATGCTGCGGCGGTCGGCCTCCTCAACCGTAGCGGACATTCTGTCCATGGTGAGGGTATAGACGCCTTCTTCTGCTGCTGCTTTGTTGGGGGTGGTTTGGGCAAAGGCACTGATGCTGCCCAGGCCCACGAAAAAAATGCTTAGGACAATCGTTTTCATCTAGAGGTATGCAAAAAAATGGGGTTCTGCCCACCTATAAGGAAAAGAACGTGCCAGAACAGCGCCACAGCAGAAAAAAGGCCCTCATGTTGCAGCATAGCCTTTTTTACCGGCAGATACTTAGAAAAAAGCAGGGGAGTATGGCCACAGCTGTGGAAAGATTCTACTCCTGCCTGGGGTTTTGGCCCACAGCTGCACGCTAGAGCCTGCCCGGGTCGAGGGGGAGTACGGGCAACAGCCCCGGGCAAAAAAGCCCGGCTCCAGGGCCGAAAAAATTGTGGAAAACTGCTGGCAGAGGTGGCGGTTATGTACAATCTTTGCACTGATTTTCAGCCGATGGCTACCACAAAGCTAACCAATTTGCAGCATGAAGGTATCAAAGAAGTTCAGATGGGAAGGCGCACACCGCATTGCCTGGCATACCGAAGGCTGCCAGCACCTGCACGGCCATTCGTATGTGCTGTGGGTTGAGGTAGAAGGGCCCACCGGCGATAAGGGGATGCTCATGGACTTTAAGGTCCTGAAAAAGGTTCTGAAGCCACTCATTGCCGCCTGGGACCATGCCACGCTTATTGCCCGGGACGATGTGCGGCTCAAAGAGGCCATTGATCACCTGGACTCTAAATTCTACCTGCTGCCTTATGACTCCACGGCCGAGAATATGTGCCGCTACATTACCGATTACCTGCTGCAGCAGGGAGCTGCCGAGCTGGCCGCACACCGCATCCATACCCTCACGGTGCGCATTCAGGAAACCGAAAGCTGCTTTGCCGAGCTGCGCACTCCGGTAGACGTAGAAACGCTGGCCAGTCATCTGGCCCCCGGCTCCTGGAGTGCAACCCCCATGGTGCAGGCACAGTAAGCCTTGCCCAAGTGCGCAGGCAGGAGTGATCAGTACCAATCCGCCTCCCGATACTCAGCATCGCGGGAGGCCGCTTCCCTATTTCGGAGGATGTAATGGGCTCTGCCCGCCGGGCGGCCGCTGCCTACTGGCCGCCCCTTTAACCGTTTGCTGCGGTAGCCCAGCAGGTGAAACAGGTCCCGGGAATAGAGGCGCGCCAGCCGGTGGTCTACCCTCAGGGCATCGCGTGCGGGCCCTATCCAGCGGATGCCCGGCAGCAGGGGCAGCAGCTTATCCATCCCCAGCCTGCGCATGGCCGCCGAGAGGCGCAAAAAAACGGGCGCCACCTTGCGGATGGCAAAGAAGCCCTCACTCCCCTGGCTCTGGTACAGCGGCATAAAGACCCGGGCCGTGCGATCGGCCCGGATGGGCCGGCCATTGCTGCTGGCCAGCTGCTGGCCCTTGTGCACCTTCTGAAAATTGACATAGCCGGGCACCATCGCAAACTGCTCCCCCTCCCGGATCCGGTAGCGGAAAAAGATCTCCCAAAAATCGCTGACCCCCCGGGTATGCTTGGCCAGAATGCCCCAGTAGTGGGCAAAGGGGATATCTCCCCCTTTCAGGCAGCCGGCAAACACCAGCGAGAGCATGCTAAAAGCCTGGTGATTCTCGATAGAAGAAAGATCATCGTGCTGGCCGGCTTCAAAGCCAAAGGCTACATAGCCCAGCTCGTTGATGTAGCTGAGCAGGGGTCCCTCCAGGTATTCTTCAATGCCCAGGATCATGGGCAGGGGGTACTGGGCGGTGAAACGGCGGTTGAGCAGGCTGTCGTTGAGCAGCAGAAACGGGATGGTCTCACAGGAGGTGGTGTGCAGGTCCATGAAGTAAAAAGGCCCCTTGTCCTGCTGCAGAATCTGCTGCAGGCAGCCCCAGAGCGCCTGTTGCTGGCGGGCATCCTCATCTTCGGCCAGCAGCTGCCCCTGCTGCAGGCGCTGGATGCGGCCGACCGTCCAGAGCCGGTTCAGGTCCTGGCGGTGGTAGCGCTCCTGCCGCTGCAGGGCCCAGAGGTTGCCGGCCAGCGCATACACCTTGCCCCTGAGGGGTACGGCATTGGCCTGCAGCCAGTCCAGCATTCGCCTGAGCGCAAACACCCCCGAGGGCTCATTGCCATGCATGCCGGCCGTAAAGACTACGGAAGGCCCGGGCAGGGTACCTTCCAGCCGGCCAATGTAGCGATCTACCTCCAGGGTTTGATCCAGCGCTTTGCTGTACACCTTAGCCATGATCGTAGGGGAGTACATCCTTGATGGTAAGTATGCCCACCAGGCAGCGATCCTGCACCACGGGCAGACAGCCAATGGTATTACGTTTCATCAGGGCGATGGCGGTTTTGATGCTGGTTTCGGTTCGTACCGTAATCAGGTCCCGGGCCATAATGTCGCCCACCAGGCACTGGCCGGTATCACCGTTCCTGGCCTGGTGGCGCTGCAGGTGGGTCCAGGTAAGCAGGCCGCAGAGCTCGCCGGTGGCATTCTCTACCGGCACATGGTGAATCCCTTTCCAGCGCATTACGCTGGTGGCCAGGTCGGCCAGATCGTGGTCTTTTACCGTAAACAGCTCGGTGCTCATGATGTGGCCCACCAGACAGGCCGCTTCATGGGCCTCCAGCTCCGGATCTACCGGCGGCCAGTCGTGCACCGGCCGGCCCGTCTGCTGATTTTTGTACATGGCCTTGGTGAGCATGGTCAGGGCATCATCTTTCTTATGGGTTTTCTGAAGGGTACGGAAATTGCGCACGGCCCATTGGGCACCGGTGGCGCCGGCCGTACGCTTTTCAATGATGCCCAGGTAGCGCTCGCTATCGGCCGCCTGAATGCCGGCCTTTTGTAAACCGGCATGGGCCAGGGGCAACAGCTGCTTAAGTACCAGTTCCTGCGCGGGTATGGGCTCATGCTCCCAGAGCATCACCGATTCTTTGCCTGTTTGGGCTGCTTTGATAAAGTTGGCCTTCACATCCCGGAAATCCATACGGGTGGCCAGCTCATCAAAGGCAGGGGGGCGCCCTACCATCATGCCTACCCAGAAGGCAAAATTGGCAATCTCATCCTGCACGCTGGGCCCGGCCGGCAGGTAGCGGTTTTCGATGCGCAGGTGCGGCTTGCCCCCTCCTACCCCATAACAGGCCCTGTTCCAGCGGTAAATGGTGCTGTTGTGCAGCGCTAGGGCCGGTAGCCTGGGAGTCTGCCCCCGCTCCAGCTCCTCCAGCGAATGGGTATCGATGGGCTTGAAAAGCAGAACCGGGTGGCCGGCAATATCATCCTTAAAAATATCGGCAATGGAGCCCCTGGCCCAGTCGGTACCAAAACTTACCCGGGGCCGCTGGTGGCGCAGGGCGTAGGATGAGCGGCGGGTATCTATGCTTTGCTGAAAGAGTGCAATACGGGTTTCGCTCCAGAGCTCCCGGCCCAGCAGCAGGGGGGAATTGGTGCATACGGCCAGCAGGGGTCCCGATAGGGCCTGCGCCCAGTTGTAGCTGGCAATGAAATCCTCAGGCGCAATCTGCAGGTGCAGCTGAAAGCTGGTATTGCAGGCTTCAAACAGTACCGAATCATGAATGATGGAAAGCTCATCCAGTCCCCGGATGCGCAGCTCAAAATCTTTGCCCCGCAGGGTCCGGGTGGCGTTGTTCAGGGCCCGGTAGCGCGGCAGAGGGGTCATAAAGTCCAGCCCCAGCTCGTTTTTGGTAATGGTGGGCAGAATACCGGTGAGCAGCACCCGGTCCTCAACCTGCGCGGCTACCGCCTGCGCCAGCTGCAGATGGGCTGTAAGCTGTTGTTCCATGCGGCTAAAACACTGCCCTTCCAGGGTGAGCGGATCCAGGTTGATCTCCAGGTTGTAGCGTGCCAGTTCGGTAGTGAAATGCGGATCTGCCAGGGCCGGCAGCAGGTCGGGCGCCTTTCGGGAGGGGCGCCAGTGGGTATTGAGCAGGCAAAACTCCTGCTCAGCCCCAATGCGGGTAATGCCGGTTTCCAGCATGCCCAGGGCCAGCATGCGTTCCAGGGCCTCAATGTCGTGCAGTAAGTGGCCGATAAAGGCGCTGCGCACGTCATGGCCGGAGTCAAGAGATAGAATAGCCTCTCCCATTGTACAAAGGGGTTAAAAAGTGGAGGGGCAGTACGGGCAGGGGGGGTAGCAGCGGCTCAGGGGTATGTGCCCTACTTCCTGAAGGAAGATACCACCTATTTTCCTGAAAATCAATTAAAACCTGAATTTATCCAAGCCTGCCCTCCGGGCCAAGCCGGTGCTTGAGCCAGCGCACCGGAGCTCAGCTGCGGGAGCAGGCAGCCCCCTTCGGCAAACAGCCGGGTGAACGGATCAGCTGAAGTGCGTCTTGCTTATCATCAAGCTCCGATCATCCGGCTCTACCCGGGCACTGCTGTTGCACACTTATATGGGAAAGGCCCTGTGCCGGGAGCGGTTTTGCACAGGCAGCCAACAATTTAAGGACTCTCCAGTTTAGGTTTACTGAACGTAACCTATCTCTCAGGGCCGCGTTTAAGATTTTGCTGTGTTTTATCGAAACTATTCGTCAAAATTGGCCGTATTTTCCTGAATTATTTTTTATCATTGCCGGGCGATGGTAGGGAGTATTTGAGCATTTTTCTCACCATAAAGCCGTAAGCGCATACCTTTACCCTATCTTCCGTATACCCTCTAATTTATACCATCCCTCACAGACGCATTTATCTTTTCATTTCCTACATGGCAAGTAAAACTTCTGACATCCTGAACAAGCGCAAAAAGCTTGTGCTCGAAACCTGGATCAACAACCAGCTCCAGGACCCTACCCTGCGGGAAGATCTAATGACCAACCAAGAATTGCATGGGCAGTCAGAGGAGCTGTTGGATTCGTTCAACCAGGCAATTCGGTCCGGTAACTATACCGACATCGACAGTCAGGAGTATTATCCCGTGCTGGATATTCTCAATAGTTTGTCCGTTACCCGGGCCCATGCAGGCTTCAGTCCGCGCGAAACAGCCACCTTTGTGCTAAGCCTCAAGCGGGCCATTGTGGAAGTGCTGCAGCAGGAGCTGGCCCAGGACCAGGCGCTGCTCATCAGCGAGATCCTGAAGATCTCCGATCTGCTGGACAGCCTGAGCATTAGTACCCTGGAGGCCTTTATCAAGGGGCGCGAAGAAGTGATCCTGCGCCAGACCAACGAGATCAACGAGATCTCTACCCCGGTGATTCGGGTGTGGGAAGGCATTCTGGCCCTGCCCATCATTGGCACGCTGGATAGCGAGCGCACGCAGATCATCATGGAAAACCTGCTGCAGGAAATTGTGAATACCAGCAGCAACATTGCCATCCTGGATATTTCCGGCGTGCCTACGGTAGATACCCTGGTAGCCCAGCACCTGATCAAAACCGTAAGCGCTGCCCGCCTGATGGGCGCCGAGTGCATCATTAGCGGCATACGGCCCGAGATTGCCCAGACCATTGTGCACCTGGGCATTGACCTGTTGGGCGTACAGACCAAGGCCAGCCTGGCCGCCGCGCTGCAAACCGCCTTTTCCCGCCAGCAGCTGTCTGTTGTAAAAGCCAAAGCAAAACCCTAAGGCCTGCCCATGGATAGAATACCCATCCTAAAGTTTGGTCACTTTCTGCTGGTAACCATACAGGTAGATATGTACGACCGCCTGGCCCTGAACCTGGAAAATGACCTGGTGAATGCCGTAAGCAAGCATGAAGCCAGGGGGGTGCTGATCGACATCTCGGCGGTATCCATTGTAGACTCGTTCATGGGCCGCATCATTGGCAACATTGCCACCATGTCCCGCATCATGGATGCCGAAACGGTGGTAGTGGGCATGCAGCCTGCCGTGGCCATTACGCTGGTAGAGCTGGGCCTGCCGCTGGCCGGGGTACACACCGCCCTGAATGTGGAAAAGGGCATGGCCCTGCTGCAGGAAAAGATTGGCCTGAATGCCCATAGCGATGCCGCCAGGGCAGAGGAAGATGACGATGATCAGCCTGAATAAGGAAACCCTAAAGATCGGGACTGAGCAAGATGTGATCTTATTCCGGCAGCGCCTTAAGGAGTATGCCACCAAAATAGGCATGAGCCTGCTGAACCAGACCAAGCTGATTACGGCCTCCAGCGAGCTGGTGCGCAATATTCTGGTGTATGCCAAAAAGGGCGAGGTGCTCATAGAAGTGGTGAGCGACCGCCTTCAAACCGGCATCCGGGTAACGTTTAAGGACCAGGGGCCAGGCATTGCTGATGTGCAGAAAGCCCTGCAGGATGGCTACTCTACGGGCAAAAGCCTGGGCCTGGGGCTGCCGGGAGCCAAGCGGCTGGTAAATTTTTTCGACATACAATCAACACCCGGGCATGGAACAACCGTTACAATTATCCGCTGGAAACGGTAACGCCGCCACCCACACCCGCTACCGGATCGAAGACCGCAGCTACCTCAGCATCATTAAAAAAGAGATTGCCCGCTCGGCCGAAAGCCTGGGCTTTGCTCCCGAGCGCATTGGCCGGCTTGATATCATCGTTAGCGAACTGCTCTCCAACCTGCTAAAGTTTGGGGTTAAAAAGCGGGAACTGCTCTGGAAACCCCTGTTGCAGGGGGGGCGGGGCGCCATTGAAATTCTGGCCATTGATGGCGGCAGCGGCATTGCCAACACCAGCCGGGCGCTGGAAGACGGCTACTCTACCTCCGGCACTGCCGGCCAGGGCCTGGGTGCCATCAGGCGCCTTTCCGATTTCTTTGACCTCTACTCACAGCCCGGGCTGGGCACCATTGTGCTGGTGCGGCTATTTGCAGAAGAGTACCCCCTTGCTGAGCAGCAGCTAGCTTCCGCAGGGGTGATCTCGGTAGCCAAAAGCGGCGAAAAAGTATGCGGCGATGGCTACCAGCTTGACTATGATCCTGAAGAAAAGCAGCTGCGCCTGCTGGTTGTGGATGGCCTGGGCCATGGCCCGGAAGCGCACCTGGCCGCCAATGCCGCCCTGGATGTGTTTGCGGCTGAAGGGGGTGACGACCAGAGCCTGCTGCTCAAGCAAATCCACCAGTCCATTAAACGAACGCGTGGAGTTGTAGCACTTTCAGCAACCTACAAAGGGGAAGAGCACCAGCTGCACTACTGTGGGGTTGGCAACATTAGCGGCCGCCTGCTGGGCTTTGAGGGCACCAAGGTGCTTACTTCCTTTAATGGCATTGTGGGGCATGCCATCTCCTCCCGCATCCATGACCAGCGCCTGGCCTGGGAGCGGGGCAAGCTGTTGGTGCTGCACTCCGATGGTCTGCTTTCCCGCTGGGATATGGGCAGGTACCCGCAGGTGCAAAAGCATGACCCCAGCCTGATTGCCGCCTGCCTGTACCGGGATTATAACCGGGGCACCGATGACATCACCATACTCGTAAGCAAACATCCGGACTAAGATGGAAGAAAAGGTACAAAAATCCATTGTGGACGTAAGCCTGGACCGGGAACTGGACCTGGTGGTGGCCTACAAAAAGGCTATGCAACTGGCCGAGCTCTCGGGCCTGAACTTTACCGAGCAGACCAAGTTTGCCACCGCAGTATCGGAAATTGGGCGCAATGCCCTTAGCCACGCCGGCGGGGGCAGCGTGGCTTTTTACATCAGCAAAGAAGGAAGCCATTACTATGTAGAAGCCGTGGTGACCGATACCGGTCCGGGCATCCGGGACCTGGGCGCTTTGCTGGAAAAGATCAGCACCCAGCCCGATGGCCAGCGCACCGGCATTTACAACTGCAAGCGCCTGTCGGACCGCTTTGAGATGAGCAGCAGCGAGGGCAGCGGCACTTGTGTGCGCATAGGCCGGCGGCTTACGGCCAACCATCCCCCCATCAACCACATGATCCTGGCCGGTTGGCGCAAGCACTTCAGCCAGCTGGCGCCCACCTCGCCCTACGATGAGCTCAAGCGCCAGAACGACCTGCTGCTAAAGACCCTGGAAGAGCTGCGCCTCAGCAAGGCCCAGACCCAGGAGCAGCTGGAGGAGATCCAGTCCCTGAACCTGGGGCTGGAGCAGCAAAACGCCCGCAACCAGCAGCTCTCCAACGAACGCGCCCAGCAGAACGAACTGCTCAAAAAACGTAATGAGGAGCTGGATGAGTTTGCCCACATTGTATCGCATGACCTGAAAGCCCCCTTGCGGAACATGAAGGCCCTTATTCAGCTGATGGAAAAGGGCAGAATGCACAATCCGGCAGAAAGCATGGAGATGATGAAGAACCAGCTGCAGAAAATGGAGGTGCTCATTGAGAATGTGCTTACCTACAGCCGCACCGGGCATGAAAAGCTGGACAAAACCCAGGTAAACCTTAACAAGCTGCTGGAAGAACTGGTAGCGGGCCTCAGCCGCCCACAAACCTTCAGCATCGAGATTGAGCCCGATTTTCCCATCATCTATGCCGAGGAGATCCTCATCTACCAGGTATTCAGTAACCTGATCATCAATGCCATCAAGTATAACGACAAGGAGGCGGGCCACATTACCATTGGCTATGAGCCTACCGACAGCAAGGGAAATTTTTACTACTATGTAGAAGACAATGGTCTGGGCATTCCGGCCAGCAAGCGGGAAAAAGTATTCAAGCTCTTTTCGGTACTGCACAAGCTGGAGGGGGTAGAGAGCACCGGCATTGGCCTGGCCATTGTTAAGAAGATCATTCTGGAAAAGGGCGGACAGATCTGGATAGAGGACCCTCGCCTGAGCAGCGAGGGCAGCCGCTTTTGCTTTACCTGGCCGGCTGAGACCATTTTATAAGATTTTTTGTTTCCCGGCTGCCGAAGCAGGCTGGGCAACTGGCGCCTTTGCCTGATTTTTTGCTATTTTAATGCGATTTATGGATTAATCTAGTTCTCTACAGCAGCAATAAGGAACGAAATCCCCCTTGGCGAAGGGGGATTTTCGTGCCATTTTTCAGCCTCTTTAGAAAATCGTATCCATGAGTTACGTTTAGTCCATTCACTCAGCCCGCACTCCCATGATCCAGGCCCTGCTCAGAACCGATTCCGCTCCTACTACCCTGCTCATCCGCCTGATGGTGGGGGTGGTATTTCTTTCGGAGGGCATTCAGAAGTTTCTGTTTCCCTCGCAGCGGGGGGTAGGGCGTTTTGAAAAGATCGGGCTGCCGGAGCCGGAGTTTCTGGCCTATTTTGTAGCCAGCTTTGAGGTGGCCTGTGGCGGGCTTCTGCTGCTGGGCCTGCTTAGCCGCCTGGCCGCCATTCCCCTGATCATCATCATGCTGGTGGCCCTGGGCACCACCAAGGCCGATCTGTTTGCCAATGAAGGCTTCTGGGCCATGCTCCACGGCAGCCGCACGGACTGGGCCATGCTGCTGGGCAGTATTTTCCTGCTCATCAAAGGGGGTGGCCGCTGGTCGGCCGATGGTGCCCTGCAACACAAAACTGTAGGATGAAGCAGCCGGATGCACCCCTGAAGGGCGTACTAAAACGGGACCTGGGACTGCTGGATGCCGTAGGCGTAGGCCTGGGCGCCGTAATTGGGGCCGGCCTTTTTGTGGTAACAGGGGTAGCTGCCGGAGTGGCCGGTCCGGCCTTTTTGCTGGGGCTGTTCATGGCGGGCCTGGCCGCCAGCTGCAACGGCCTTAGCTCGGCCCAGCTGGCCGCTACCTATCCACAGGCAGGCGGCACCTACGAATATGGCTACCGGGTGCTCAATCCCTGGCTGGGCTTTAGCGCAGGTTGGATGTTTTTGGCCAGCAAGCTATCGGCCGGCGGGGTAGTGGCGCTGGGCTTTGGCACCTACCTGGCGGCACTGGTACCAGGCATACCACCCAGGGGGGCTGCGGTGGCCGCCACCCTGCTGCTGATGGCAGCCAACTATTGGGGCATCAAAAAAGCCGGGAAGCTCAACCTGCTCATTGTGGGCCTTACCCTTGCTGCGCTGCTTTACTTTATACTTGCCGGCATCCCTTCCTTTACCCCTGCCAACCTGCGCCCTTTTGCTCCGCAGGGCTGGCAGGGCATTGCCCGGGCGGCTGCCCTGCTCTTTTTTGCCTTTACCGGTTATGCCCGCATTGCTACCCTGGGCGAAGAGGTGCGGGACCCCCGCACCACCATTCCCCGGGCGGTGATCATTACCCTGCTAAGCTCGGTGCTGCTCTATGCCGCCGTAGCGCTGGTGGCGGTTGCAGGGGTAGGCGCCGATGCCCTCAGCCGCAGCAGCTCCCCCCTGAGTGAAGCCGCCAGGGCCTTTTCCCTGCCAGGGGTACTGCTGGTGGTAGGCATAGGCGCCACCACGGCCATGCTGGGGGTGCTGCTAAGCCAGCTGCTGGGCATCAGCCGCATGCTGTATGCGATGGCCCGCCGGAGAGACCTGCCCGCCCTGCTGGAGCGGGTACACCCTCGCCATCAGGTGCCTCATATCGGCATTTTCCTGAGCGGGGGCATTATCATGCTGCTAAGCCTGTTTGGCAGCCTGGAGTTTATCATTTCGGCGGCCTCCTTTACCATTCTGCTCTACTACAGCATCACCAACCTGGCAGCCCTGCGCATGCAGCGCCAACACAAGCTGTATCCCAATTGGATTCCCCTGCTGGGCCTGCTCTTTTGCCTGGCCCTGGCGGCTTCTCTCTCCCTAAAGACCATTGGCGCCGGCCTTGCGCTGCTGGCGGCCGGCCTGCTCTTGCGTCTGCTGCTGCGGCCGCTGATGCAGGCCCGCTAAGTAGCGGCTCCGCTCAGGGCAGCAAAATTTTGCATTTATCCATGCGCAGGCTGTAATGAAATCCGGTATCGACCGTCTATCACATTACTACTAGTGATACCGCCGGCATTTTAGCACCTTTAGTGCTTTGCTCCCTGATGCTTACCCCTAATCGCTCACCCCATTTTTAAAGCAGATGATGCGCTTCCTATACACCCTATCCATTTTTTCGCTGCTGGCTGGCCCATTGCTGGCGCAGGAAAAATCAGCTACTAGCCCCCAAGAAGCCTCCATTCCCCGCAAAGTGTACACCACGGCCCCGGCTACTACACCCCCTGACATTGACGGTCTGCTAAACGATGCCGCCTGGGATGCCGTGGAATGGGGAGGCGACTTTACCCAGCGGGAGCCAGACAAGGGAGCCCCAGCCACCCAAAAAACAGCCTTTAAGGTACTTTACGATGCCAAAAACCTCTATGTAGCCATTCGGGCCTATGATACCGACCCTGAGCAGATCGTCCGGCGCATGTCCCGCCGGGATGGTTTTGATGGCGATTGGGTGGAGGTGAACATTGACAGCTACTTTGACCACCGCACCGCTTTTTCCTTTACTGCCAGCGTATCGGGCGTCAAGGGCGATGAGGCCATCTCTAACAATGGCGATGTCTGGGATGCGGGCTGGGACCCCATCTGGTACCTCAAAACCTCGGTGGATGCCGAGGGATGGGTGGCCGAAATGCGCATTCCCCTAAGCCAGCTGCGCTTTGCCAACAAAGCGGTGCATACCTGGGGCTTTCAGATAAGCCGCCTGAACTTTCGGGAACAGGAGCGCTCCGTCTGGCAGTACATACCCCCCGATGCGCCGGGCTGGGTACACCTGTTTGGCGAGCTGCAGGGCCTGGAGGGCATCAAACCGCAAAAGCAGCTGGAAATCCAGCCCTTTGTACTGGCCAAGGCCGATCGCTACCAGGCCCAGGAAGGCAACCCTTTCGCCAGCGGCCGGGACCGTTCACTGAGCGTGGGGGTAGATGGCAAAGTGGGCATCACCAGCGACATTACCCTGGACTTTACCATTAACCCCGACTTTGGGCAGGTGGAGGCCGACCCCTCGCAGGTAAACCTGAGCGCCTTTCAGGTATTTTTTCCCGAGCGCAGGCCCTTTTTTCTGGAAGGCAAGAACATCCTCACCTCGCCCCTGACCGAATCGGTAGCGGGCGGCAGCTTTAACAGCGACAACCTGTTTTACTCCCGCCGCATTGGCGCGCGCCCCCACCACTACCCCAGCCTGCAGGAAGGCGAATGGGCCCGGGTGCCGGATAATGTAACCATACTGGGGGCTGTAAAGCTGACGGGCAAGAACAAGAAGGGCTTTTCCTGGGGCCTGCTGGAGACCGTTACGGCCGAAGAGCGAGCCGAGATTGATGCCGCCGGCCAGCGCAGCGAGCGCACCGTAGAACCCCTTACCAACTTTCTGGTAGGCCGCTTTCAGCAGGACCTCAAGGAGGGAAAGACCGTATTTGGCGGTATGATCACCGCAGTGAATCGCAAGATAGAGCATCAGCACCTGGAGTACCTGCACAAAGATGCTTACGCCGGCGGGCTGGATGTGCAGCATTTTCTCAAGGACCGCAAGTACTACATCGCCGGCAATTTTACGCTGAGCAACGTACGGGGCACCCCCGAGGCCATCACCCGCACCCAACGGGCCAGTGAGCGCTTCTTTCAGCGGCCCGATGCCGACCATGTAGAAGTAGACCCCACCCGTACCGCCCTGAGCGGCACCAGTGGAACCGTTAAATTTGGCAAGACCAGCGGCGACCTGGTGATGCAGACCGGCCTTACCTGGCGCTCGCCCGGGCTGGCCCTCAACGATGCCGGCTTTTTGCGCAGCTCCGACCTGCTGCACCAGTGGGTGTGGGCGCAGTACCGCAAGCTGCAGCCCTTCTCGGCCTTTCGCTGGCTGCGGGTAAATGCCAATGAGTACCTGAGCTTTGATTTTGGCGGCACCAACACCTACCGGGCCGTAAATGTGAACGGCCACACCCAGTTCAAGAACTTCTGGGCCCTGAGCATGGGCAGCACTCTTGAGGGCGAATCCATCTCCAATGCCGACCTAAGGGGTGGCCCGGGCATCCGCTATCCCGGCGGCCTCAACTACTGGTACTGGCTGGGCTCGGACAGGCGCAAGAAGTTCAGCATGGAATTTAACCACTACAACCGCTGGGGCTGGGAGGGTATCAGCCGCTATCAGGAGTTTTACAGCGGTATGTCGTACCGCCCCATCAATGCGCTGAACCTCTCGCTGGGCGCCAATCTCTCCTTTAATGAAAACCAGCAGCAGTATGTGGCCACCCGTCAGCTGCAGGGCCAGGACCGCTACCTAACCGCCACCATCGACCAGCAAACCGTTGGCCTGGAGCTGCGCTTCACCTACATACTTACCCCGGATCTCTCGCTGCAGTTCTGGGGCCAGCCTTTTATGTCCAAGGGGCACTTCAGCCAGTTTAAGCAGATCACCAACCCCAAAGATGCCGCGTATAGCAAGCGCTTTACGACTTTTGGGCCCGATCAACTCTTTTACAACCGGGAAACCGAGCTGTACTACATAGATGAGAACCGGGATGGCAGCACCGATTACCAGATCGGCAATCCGGATTTTAACTTCGTAGAATTTCGCTCCAACATGGTGCTGCGCTGGGAGTACATACCCGGCTCTACCCTATTCCTGGTCTGGAACCAGGGCCGCTCCGGCATGCTGCCACTCAACAGGACCTACCAGATGAACGGGCTATCCGAAGGCCTGCTGGATGTGCCCCCGCACAATATCTTTCTGATCAAGTATACGTACCGGTTTGTGTTGTAAGCAGGGATCCTAAGTAATGTAAAGCTCCTTCCATACCCCCTCATACTAGCCATCTGCTGACGCATGCCACGAATTGCTCGTGGCATGCGTGGTGTAGCAAACGCCCCCCGCTTGGCTTTTTAGCCAAACTGGTATTAGCCGGGAGATTGGGTTACTATCCGGGAACTGCCGGAGCACTTGCTACCCCCTGTTTAACCACCTGGTGCTGGCCGCTAGTGCAGGGCACGTGCTTTTTCCTGTTCGTTAGGGAAAGGGATGGGGCCCCGGCGCCTGGCTGCGTCTTTTCGGTGCCTGCCCCACCAGATTTTAAGCCCGGTCCAGAACAGCAGAGCGGGCAAAAAACCTGCCACACACCAGATGATGCGGGTAAGCAGGCCACCAAACTCGCCAAAGTGGACGGGCAGCAGCCACCTGGCGGTAAGAGCAGCCCCCGCGGAAGTTTATCCGGATGCTGCTCTCCAGCAGCTCCCCG
>NZ_AODQ01000110.1 GCF_000348925.1 Cesiribacter andamanensis AMV16 | reverse complement strand
GCTGAGGGCGGGTATAGTGTGCTGCCAGTGCTGCCGGTTGCCGCCCAGGCCGTGGATCAGGAGAAGGGTTTCGGGGCCCCTGCCGGTTTCGGTGTAGGCAAAGGAGGCTTCCTGCAGTACTGGCTGCTGCCTGGATGTCTGTGCCTGACAGGCAAGGCTCAGGCAGGTGAAGAGGCACAGGATAAGAAGGGGCTGCCTGATCATGCTTTTACCGGGTTTAGGGTGTTGGATTTTGGGGAGCGGGCTTTCCAGATCAGGTACATGCTGCCCGAGAGCAGCACTGCGCTGCAGATGGCCAGGGCTGCCGCCACACCGGGGTTGCGCACCCCCTCCTGCATGTAGGGGGTAAGGCGTCCGTAGTAGATGCTGAAGTGAACAACTACCGCTGCTATGGCCCCCGCTACAGGTACTGCCAGGGGTACCTGCCGGAAGAAGATGCCAAAGAGTACGGGAATAAAGGCTGCCGAGAAGTAGGCATAGACCCCGTTTTGGGCAAAGATGCCTACGCTCAGATCGGGCGCTACCAGCTGCTGCCAGGAGAAGAAGAAGGCGACCAGGGCCAGCAGCACAATCACGCCCCGGTTTACGGCTACTTCATTGTTAAGCTGCCGGCCGCGGCGGCCCAGCAGGTTGGCCAGAATATCGGAGGTAATGGTGGTGGAGAGCGACTGAATAAGCCCTTCCAGCGTAGAAATGCCGGCCGAAATAAGCCCCATGATCACTACCAGGCCCAGTACCCAGCTGAACTCCTGCAGCACGTAGGCCGTCATGACCCCATCTACCGCCAGGGCTTGCCCGTTGAGCTGCAGCTCGGGAAAGGCCAGTCGGGCATAGAGGCCGGCGGCCACCACGCAGAAGAAGAGAATCTCCACTACTACGCCGGTAGCCAGGTAGCGATTTACATCGCTGTCTTTTTTGAGCAGCAGCGATTTGGTAATGATGTGCGGCTGGCACACAATGGCAATGCCCACCACAATCTGGCAGAACACCACCTCAAACCAGTCTCGGAACAGGGGGCTCTGCCCATTGAGCGGTTGGGCCAGCAGGGGGTCTATAGCAGTTAGTTTTGCCATAAACCCGTTAAATCCCTCCTTAAAATGCTCCAGGCCGGAGCCCAGCAGCAGCACCGCCACCACAATCATCAGCAGCGCCTGGATCATGTTGGTGTAGACCATGGAGTTGGCACCGCCAAACATCATGTAGCCAAAGATTACGGCAATGATCACCGCCAGCGTAGGCAGCTCGGGCGTGTTGAGCATGGCGGCCAGCACCTTGGTGAGGCCCACACAGATGAGCACCACAAAAGTGATGAGCAGCAACGACAGAAAAGCAAAGTAAAGGGCAAAGCCCCTGTTGTTGTAGCGGGCGCCAATCCACTGCGCCATGGTCATGGCCTTGATTACCGTACCTACTTTGCGAAACCCCTTGGTAAAGATCACCAGGGAGATAAGGGCGCCCAGCGGCAGCATAAGGGCCATGGACAGAAAGCCGCTGATGCCATAATAGGCCACAAAACCGGGATTGATGATAAAGGTGGCGGCCGAGGTCATGGAAGCGGCCAGCGACAGGCCCACGGCATAGGGGGAAAAGCCCAGGCTGCCCAGGGCATAATCGGCAATGCTTTTGGTGCTGGAGGCCCCCTTAATCACAAAGTAGAGGGTGAGCAGGAGATAAAGCCCGATCACCGTCCAACCCGCTATCATCAATTCCTGTGGTGCCAGATTCATGCTGTATTGCTGTCAGGTGTTTTTCCGGTAGAATATTTTGCAATCGTTTGAAATGCAAAATAAACGTAGGGAAAGCCGCAGAATCTACCTAATAAAACAAGCCAATGGCGGGATTTCTGGGGTGAACGGAAGGGGCCGGGGGGTGAACGGGCCTACATCACATCGAAGTTCTGCATCAGATCGTCCCGGTAGGTTTTACCGATGGGGATCTTGTGGCCGCCAATGATCAGGTCGTTGTACTCCAGCGCCTCTACCTTTTGCTGGTTGACCAGGTAGGAGCGGTGCACCCGCCGGAACACCGCCTCGGGAAACTTCTCGGCTATGGCCTTCAGGGTGTAGTTGACCAGGTATTTGGTATCGGCGGTGTAAACGTTGGCGTAAATGTCGTTGGCCTCCACAAAGAGAATATCCCGGAGGGCTACCTTTACCAGGCGGTTTTTGGATTTGATGAAGATAGAGTCGTCCAGGGTGTATTTCTTTTCCCGCATCTCCCCTTCAGCAGCCGCAGGGGAAGGGCCATGCTGTAGCTGATGGCTTTTATACAGGGCCAGCTCAATGGAGGAGCGCAGGGTATTTTCGTTGAAGGGCTTGGCCAGGTAGGCCCAGGGCTCGGTGGGCAGGGCCTCGGCCATGGTGGCGTCATCGGCATGGGCGGTTACATAGATGAAGGGGATGTGCAGCTGCTCCTTGAGCTTTTTGCCTACCTCAATGCCGTTTAGCTGGCCGGCCAGGTCAATGTCCAGCACCACCAGGTCGGGTTTTTCCTTCTGGATCTGCAGCAGGCCTTCCTCGCCCGTCTCGGATATGCCCAGCACGGTATACGCCAGGCTTTCGAGCAAAAAGGAGAGATTTTTGGCAACCACATAGTCGTCTTCCACTATGTAGATTCGGGCGTGCTTCATTTTTGGAGTAGATTAATTTCCAATGTAGGAATTTAGCCTTAAATTATTCTAAAATAAAGGCGGATGCCCCCCCTTCATGATACAAATTCTCTCCTATACCCCCTTTTGGCGGCGCCCCCACCAGGGCTTGGGCCTTCTTCTGCTGCTGGCTTTCTGGCCCCTTGGCAGACTGGTGGCTGCTCCTGCAGAAGGGGGGGTACAGCTGGGGGCATCCCGTTTTCTGGTAGATTCCTTTAACCAGTACACATACCGGCAGGTGCTGGCCTTGCCCGACGGGGCCTGGACGAATACGTACACCCCCCTTCACCAGGGCAGCCTGTGGGTGCGCCTGCCCCTTGAGAATAGCAGCCCGCAGCCGCAGGAGGCCTTTTTGCAGCTGGGCGAGATCCCGCTGATGCAGCTCTACCTGCCCCGCCCCCAGGGGGTAGACAGCCTGCTGAGTGGCATGTTTGTGCCTATTGATGCCCGCAGTTTTGCCCACCACAAGCCCCTTTTTAAGTTGCAGCTGGCGGGGGGTGAGCAGCTGAGCGCCCTGCTGCGCCTGGATAGCCAAAACCGCATTGGCCTGCCCCGCCAGTACAGCCCCCTGCTGAAAAGTGGCGCCAGCCTGCAGCGGGATCAGGAGATCCGGCTGCTGACCCAGGGTCTTTTCTTTGGCATTATCCTGGTAATGGCTTTCTATAATTTGCTGCTCTTTGTGGCCGTGCGGGATGTGAGCTACCTCTGGTACGTGCTTTCCATTTTGGGCATCGGCCTGTATTTCTTTTTCTATTATGGCTTTAGCCTGCAGACCATCTGGCGGCAGCAGCCCCTCTGGAATGCCTACAGCTTTGCGCTGATCGTACCACTGACCAACCTGATGCGGGTAATGTTTACCAAAACCTACCTGCACACCCGGGAGCAGCTGCCCTGGCTTAACCGCTTTCTCAACGGGCTGGCCCTGCTCTGTTTTGTACCCATGGTACTGGGCCTGGCGGCCTACTGGCTGGGGCTGCCCTGGTACGAGCTCACCATTGATGCCACCGGTGTGCTGGGTACGCTGGTGCTGCTGAGCATGCTGCTGGCCGGGGTGCTCATGTACCTGAGAGGGTATACGCCGGCACTTTTTTTCATTGTGGCCAACCTGCTGTTTGTGCTGGGGGCCAATATGTTCATCATCAAAGAAATGCAGCTGGTGGCCGATAGCCTGTTTACGCGCTATGTGGTGCAGCTGGGGGTGATAGCGCAGGTGGTGCTCTTTTCGCTGGGTCTGGCCTACCGCCTTAAAAAGGCCCGCCAGCAGGAGGCCGAGCATCTGCTGGCCCTGGCCCGGCTGGAGCATGAAAAAGAGCAGGAGCGAAAGGAGCTGGCCGAGCAGCAAAAGGCCGAGCTTGAAGAAAAAGTGCACCAGCGCACCGCCGCCCTGCAGGAAAAAACGGAGGAGCTGCAGGCCGCCGTGCTGAAGCTGCAGGAATCGGAAGAGGGGCTGCGGCAGCTCAACAAGATCAAGGACAAGCTGTTTTCGGTAGTCTCGCACGATTTGCGCGGGCCGGTGGCAACGCTGGATTCCTTCATCAGCCTTATTACCAAACATGCTGCCCACATCTCGGCCGAGGAGATGGACAAGCTCTCGCACAAAACCCGGGAGTCTGTGCACAACCTTTCTTTTTTGCTCGATAACCTGCTGAACTGGTCCCGGGCCCAGATGGGTACCCTCACCTTTAAGGCCCAGCCGGTAGCGCTGGCCGAGCTGGTGCAAAAAAATGTAGCCCTCTACCAGCTGGCGGCCGAAAGCAAAAAGCTGAGCCTGGTACCTGATGTGCCCAAAGAAGCCCTGGTGATGGCCGACCGGGGCATGCTGGATTTTATAGTACGCAACCTGCTGAGCAATGCCATTAAGTTTACCCCTGCCTGGGGCACCATAAAGCTAATTGTGCAGGAGGAAGGAGATAGCCTGCAGCTGCAGGTAAGCGATACCGGCCTGGGTATTAGCCCCGCGCACCTGCAACGTATCCTGGACCCCGACGATACCTTCAGTACCCCCGGCACCGCCCGGGAGCGGGGTACCGGCCTGGGCCTGATGCTCTGCCAGGAATTTTTAGCCCTGCATGGCGCCCGGCTGGAGGTGCGCAGCGAGCCGGGGGCTGGCTCCCAGTTTTTCTTTAGCCTGCCCAGGGCCCTGCCTGCCCCCGTATCGGCTGCGCCCGACAGCTCTTTGCAGCTGGGCTAATACGGCCGATATATGGCAATAAGCGGGATGGCCAGGGTATGGGAATTTTTATAGCAGCAGCCCCTACACCGGGAATGATTATTGCGTATGTGGAAAATAGAACTCCTATCTGCCTAACAGCTGCATCCATGAAGCCACTACTTTTTTTCCTTCTTTGTCTGATCCTGCCGCTGGCCTGCACCTCCCCTCAACGCAGCACCTCTACCGAAGCAGGCGAGGCTGCTGACGTCAGCTATCAGGCGGTAGACTGGCCCGGCACGTACCGGGGCCTGCTGCCCTGCGCCGATTGTGCCGGAATTGAGACGGTGATGGAGCTTAATCCAGACCAGACCTATGTGCTCACCACCCGCTATGAGGGCAAGGAAGCCGCCATGGTACAATCGCAGGGCAGTTTTCACTGGAATGAGGCCGGCACCACCCTTATTTTGGAAAACGAAGAAGGGGCCGACCGGCCTACCTACTACAAACTGGGTGAAGGGCAGCTGACCCAGCTGGACCGGCAGGGGCAGCCGATTGCCGGTGCTCTGGCCGATAAGTATGTGCTGCAAAAACTGGATCTTGCGCTGCTGAACCGCTTCTGGCGGCTGGCAGCCCTGAATGGCCGCCCGCTGGTGCCCGACCCCGACCGCCGGCAAGAGCCACACATCCGCCTGCTGCTGGAGGGAAGCCGGCTGCAGGGACATGGCGGGTGTAACTCCTTATCGGGCAGCTACAGGCTGGAAGGGGGTAACCGGCTCCGTTTCTCCCAGGTGGCTTCTACCCGCATGGCCTGCCCGAATATGGAACCTGAGGTGCAGCTCCATAAGGTACTTGAAGGGGCCGATCGTTACCACCTTTCCGGCGATAGCCTGCAGCTGCTCTCCCCACAAGGCAGCCCCCTGGCGCTTTTTGTAGCGGAAGATGGAAAATAAATGAGGTTTGTTCCTCTGGATGGTGCATTAATGCCCCTGGCAGGCTTGTGTTAAAGAAAAGAATGTACTATGTTATAGATGATTGCAGGATATTGGTTGCCAGCGAGGCTGCTCTCTCTTCAGTATCCGGTTGGAACATTTGAGTTGAAGAGGCCTTCGCTACCAAGCCCTTGCCCTGCGATCAGGAGAAAACCCGCAGCGGTTGGGTACCCGCACAAGTCAGATACCCCTATGTATATGAAGCATCTACCCCTTATTCTGTTACTGCTCATGAGCCTGCCGGGCATGGGGCAGATCACCGGAAACCTTCAGGTACGGGATAGCAGTGCCCTTAAGTTAGATGCAGCAGCCCTAAGCAAAATGAAAGGCAAATGGAAGCTGTCGGAAACCGTAGAGCGCAGACGGGGAGAAGAAAGCAGGCAGGAGCGGGGAATACTGGTCCGCTTTGGCCCGCAGGGGGCTGTTACTACCTCCTGGTGCGGAGATTGCTTTGAGGAAGCGGCCGGGCAGTGGGAGCTGCTCAATGAACAAACCCTCAGCCTGAGTGGCAGCCGTACCGAAACAAAATACCTGTACGGAAAATGGGTGGTCTATGCCCTGAGCGAGCAGGAGCTGGTGCTGGCCTCGGTGCTTACCAGTAGCGGCGACTGGGTAAAGGAACTGCGCTTCACCAAAAATTTCCCGGCCTCGCTGGCAGCAGGCACCCAACGGGGCTGCCTCAACTGTTGGGAAGATGGGGGTTGGTGCTGGGGCGAGCGGCCGGAGCAGGCCAGGGTGCAGTGGGCAATGGTACAGGATCTAGAGCAGCAGGCTGTCAGCAGCCAGCAGCGGGCCGAGCTGATCAGGGGATTTGACTGGCTACTGCACTATGCTCCCTGCGTAAACAAATCCCTCTACATGAAGGCCATCCCTTTTTATGAAAGTCTGCTGCAGGAAGAGAAGCATGCTGGAACAAAAAAGCGTTATATGGAGAAACTGGCACAGCTAAAAGCGCAGCAGGTGGAGTATTTCGGTGAATAGCCCCTATGGAATAGCCGCTGTGGAAAAGCCCCTATGGAATAGCCGCTATGGAATAGCCCCAATGATCAGACCCTATACCCCTGCCGATAAGGAAGCGCTGCTGGCGCTGTTGCGGCTCAACATCCCCACCTACTTTCACCCCTCCGAGGAGCAGGAATTCAGCGATTACCTGGAGCAGCACCTGGACCACTATTATGTAGTGGAAGAAGGGGGCAGGCTTGTTGGGGCAGGGGGTGTAAACTTTGCGGACGATCGCCGTACGGTGCGCATCTCCTGGGACTTTTTCACCCTGAGGCGCAGGGCAGGGGGCTGGGCAGCCAGCTGCTGGCCCATCGACTGGCCATGCTCCGGCAGCATCCGGAGGTAGCGACCATAGTGGTGCGCACCTCTCAGCTGGTGTACCGCTTCTACGAAAAGGGCGGCTTTACCCTTAAGGAAGTGGTGCAGGAGTACTGGGCCCCCGGCTTTGATTTGTACTATATGGAGTGTACTAACCGCTAAGGTTCAGCCTGACTGCTTTTTCCTGGCACTACTTATCCCTTCTTTGTCCGGGTCGGTAGCTTTCCTTTGCCCGTTTTTCCACATCCTCCCGGTAGTAGGCTACATCTTTAAATTGCACATCGGCATAGCGCTGGGCCTGGTCCATAAAATGGGGGGAGGCGGGGTCGCCGCTTTGCCCGCCCGCCAGCAGGCTTTTTGCTTTTACCTTATCGCCAAACTCTACCACGGCCACAAAGCTGTTGCCGGAGGTGCCATATAGGCGTTTGGTATTGTATGATTGAGCCCCAAAGGAGGCCAGAGCGCCCCAGTTGCCGGAGGCCATGCCAATGGGCAGGCTGGGCAGCGAATCGTTAAAGGGTTGCTTAATATCGCCGGTGAGGCGCTGAAAGCGGTTGATCTCGCCCCAGGGGGTATTCCACTTGCCAAAATCCCGCTCCAGCTGGGCCATCGCCTGGCGAAACTGCTCCAGCCGCTCCCCTTCCGGAGCCTCCGTGGCATAGTAGCGAAAGCGCTCAATCAGGTTGAGGCCTTTGGGCGCACTGCCGTTTTTGAGCAGGTGGGTGGCATAAAAGTGGGCCAGCGACATGGCCACCGATTCGGTAGAAACGGCATAGTCCCAGCGGCGCATTTCAGCTATAGCTGCTGCAAGTGCTGGGTCTGAAGGTTTTTGCGCATCCCAGGCAGCTAGCAGGCCGGGGATCAGCACTTCAAAACCCGGCAGATAGGGGTCGTAGGCCAGCGCAATTAGCCCATCGAGCGTAAGCCCATTGGCTTTCTCCAGCAGGCGAATGGCATGCACGCCCCGAAAATTTTCAGGCGAAGGGGCCATGTAGGAGGGGTAGTCTTCCGGTTTGGGACTGTAGGGACCGGCGGCGGTAAAGGGGGTGGAGTTGCAGTTCTGGATCCAGCCGTTGGGCGGATTTACCAGCCGAATTGTCTCTTCCAGCGGGTGCAGGCCCTGCCAGTCGGTTTGGGGGTTGCTGCCGTCTACGGGCTTGCTGTAATCGAAAGAGGCTGCATCCCGGATGGGGAAGAAGTTGCCATGGTAGTAGGCAATGTTGCCGTCGGCATCGGCATAGACGGTGGCGTTGGAGGAGTTGGTGCGCATCTTCATCATGTCGTTAAACTCTTCCAGCGTCGTCAGCTTGGTACGGGTGTAGGATTGGATAAGGGCCTCTACGGGCTTCCACATCAGGGCGGTGGCTACCCACTTATCGCCGTTTTTATGGGTAATGGGGCCATGATGGGTGCGGTAGGTGGTAAAGGTTTTCTCCTTCAATTCATCACCTTCTTTATAGGCCAGGGTTACCTCCTGACTGCTGAGGGGGCGTTTTTCCTCCCCATAGAGGTAAAACAGTTTATCCCCTTCTTTTACAATGGTTTCTTCAAACTCATCGATCACATCGGCATAGGCCGAGGTGTGCATCCAGCCCATCTTTTCGTTAAAGCCCTGGTAGATGAAAAACTGCCCCCAGGTAACGGCTCCATAGGCGTTGAGCCCCTCTTCGCTGACGGCATGCACTTCGCCCCGGAAAAAGAAGGAAGTATGGGGATTGATAAGCAGCATGGCCTTGCCGGATTCGGTTAGTTTGCCGGATATGGCAAAGCCATTGGAGCCCTGGGGTTCGGCCAGCAGGGGGGGCTGCACCAGACTACCTCCCTGGCTGTTAAGGCCAAGCGACTGCCCATTTTCATAAAACGCCCGGATTCTGGCCGTCGATACGCTTTCGATATCACCGCCAATAGAGCCTTCGCTGAAGTAGAAGGGCATCCAGGGCTCAAAACGGGTCAGCAGTTTGGGCTTTACCTCCGGATGGGTGTGCAGGTAATAGTTGATGCCATTGGCAAAGGCCTGGCAGAGTTCCTTCAGCCACTGGGGACTGCGTTCGTATTCTTCCATGGCTTCCTCCTGGCTCATGTACAGGCGGGCCCGCAGGTCGCTGTAGAGCATGTCTTCGCCCTCAACCTCGGCCAGTCGGCCAATGGCCCAGAGGTAGTTGCGCTCCACCCGGTTAAAATCATCCTCACACTGGGCATAGAGCAGGCCAAAGACCGCATCAGCATCCGTTTTGCCCCAAATGTGCGGCACCCCAAAATCATCCCGGAAGATGGTAATGCGGGCCGCCTGTTGCTCCCAGGCCGCTACCTCTGCGGAGGGGGTGCTGCTTTCCGGAACCGAGCAGGAAAACATAAGGGTGAAGAGGAGAAGGAACAGGGCAATGCGTTGCAGTGGGTATGTCATGAATGCGGAAGGTAGGTATGCGAATGCCTAATTTAGGCAGAAATGTGAAAAGGGCAATTTCTTCCTCTATTTCAAAGGGGTTTTGGTGGCGGCTTGGATCTTAGGAGTAAAAGATATAGGTTATAGGAGAAATCGGCTGCCTCACTCATCTGATGTGGGGGTGGTGCATTGAATTGTTATTTTGTATTGGTTATAGCAAATTAGATGAGGCCACCTTTATTGATACTCTTCTTCTTATTTGGATGTGGTTATCAGAAGAAGGAACCATCGCAACATCCAACCGTAGAGGAAATTCATTTGCATGCCAATAATGCGTGCCTTACAGTTGGTGTCACTAAGTCATCATTAGACACTGTAATTTATTTAGATAAGAAGACATCAATTGATTCATTTCAATATGTGGCCTGTGGTGATCAATTGCTGAATAATTTAGCTTTACTTGACTCTATAAGAAGTTTACATCCAGTTAAGAAAATCGGCAGTGGGCATGGAGATTTCATAGATTTATTATTTCTAAAGACTCTCTCGACTACAGAAAGGCAGGTTGATTTCGGATTTTATCCTGTTGTAAACTATAAGAATAAGAAAAAAGTAATGAAGCCTTATTTATTCAGATACGTCAAGCCTACGCATAGCTTCTACATCACTGAGCATCCAGACAATGAATACATTTTTATGACAATGGAGCAATGGATGAATAATGACTCATTGATGTCGCAAGTGGATTGTGGAGGTCTATATTAATAAATAATATAGACCCTGCTACAACAACATAATAAAGCAACCGCACAGCTTTCTTTCAGCCATGAGAATGTAGGCAGCTGCCTTTGCGTCCGCTCAGCAAAGGCTTGTGCATGGTCGACTGCTTTATACAACAAACGGTACTCATCATCAAAAACAGCAGAAACGGGTGGTTGGAAAATTCCGTTAATGTAATAACTTTGTAATTACATTAATGAAGTGTACATGGAACAGCCAATCATACGTATCGGAAACTCAAAAGGGCTGCGGCTGTCAAAGAGCATTCTTGACAGATATCAGATCAAGGACAGAGTCGAGGTAATCCTGGAAGAAGGACAGATCGTGCTGAAACCGGTATCAACTCCAAGGGAAGGGTGGGATAAAGCCTTTAAGCAGATGCACAAAAGAGGAGACGATCAGCTATTGCTCGATGATGTGTTTGACGAAGAAAACTTCGATCAATGGGATTAAGCCAATACGACATCGTGCTGGTCAATCTAGCCCCGACGATTGGAAGCGAGATCAACAAGACCAGGCCCTGTCTGATCCTATCTCCGGATGAGATCAATAATAACCTGAGAAATATCACAGTAGCCCCTATGACGACTAAAAGCCATCCGTATCCAACCCGAGTGAAGGTGAGACATAACAATCAGGAGGGATGGGTGGTGATCGACCAAATCAGGACTATTGACAAGGCCAGGGTCATAAAAACGCTGGGCCACCTTGACACTGTTTCAATAACGGAATGTAAAAGGGTGATAAAGGAAACATTCGTAGATTAATAACCGGATAAAGTAGGTGCGGAAGTGTAAGTCAATCGATGTCAAAGCAAGCCTGACCCTTGCCCTCCTTTTCTGCCTTATCTTTTCCACCACGCTTACCGCGCAGGAGGAGCGCTATCTTTTCTTTTTGCATAACCGCTTTCTGGAGACGCATGCGCTGGAAGATCAGCATCCTGACTATGGCAGAGCAGAGTACAGGGAAATTATTGCAGCTTTTGAGCGGGAAGGCTTTGTGGTGATCAGTGAAAAGAGGAAGGGGGATGTAAATGCCAGGGACTATGCCCAAAAGGTGGTAAAGCAGATCGATAGTCTGCTGGCACAGGGGGTAGCCCCAGGGGCCATTACGGTGGTGGGCACCTCCAAAGGGGGGTACATTGCACAGTACGTTTCTACCCTTGCGGCAAATGGGGATCTGAATTTTGTCTTTGTGGGCAGTTTTAGGGAAACAGATCTGGAAACGATTCCCCACATTCAGTTCTGCGGCAATATCCTGACCATTTATGAGAAGACGGACCCCTATGGGGTTTCGGCCGTCAGACGGAAAGAAACATCCTCGCTCCCCATACCCCATTTTAAAGAAGTGGAGCTGCAGACAGGACTCGGCCATGGATTCCTGTTCAGAGCCATGGATGAATGGATTGTACCCGCTGCCGCATGGGCCCGGGCGAAGTACGACTAACAAGATTACCTTTCTATTATGCGGATTTACGTTGTTATACTCCTTTCGGTGCTGCTGGCCCCCTCTCCCCTGAGGGCGCAGCAGCAGCAGATGCATCCCCAGATCGAAGCCCTATTAGCCGATATCAAGACCTTTAAGCAGCAGGAATGGAAAAGCGATAGCAGCAGGGGCTGGGTGCTTGGTGCGCATACCGAAGCAGCCTATCTGCGGCGGCACCAGTTCTACCAAAAGGCCGATGCCCGCCTGAAGGCTATTGATACCAAGGCACTTCCCTTCGATGACCTCATTACCCTGGAACTGCTGCAGCACGAGCTCCTTAATACCCTGGCCGACTATCAGTACAAGGCTTACCTAAATCCCATTCTTTCTGATGAGGGCTTCCATACCAGCCTGGCCCGCCGCGCCAACATCACCATCCGAAACAGGAAGCAGGCCGAGCACTACCTGCGCCTGCTGCAGGATGTGCCCCGCTATGTGGAGGAGCACCTGGCACTCATGCGCAAGGGGTTGTCTTTGGGCATCAGCCAGCCGGCTGTGATTCTCAAGGGCTATGAAAGTACCTACCAGCAGCACCAGGTAAAAGAGCCTGAGCAATCGGTATTCTGGAAACCCCTGGCCACCCGTCCGGCGGCCATTCCGGAGGCCGACTGGCAGGCGCTGCAGCAAAAGGCCCGTACCCTCATTCGCCAGCAGGTAGTGCCCAGCTATGGGAAGATCAGTGATTTTTTCAAGAACGAATACCTGCCCAAAACCCGTACTACCCTGGGCGCCTCCCACTTCCCCAACGGCAGGGCCTATTACGAAGACCGGGTGCGCCATTACACCACCACCTCCCTGAGCTCAGAAGAGGTGTACCAGATTGGCCTGCAGGAGGTAGCCCGCATCCGGGGTGAGATGGAGGGGGTAATGCGCCAGGTAGAATTTGAGGGAAGCTTCCAGGAGTTTATTGCCTACCTGCGCAGCGAGCCCCGCTTTTACCCCAAAACCGAGCTGGAGCTCCTGAAGGAAGCCTCCTACATTGCCAAAAAGGTAGATGGCAAGCTATCGGCCCTCTTTGGCAAGCTGCCCCGCCAGCCCTATTCCGTAGCACCGGTGCCGGCCTACCTGGCCCCTACTTATACAGCAGGCCGCTATTCAGGCGCCACCAACGAGTACTGGGTCAATACCTACAACCTGCCCAGCCGAAGCCTCTATACGCTGGAAGCGCTTACCCTGCACGAGGCCGTGCCGGGCCACCACCTGCAGCGGGCGCTAACCGAAGAGCTGGAGCACCTGCCCGAGTTTCGCCGCTCGCTCTACATCAATGCCTTTGGGGAAGGATGGGGCCTCTACAGCGAATACCTGGGCCATGAGATGGGCCTCTACCAGGACCCCTACAGCCTCTTTGGCCGCCTCACCTACGAAATGTGGCGGGCCTGCCGCCTGGTGCTGGATGTGGGCCTGCACAGCAAGGGCTGGAGCCGGGAGCAGGCCGTGGCCTACCTGGCGGATAATACGGCCCTATCGCTGCATGAGGTGAATACGGAAATAAACCGCTACATCTCCTGGCCCGGGCAGGCGCTGGCCTATAAAATGGGTGAGATCAAGATAAAGGAAATGCGCCGCAAGGCCGAAACGGCCCTGCAGCAGGACTTTGATGTACGGGCCTTTCATGATATGGTCCTTTCCAGAGGCACCGTTACCCTGGCCATCCTGGAAAAAATGACCGACCGTTTTATTGAAGAACAGCGGAAGCAGAAGGCCAGCCGCTGATGGGGGTATTCGTACTGCCGCCCTAACCCCTTAAAAACTCTTTAAAAATTCGGATCGCCGGGGTCGGAGATGGTATAGAGTAGTGTGCGTATTTCCTCCACCTTCTCATGATCGCCCCCTTTTTCGAAGGCGCTGGCCAGGTTGCGCATCACCCGCTTAATGATGGTGAGGTTGTCGCAGGGCTCAAAGTACTTGTCCTGGGGCACCAGGTGCAGGTGGTTGATGTAATTTTCAATATCCTGCCGTGTAAAGATCAGGCCCCGGTTAAAAGCATTGATGTAGAACTGCACATCATCGACCTTATAGGTGCAGATGAAGAGGTTGGGCAGGTTTACCCCCCATACGGGCATGTCCAGCTTCTGGGCTACCAGCATGTAAAGCACGCTCAGCCCTATGGGGTTGCCCTTTTTGGTCTCCAACAGGGCATTGAAGAAAGAGTTGTTGGGCGAGTGAAAGTTGCGGGTATTGGCCGAAAAGCGCAGCTTGCCAAAAAGCACCGAGTTTAGCAGCTTGATCTGGTCAAAGGGGTGCAGGTCGGGCTTCATTTCCAGCCAGGCATCGTAGTAGATCTGCTCCAGGTCCTGGCGCAGCTTCTGCAGGCTTAGGTCGGGGTACTGGTAGGTAGCCACCAGCCACATGCCTTCCAGCAGGTCCTGACCGCCGCTTTCCTTATAGGCATGCAGACGTTTTTTGAGCAGGTCCAGCTGCAGGGTATGGATCATATCCTCCAGGCGCTGCTGCACCAGGGGGTTAAAATTCTCCTCCCAGTATTTTTCCAGGTAGGGGATGGCCTCATCGCCCAGCTCCATGATGCGTTTCTCTACATGCCGCAGCACGTCCTGATCTTCATCGTCCAGCAGCGACACCAGCGCTTTTAGTTCACTATCGGTCATGGGGTTCTTCGTCTACTTCTTCGGTGCGGTAAGGGTAAAAAGCAGCCGCTCGGAAAAGCGGCTGGTTTAGTAAGGTAAGATACGAAAATTTGGGATTGGGGGTGGGGTAATTTTTTGATCAACACCTCATCCCCCCGCCCTTCTCCTACAAGGAGAAGGGGACTGAGCCGGTGAACGTTGGGTGTTTCTCTACTGTCAGTTGGAAAATAGTTACTTTATTGTGGAATAGAGTTCAGT
>NZ_AODQ01000109.1 GCF_000348925.1 Cesiribacter andamanensis AMV16 | reverse complement strand
TTTTTAGCTATCTTACTGGTATTGAGCTGTTTTGCCGCCTTTGTTTCTTTCATCCACGGCATTAGCCAGAATATACAGATCGGAAACATTCTGGCAAATTTGTACGAGCAAACACGCCAGCGTCTGCAGCAGCATCTAAGCCAGCCCTTTACAGACGAGATCCCCTCAACAGACAGATGGGCCATTATTAGCAGTGCTAAAACCGGCTATTTTCAGGGGATCAACGAAGAGCTTGTAGCCGAAATTGGACGGGAGCAGGAAGCGCAACTCCTTGTGTTGGAGCCCCATGGTCAGTTTGTGCTGGAGGGCATGCCTTTGCTAAAGAGTAGCAAGCCGCTGCCGGCCCAGGATGTGGTGCGGGTGCAGGAGCAATGCAATTACTACCATCAGGAGCGTATTTCAAGCAACTTTCTGTTTGGCATTAAGCAGATCAATGAGGTGGCGGCCAAAGCCCTGAGTCCGGGCATCAATGATGCCGGAACAGCCCTGACAGCCATTGATTATTTAACCCAGCTGTTTGTGGATCTGCTGCAGCTGGGCGCTTACCGGATAGCCAGGGACCACAAGCGAATGCCGCGGATCTTTTACAAAGAAACACCCTTTGAGGAAACCTTTTATAGAAACTTTGCCAACCTGAGAATTTATGGAGCCGGTGATGTTGGCGTAAAGCAGAAGCTGCTCCACATGCTGGACATTCTGGAACAGCATCCAAAAGGGCTAGTTCATAAACCGTTTTTTGTGCGGGAGCGAAAGGCACTGTTGGAAAATGCAAAGGAGGCTCTTAGCAGTGAGTGGGATCTGAAACGGGAAGTCTTTCCTACAAGTCGAAGGAAAGAAGAGTAGCGTTTCTGATTCTTTACTTAACATAATATAAATTATATAACATTCCTATCTATTCCTGAGCCAAATCATCATGCTTCGCCAGAAATTAATGGCGCAAGATGATAATTGTCATTGAGCCATCGCTTCTATTTGCTGATCTTTAAGCATTCGTTCTTTATCACTTACTGTAATCAGCCATGAAAACTTTTTTTACTTTCATGTTGCTCCTGCTGTTAGTGCCTTTAGCTTTTGTAAAGGCAAATTTTCCCCACAGCAGAGCCGGTATTGCTCCCCTTAGCGGCCCTCGTACCGAACCCGCAGTAACCGATCAGCCAGCTTACTGGTATGAAGCCTTGCCTAATGGTACTGTTAAATTAAACGTCAATAATACTACTTCTTACGAAGTTGTCGGCGACCTGATCCGGGAACGCTTGCCTGACCATGCCTATGGTGAAATCCTGACAGAATTTGCCATACCCTCAGGCAGTACCTATTCCTATATTGATGACCATGTGCTGCCAGGTGAAACGTACTTCTATGTATTTGAATACCGCATAGAAGGCGTTTACGGATGGGTAATCAATTTCGATACTGTAACCGTACAATCAGTTATCCCTGCCCTGGGAAACTTCTATTTGATCGCCGCTTCTTCAGATGATGAGTACGATATCCTGCAGGATGGCAAGACCATTGTGATTGAAAACACAAACATACGGGCGGAAGCAAATGCAGATCTTACTGGTTCGGTTATATTTTACCTGAACGGTAAAAGGTTTAAAGACAACACAGCCCCCTTCGCCCTTTTTCCAGAAACAAAAGGTGATTTTAAAAAAGGTCGATTAACAAATGGCAGTTATCACCTGATGGCCATTGCGTATCCCGAAAAGAATGGAAAAGGCATACCCGGCGATACCCTGACTGTAAATTTCACAGTAGAAAATATGTATGAAGATGCTAAAGTGAGCCTCTTCCCGAATCCTGTTGAGGGCCGGTCTGTGCTTGATATAGCAGGCAGTTCGAATAGCCCTGTTACAGTCCATATTATTCCGCATTCTGGTTCGGCAAAGAAAATGATCTGGCAGGGCGTACTAAATGATGCTGGTACTGCACAAATTCCTATAGAAACTCAGGGATTACGAAAAGGAATATATATTCTTAGCATCACTGTCGGTGATCAAGTAATCAACAAGAGATTTGTTGTCCAATAATAGTATAACCGAACAACAATAGTTCAGAACGGAATTGCGCCAAGCAACACAAAAGGGCTCTGGAACCGCATCCAGAGCCTTTTTTATAGGTATGGTTCCCCTCTATAGCTGGGGTTGATGCAACTCCCTGCCAAAAGAAAGCTGAATGCGTTTTGCGTTCATATAGTCCAGCAGCGCATACAAAAAAAGAATTACCGCCCACATTTCAAGCAGTTCTTCTATGCAATACAGCAGCTTGTTGATGATATGATCAAGCCCATACAGCTTAAAAAAATAACCCTCCAGTAGCTCCAGTCCAAAAGCGCCGGTCACAAAAACCAGACCGCTAATCAGAAACAGCCGTCTGGTAAGCATAGGCAAACGCAGCACAAACGAAATAAAAAATAAACCGGCAGCCACAATCAGCACCGAATACGGCACCACCCATGACCAGTGAATAAACCCGTTCAGGTCGGTGGGCAATGCAGGCGTTAGATGTTCTGCAATCTTTTCATGAAACTGGATATTTTCATCCAGGGATAAAAACAGAAAAAGCAAGGCAAGCACCCCCCAGTAATGCCAGTCCTTCTCCCTGCTTGCCCGGCTGCTCCAGTAGGTTATTCCGCACAACAGGGCACCAAACATAAGCAGCATGGTGGCAAAAAACTTGGAAAGTTCGATTCAACATTGAAATCAAAGTACCAGGCTGCATACCAGTACAGGACTGTTAAATTGTTCTTGCCGGTATAGGTCATGTACATGGAAAGCAGGTTGCCCACCAATAGCAACAGGCTGATCCCTACTAAAACATAGGCAAGCCCTTGTGGTGAGACCGCTAAGGGCTTTTGGGAGGCCGGCTCCACAGCTATGCCAGGCTCCTGTGATTGTGTGGAATGTAGAGGTTGAGGAGCTGTTTGCATATAGGTGCCGCTGAAGGATATTGACTATAAACTTGAATTGACATGCCTCCCGGCCTAGTTGGAGTACGTCAAACACACTTTCAGGTAAACAAGCCTAATGATACTAAAAAAAGACTATTCTACTGCTTAATAGTGAAAGAAAAGGCCAATTTCCTGCATGTTTCAGTAAAATATTACCTCAGCTTTTAGCACCCTGCCTTCGAAAGATACCAGCCCTCCTTCAAGTTTATCTTCCAGGGATGCAAAAATCAGCTCCAGATAGCTCAAATTTTCTTTAGGATTCCAAAAATCAACTAAGATCGGGTGCAAAATTTTTAACTGTTTGTGCGGCCACCCCTACAGCCCTGTCTAGGGCTCTTTTTAAAAAAGACCCGCTATACCTTACAGGAATGATTTATGAACGCTCTGAGTATAACAAATGGTGAGGGATGCGCCTACCTTTGAAGATTGCAACTCAATACCAAATTTTTATAAAAGGAAATGGCCCTTTCACTTTTGTTTTGCTGGCGACCATCCCGTGTACCTGCCGCTACAGCACAGCCTGAACTGGCACAGGCGCTCGTAGGGGCCCTACTGCTCCTGCTCGTTTCGCTTACAGCTCAGGCTCAGCCCCCTAAAGCCCCAAATGCTATACCGGATGTAGCCTTTGTTTATGAAAACACAGTGTTGAATGGCAGCAGTGTACTGGCCAATGACAAGGATGATAACAAGGCCAGCCTTATAGCCGTGCTGGTGACCGGCCCCGAGCATGGTACTCTTGTGTTTAACAGTGATGGTACCTATACCTACACGCCGGCACCCAATTTTACCGGATCAGATGCTTTTTATTATAAAGCAGTTAATGAAAACAACCTGGAAAGTAAGGTAGTACGCGTGCGGATCAACATCTGGCCTGGGCCCAACCAAACCTTACCGGTAGATGATTACTATGCAGTAGAAGAAGCTGGCCTCATCAACAATCTGGCCCCTGGCGTATTGGCAAATGATAGCTATGATCCCCTGCTCCCCCCCGAAGTTCAATTGCAAAATGCCCCCCTCCATGGCAGTCTTAGCCTGAATGCCGATGGGTCGTTTATGTATACACATGATGGCTCAGAAACTACTGCCGATAGCTTTTCTTACCAGCTTGTGCAGGGCGCTACTACCTCTGTTAGTGCCACGGTAGTCATCACAATCCTAGCAGTAAATGATGCTCCCTTAGCGCATGCCCAGAGCCTCAGTACTGCCGAAGATGTAGCGCTTCCTCTTAGCCTATCGGGCTCAGATGCAGAAGGCGATGTTCTAACTTACACCATTACCTCCCCTCCTGCCCATGGCAGCCTGAGCGGCTCCGCTCCTGATCTGGTCTATACCCCGTTTGCAAACTACCACGGTCCGGATGCTTTTAGCTTCCAGGTACATGATGGGTTGGAAGCTTCTGTCCCAGCTACCGTTTCGCTTACCGTAAGCCCTGTAAACGATGCCCCCCAGGCGGCCAACCAGCTGCTGAGCACACCGGAAGATCAGGCCCTTTCCCTGCTGCTATCGGCTACCGATGTAGACGGCGATGCCCTTAGCTATACGCTCCTAACTGCTCCTGCACATGGCACCCTAAGCGGCACAGCCCCTGCCCTAATCTATACGCCTGATCCCGATTATGTTGGTACGGATGCGTTCACATTTGCCGTTTCTGATGGGGTACTTACATCCCCTGCGGCTACGGTCAGCATCTCCATTCTACCGATCAATGATGCCCCCCAGGCACTTACACAAAGTCTTGGCACAGCCGAGGATACCCCTCTTTCCATTACACTCTCGGGTGTGGATCCCGAAGGAGATGCCCTCAGCTACACCATTACCAGCCCTTCGGCACATGGAAGCCTAAGCGGTACGGCGCCTAACCTGGTCTATACACCAGATGCCGACTATCATGGTACGGATGCCTTTAGTTTTACAGTGTCGGATGGGGAATTGAGCGCATCTCCGGCTACAATTGCCATTACCATCAGCCCTGTGAATGATGCTCCCCTGGCTCAGGCACAAGCACTTACAGGCCAGGAAGATACCCCAATATCCATTACCTTAAGCGGAACCGATGTAGATGGCGATGCCCTTAGCTATTCTCTTATTACAGGCCCCGCCCATGGCAGCCTGTCAGGGACGGCCCCCAACCTTACCTATACCCCTACCGCCAATTATACGGGAGGTGATGCCTTTACCTTTGCTATATCAGATGGTTTACTCAGTACTTCCGCCATTATATCCATCACAATCCTGCCAATCAACGATGCACCCCTGGCCCTTAGCCAGAGCCTTAGCACCCCTGAGGACACCCCCTTGTCTATTACCCTTTCGGGTAGTGATGCCGAAGGAGATGCCCTGAGCTACACCATCACTAGCGGCCCTTTGCATGGCACCTATTCTGACGGCATCTATACCCCTGAGGCCAACTACCATGGTACCGACAGCTTCAGCTTTCTGGCCTCTGATGGCGAACTGAGCTCGGCACCGGCTACCATTACCATCACCATTGTGCCTGTAAATGATGCGCCCATTGCCAATGCACAATCGCTGAGCACTCAGGAAGACGAGCCGCTGTCCATGCTGCTGAGCGGCAGTGATGTTGATGGTGATGCGCTAACGTATAGTCTCATCAGCTCACCGGCCTTCGGCAGCCTGAGCGGCACAGCCCCTGCCCTTATCTATACCCCTGCTCCTGATTTCACAGGTTCAGATTCCTTTAGCTTTCAGGTACAGGACGGTTCTGGCACTTCCGGCATCGCCACCATTTCCCTTACCGTTTTGCCGGTAAATGATGCCCCACAGGCAACAGCCCAGCTGCTTGTCACTCGTGAAGATACCCCCCTGGCCCTGCTGCTGGCCGGTTCAGATCCGGAAGGGGATGTGCTTAGCTACAGTATCAGCAGCAGCCCTGCTCATGGAACGCTCAGCGGAACAGCTCCAGAGATGACCTACACCCCTCATCCAGATTATTATGGACCAGATGCCTTCAGTTTTACTGTATCGGATGGAGCGCTGGTATCAGCACCCGCTCAGGTAAGCATTACCATCAGCCCGGTAAATGATGCCCCCCTTGCGCAGGACGATGCCGCCAGTGTAGCAGAAGATGCAGTGCTCAATGGTAGCAGTGTGCTGTCCAATGATACGGATGTAGACGATCAGGACCTTACTGCTTTTGTAGTATCAACGCCCCTTCATGGCAGCCTGCTGCTGCAGCCCGATGGCACCTTTACCTACACCCCTTTTGCTGATTATGACGGAACTGATTCCTTTACCTACAAAGCACAGGATGCTGCCGGTGCAGAAAGCAATCTGGCTACTGTAACCATCACCATCAGCCCGGTAAATGATGCCCCCCTTGCGCAGGCGCAAAGCCTGACTACAGCAGAGGATACTCCCCTTAACCTTACCCTCTCGGGATCAGATGCTGATGGAGATGCCCTGAGCTATACCATCACTACCCCTCCTGCCCATGGTAGCTTAAGCGGTACAGCGCCTAGCCTGGTGTATACACCCTATGCCGATTATGCAGGCTCCGACACCTTTTCCTTTACGGTATCAGATGGTGAACTGAGCTCCTTACCTGCCACCATTGCCCTTACGATCACACCTGTAAATGATGCTCCTGTAGCCCATGGGCAAACCCTGAGCACACCCGAAGATGTAGCCCTGGACCTTGTACTGATGGCCAGCGATCTGGAAACCACCACCCTGGTGTATACCATTGGTACCCCTCCCGCCCATGGCAGCCTGTCCGGTACGGCCCCTGCCCTTACCTATACACCCAATGCTGACTATGCCGGACCTGATTTCTTCACCTTTACTGCTTCTGATGGATCTCTTACGTCTGCAGAAGCGACCATTAGCCTAACCGTTGTGCCGGTAAACGATGCGCCCCTGGCCCTTAGCCAGAGCCTGAGCAGCCCGGAAGACACCCCCCTGCCTGTTACCCTGTCGGGCAGTGATGCTGAAGGAGATGCCTTAAGCTATACGATCCTCTCAGCACCGGCAAACGGAACCCTCAGTGGTACGGCGCCCAACCTGCTCTATACCCCTTCGGCAGACTTCTACGGATCGGATGCATTCAGTTTTCTGGTGAATGATGGAACTGAAGATTCTGCCCCGGCCACCATCTCCATTACCGTAAGCCCGGTAAATGATGCGCCCCTGGCGCTGGGGCAAAGTGTGAGCACTCAGGAGGATGAAGCCCTGGCCATTGCCCTTAGCGGAACCGATGCGGAAAACAGCCCCCTGAGCTATACCATCATCAGCGGCCCTACTCATGGCACCTATGAAGGCGGCCTCTACACCCCTGAGGCCAACTACCATGGCACCGACAGCTTCAGCTTTCAGGCCTCCGACGGCGAGCTAAGCTCGGCACCGGCCACCATCACCATTACCATAGTACCAGTGAATGATGCCCCGCTGGCAGTAGCCCAAAGCCTGGCTACTGCCGAAGATACCCCTCTTGCCATCACCCTAGCCGGTACGGATACCGAAGGGGATGCTCTCAGCTATACCATTGGCACCCCTCCTGCCCATGGCAGCCTCAGCGGTACAGCGCCGGATCTGGTCTATACCCCGGCAGCAGATTATGCCGGTGCAGATGCATTTACCTTTCGTGTGAGCGATGGGGCATTGGACTCCCCTACTGCTACTGTAACCATTACCATCAACCCGGTAAATGACGCTCCGCTGGCGCTTGCCCAGCAGATCAGTACGCAGGAAGATGAAGCTGTATCAATTGAACTAAAGGGCAGCGATGTAGAGGGTGATGCCCTGACCTTTACACTAGTTTCAGGACCGGCACAGGGCAGCCTGAGTGGCACCGCTCCAGCATTGGTCTATACCCCTTCGGCCAATTATCATGGCGCCGATGCCTTTACCTTCCGGGTTTCGGATGGTGAGCATAGTTCCGCTTCTGCTACAGTAACAATCAATGTGCAGGCTGTAAATGATGCTCCGCTCACCCTGGCCGATGAGTATACGGTTGACCAGGGCGCCAGTCTGGTTATAGGTGCGCCAGGTGTTCTGGCAAATGATACGGATGTGGAAGGTGATGCCCTTACCGCCATCCTGCTGAGCACCACCGCCCATGGCAGCCTGGCGCTACAGGCGGATGGCTCCTTTACCTATGCGCATGACGGCTCCGATACCGGCACCGACAGCTTCAGCTACCAGGCCACAGATGGCAGCTTGCCGGGAAATGTGGTGACGGTTACGATTACCATACATGCGGTTGAGGTGAATCTTCCACCCATTGCCCATAACGATAGTTTTCTGGGCCGGGAAAATGAGGTGCTGAACGGCAATGTCCTTAGCAATGATGCTGATCCCAGAAGCCTGATGCTAACGGTAAATACCGGCCTGCAGGCGCAACCCGCTCATGGCAGCCTGCAGCTGCAGCCCACTGGTGACTTTACCTATACCCCTGCCCCTCAGTTTAATGGGGAGGACAGCTTTACCTACAGTGTCTGCAATGAAACCGGACGCTGCGCCAGTGCTGCAGTACGCCTGATCATTCGCCCCTATGACAGTGATGGCGATGGCATTCCCGATGTAGTGGAATGGGGTCCCAGCGAAAGCAGCCCCCGCGATACCGATGGGGATGGCACGCCGGATTACCTGGACCTGGATTCGGATAATGACGGCCTGCCTGATGAGACCGAGGCAGGTGCTGATCCCACACAGCCCGTAGACACCGATGGCGACAGCCTGCCCGATTACCTGGATTATGACAGTGATGGCGATGGGAAAACAGATACTGAAGAAGGCCTGGGTGACTGTGATGCCGATGGTATCCTGAATTACCTGGATGGAGAGGATCCCTGCAAGGAAAAGGTCCTGATTGCACAGGGCTTTTCGCCCAACGGAGATGGAAACAACGACCGCTGGAACATCTTCCTGATTGAGAATTTCCCGGCCAATAAAGTGCAGGTATACAACCGCTGGGGTGCCCTTGTTTTTGCCCTGGACGGCTACAACAATGAAGAAAAAGCCTGGACAGGTGAAGCAAACCGTGGAAAGGCAGCAGGGGGCGCCCAACTACCGGACGGCACCTACTATTACCTCATTTCGCTGGGTGATGGAAGCCCCTCCTATACCGGCTATGTGGTTATCAAACGCTAGAATCATGCAAACATACATATATTCCGCTTCTACCTTCAGGCTCCTTTTGCTCCTGTTGCTGATAGTGCCCGCCAGCCTCTGGGCCCAGCAGCAGCCGCTCTTTACGCAATACATGTTCAATGGCCTGGCCATTAACCCCGCCTATGCCGGCAGCCATGAGTCCATGAGCATTACGGCCCTTGCCCGCAAGCAGTGGCTGGGCATGGAGGGAGCACCCAGCACCCAAACCTTTGCCCTACACACCCCTGTGCCCAATGAAAAAATTGGGCTTGGGCTGCTGCTTACCCATGATCAGGCAGGGCCTGTTCATCAGTACAACATCAAGTTTGCCTATGCGTACCGGCTGCCCCTGGGCCCGGGCAAGCTGGCCATGGGGATTCAGGCCGGATTGCTAAACTACAATGCCCGCTTTAGCACCCTCTACCTGGGCCCCAACGTGCAGGACCCTACCTTTGAGCAGGATATTAACAAAACTCTCTTTGATGTAGGCACCGGCCTTTATTATTCTACCGACCGGTTTTATCTGGGCCTGGCCGTGCCCCAGATGCTTGCCCTGCAATCTGAACAGCACATTCACCTGTCCCGGCATTATTTTCTAAACAGCGGCTATGTGGTTGCCCTGAACCGCTCCCTGCAGCTGAAGCCCAATGTGCTGGTGAAGGCAGTAGCCGGCGCCCCCCTGGAGCTGGATCTGAATGCCAACCTGCTCATAAACGAAGTGCTTTGGATAGGCGCTTCCTACCGCTCCTTTCAGACCCTGAGCGCCCTGCTGGAACTTCAGCTCACCGACCAGCTGCGGGTAGGCTATGCCTATGACTTTCCGGCCTCATCGGAACTGGGGCGGCATACGTCAAGCTCTCATGAGCTCATGCTCAACTACCGCTTTACCTTCTATAAGTCAAACATTTCAACGCCCCGGAATTTTTGAACATGCGCTTTACCCGATTCCATCTCTATACGCCCCTTTTCCTGTTACTTCTGCTAAGCTACAGCCCCCTGCCGGCGCAGTACAACAGCCTGGGCTCCAACCTAAAATCCGTTGAAAAACGGGCCAATGACCGCTTTGGCAAGGGCGCTTTTGCCGAGGCTGCAGCGCTTTATGAGCAGGTGCTGGGGAAAAACAGCAGCAAGCAGCCAGCCATGCTGCGCCTGGCCGAGTGTTATCTACGGCTGAACGAGCCCGAAAAAGCAATAGTCTGGTATGAGCGGGGACTGGCCACCCCTGCCACTGTGCAGGACCCTTCCCACCTGTTGCACTATGCTCAGGCCCTGGCCGCTGTTGGCAATTACCCGCTGGCGAGCGTATGGTACCAAAACTTTCTTACGCTGGTACCCCATGACCGGCGGGCCACAAACCAGCTGCAGGCCATTGCCAGGCTGGAGGCATTCAAGGCCGATTCGGCACGCTATACGATCAAACGGCTCCCGATCAACTCCGCCCAGGCCGATTTCGGTCCCGCCTTTTATGAGGACGGGCTGGTGTTTGTTTCCGGTCGTCAGACAAAGAAACCCGTAAAACGGGTAAATACCGGTGATCAGAGTGGCTTTTATGACCTCTACTTTAGCCAGATCACCGGCGAGGGACAGCTGACCAGTCCCCGTAAACTGCAGCAGGACCTGAGTACCCGCCTGCATGAAGGACCCGTGGCTTTTTTCGATGGCGGAAAGCGCATGATTTTCAGCCAGAACAGCGAAAATAGTACTGCTGGTAAGGGGAAAAAGCTGGCCCTTTACGAGGCCGAACGGGCAGCCGATGGCAAAAGCTGGATCAACCTGCGCCCCCTTCCCTTCAACAGCAATGCCTATTCGGTGGCCCACCCCAGCATCAGCCCGCAGGGCGATGTGCTCTATTTTGCGTCCGACATGCCGGGGGGGTACGGCCTAACCGACCTCTATGTAAGCCGCCGGGTAAACGGCAGCTGGACCACACCCCAGAATCTGGGGCCCCGGGTAAATACCGAAGGCAATGAGCTCTTTCCCTACCTGCACCAAAACACCCTCTACTTTGCCTCCAACGGACTGGGCGGTTTGGGCGGGCTGGACATCTTCCAGCTTTCGCTAAGCCATGAGGGGGATACCCCCCGAAACATGGGCGTACCCCTTAACTCCCCGCGGGACGATTTTGGCTT
Source organism: Cesiribacter andamanensis AMV16 (assembly GCF_000348925.1). Lineage (GTDB taxonomy): Bacteria > Bacteroidota > Bacteroidia > Cytophagales > Cyclobacteriaceae > Cesiribacter > Cesiribacter andamanensis. Next base: position 3,868 of record NZ_AODQ01000109.1, on the reverse strand, counting down.
TATCATCAACGACCAGCAGACAGGCTACTTCTCTACCAATCGCCTCAATGAGCACAAGGATGATCTCTATTGGGTAAAACTGCTTAACGCTACCCCTGAAGCCTCACCCCATCTGTCTGTGGTTGCGGCGCCCCATAGTGCGCAGCTCAGGGGGGTACTGGTGGAGCGCCAAACGGGCAAGCCCCTTACAGATGCCTCCGTTTATGTGCTGAATGAAGCGACCGGTGAAGAATTAACCCTTAGAACCAATGAGCAGGGGCAGTTTGGCTTTGAAGCGCGCCTGGAAGATTACTATGCCCTGATGGGCGAAAAAGGAGTCAATTCTGTATTTGTGATCAACCTGAGCCCCCGGGACTATGCCGAATCCGGCACATTGATCCGGCTGGAAGCCAGCGCCCCCTCCTATGCCGACAAGCTGGTAATAGAAGCCAGCCTGTTCGACAGCCTGTCGCACGAGCCGGTAATCTTTGCCGGAGCCTTTCTCTATGAAGGCGATGAAGAAAAACAGATGGACTACACCACCCTGGAGGGCAAGGCCTATTTTACAGGCAGCAGGGGAAGAAACTACTGGCTGGATATCATCAGCATCAATTATCAGGACCGTAAATTCAGGATTCCGGCCACCTCCCGCATTCAGAACGATACCCTCAAAGTGGGTATTCCCCTGCAGAAATTCTTGCGCAGCCAGCAGCTGGTCAAGGGGATCATTGTGCGGGAAGAAAACGGAACCCCTGTAAGCGGTGCAGATATTTATGTGCTGAATGAGGCTACGGGCGCCGATCAGGTGCTGCAATCCGACAGCAAAGGTGAATTCAGTTTCCGGGCCATCGTGGGTGATACCTACCTGATCATGGGCGAAAAGCAGGAGCTCCACGTGTTCATGCCCAATGTGGCCATCAGTGATCCAAAAAATGAGCCCAACCAACGCATTACCCTTGCCGCCAGCCGCCCTCACTTTGTGCGGGAAGTGGTGGTAGAAGCCCTGGTGATGGATAGCATTACATCGGCTCCCCTGCGGCTGGCCGAATTGGAATTTATGGTCAAGGGGGCAGTTAGCAAGCACTATACCCCCTCCTCCGGCAAGGCCTACTTCAGCCTGCCGGTCGGTCAAGCCTTTTCTGTAAAAGCCAGCCTGTTCGACTATGCCGCGCAGGTGCGTAGCCTAACAGCAGCGGCCCCTCCGGAGCAGGATACCGTGCGGCTCCGGATACTCATGGCCCGGCAGACACCCCCCCTGCTGCAGGTGCAGGGTACCGTACGGGACAAGCTAAGCCAGCTGCCCCTTGCTAATGCCAGCATTTACCTGCTGAATGGCAAAACGGGCGATGAACAGCTGGTAAAGAGTGATGCCGCAGGGGCATTTCAGCTTCAGGCTTCCCTGGATAGCCCCTACATGATCATGGCAGAAAAGGGGAATAGAACAGTATTCATCATCGACCACCAGTTTATTCCTGCAGCCAATGGCCAGCTCCCCTCCCTGCAGCTGGAGCTCGAAGCTCCTCACTTTACTCCTTCAGTTGCCAGTACCGTGCAGGTGCAGGCACAGATCATTGATTCAGAAAGCCGTGCGGCTGTAAAATTTGCCTTTGTAAAACTGTATAAGGGCGGCCAGCCCCTTGAGCTGGCCTTTGCCGATGAGGCGGGCCAGGTAAGGCTGCTGCTGGAAAGAGACACCCTCTATGAGGTGCGGCTGGAAAAACACCAGTACACCGACCGTATTTTTACCCTATCTACCCATCAGGTAGCCGGTGATAGCCTGCTGCAGCAGTGGGAAGTTAGCCGGCAGTTACCGAAACTCCTGCCCATTGCCGGCAATGTCTATGATCTTCAGGCAGCCGCTCCCCTGGCCGGAGCCACCATCTGGATTTTGAACACAACTACCGGTGAGCAGCAGCAGCTGAAGGCCGATCAGGGCGGTGACTTTACCTTTGAAGCCAGCAAGGAGCATACTTATACCATCCTTGGCGAAAAGGGGGGTAAAAATGCCAGTCTCAGCAACATAAACCCTGAGGAGCTGGCCGAAAATCAGCAAAAGGTGCAGCTGGTAGTACAGCCCCAACAAGCAGGCACCCTTGTAATAGCGGCCACCGTACTGGATGGCAAAAGCGGGGAGCCTGTAAAAGCCGCTTCAGTGCAGCTGATGGATAACCTTAAGCCCCTAAGCAGTACCCATACCAGCCTGAAGGGCAAAAGCTGGCTGACTGCCCCAGCCGGCAGGGAGTATGAACTCCAGCTGGCGGCCAGCCAGTATGTATCCCAGTCCATTCGCTTGTCGGCCAGCCAGCTAGCTGCCGCCGATACGCTGGCCGTGCAGGTGCTGCTCCAGCCCATTGAGCGGGTTAGTATTGCCCAGGCTGCTCTTTTCCTTAACCAACCGGATGGCAAACCCCTTGCCCATGCCGATGTGTATGTGCTCAACACCACCACCGGCGAGGAGAAAAAACTGCAGACCGATGAAAAAGGTCTGGTGGTGTATCCCGCCAAATCTGGGGATACGTACGCGCTGCTGGCAGAAAAAAACCAGGCCCGAGCCTACCTGACCGATGTAGTGAGCACTGCTGAAGGAGATACGCTAAAGCTGCTGGCCCACCCCCCTGTGCAGCAGCTGTTGCCTGCTAAAGTAGTGGCCCGTGACAGCGAAAGCCTGGAAGCTGTCAAACTTCTGGAGGTTCGCCTGAGCAGCCCGGGTACAGACCCGCAAACGCTACACACCTCCACAAAGGGCGAGGCGCACCTATATCTGAATCCAGCAGCCAGCTACCTCATCAGCACCAGACACATTAGCTATACATCACTGGAGCAGGTAATTGATATCAAGACCCAAACAGGCGATACCCTGCTCATAGACCTGCTGCTGGAAAAACAGCTGCCCCAGTTTGCTACCCTTGAGCTGCAGGTGATCGATGAGCTCAGCAAGCTGCCCCTTCCCTCGGCCCGGGTGATAGTGCAGAACGAAAGCACAGGCGAAGAGCGGGTGCTGCTGGCCAACGCTCAGGGCAAGCTCTCTCTGAAAGCGAAGCGCAGCGACCGCTACACCATCAGTAGCACGGCAGAAGGCTATAGCTCAGCCAAACTGATGGGCATACAGGCGGGTGACCGGGAGGCAACGGGCACACATCCCCTGCTGATTACGGTTGTACGCCAGGCGGTAGCCGGCCAGACGGCCCTGGTAGGGCGCTATGATCTGTATGAGAACCTGAGTGGAAGCAGGCAGCTCTTTGTTTCTGCCGATGGCCTGCTGTATGAGTATCAATCGGGCGATCGTGTGCTGCTGCGCAATAAAAGCAGCGTACAGGTTCTGTCAAATGAAGCTAACTCCGGCAACAGAGGCTCACTGGCTGAAGAGTTCATCGCCTATGTGGATAGCACATCAATCGGCCATAAGACCTTTATCAGCACCATTTACTATGACTTTAATAAAACAGCCCTAACGGCCGCTGCCCGGGAAGAACTGCAAAAGCTGGCCGAGCTGATGAAGTCGCATCCGGATCTGTCCCTTAAGATCAATGCCTTTACTGACAGCCGCGGACCGCAGCAGTACAACCTGGTGCTTTCAAGCCAGCGGGCACAGGCTGCCCTTGATTTTCTGGTAGCGCAGGGGGTTAACCGCCAGCGCATCAGCAGCGAAGGCTTTGGTGAAAGCAGGCTTCTGAAGCCCTGCCCCAGCCCCCAGGACTGCAGTCCGGCCGATCACCAGCTCAACCGCCGAGGAGAATTTGTGCTGAACATAGGTCAGTAAAGCGGTAGCCTCATCAGGGGTATGGGATACATAATGCAGGTCTTAGCTTAGCAGGGCATAGGTATAAAAGCTGAATTATTCCGAATTTCTGAAACTGATTAGTATAACAAAAACATGAGTCATCCCGAA
>NZ_AODQ01000108.1 GCF_000348925.1 Cesiribacter andamanensis AMV16 | reverse complement strand
GTGGGCGTTGCCCGCCCGGTGTACGGCTATGGCTACTTTTAAATGCGTTTATTGGGGTGCTGGGCGCCACTGGCAAAGAACGCCACCCGCTCGGCACAGAGCCCATCGGGAAAGGCAGCATTTTCCTGGTTGCTGCCAATCACTATCTGTCCGTCTTCCAGCAGCAGGGCGGCGCCCACCCGAAAATTGGAGTAGGGGGAGTAGGAGGTGCCGCAGGCCTCCCGGGCTTTGTGAATCAGCTGCTGGTCCTGGGCCGAAAGCTCCTCCAGGGTCTGGTAGAGCTCGTACTCCAGGGTTTTTGTAATTTTCGTGGGCATATACTCGCCAGGCGGTTTAGAAAAGGGGCTTCTAAGATAGATTATTTATATTTTATCAAAAAGGGTTGAGGAAAATATTCTATTTCCCTACTTTGCCCGCCCTGTCGTTTTTTCATTTTTCGCATGAAGCATATCCTGGTGATCGGCGCCGGCCGCTCCGCTACTTCCTTACTAGAGTATTTAAAACGCTATGTCCTTCAGGCGCCTGTGCGCCTGACCATTGCCGATGCTGAGCCCGGACTGGCCCGCCAAAAAGCAGGCGATCAGCCGCACGAGCGTATTGCTTCCACCGGCCTGGATATTTTTAAGCAGGAGGAACTGTGGGACCATATCCGGCAGGCCGATGTGGTGATCAGCATGGTGCCGGCGCACTTTCACATTCATGTGGTGAAGGGCTGTCTCTACCATAAAAAACACATGCTTTCGGCCTCCTATGTCTCGGAAGAGATTCGCCAGCTGGATGCCCAGGCCCGGGAAGCCGACATCCTGATCCTGAAAGAGTGCGGCCTGGACCCGGGCATCGACCACATGACGGCCATGGAAGCCCTGGACCGTATCAGGACCGAAGGGGGTACACTTACCGCCTTTCGCTCCTACACCGGCGGCCTGGTGGCGCCCGAGTCCGACACCAACCCCTGGGGCTACAAGTTTAGCTGGAATCCCCGCAATGTGGTGCTGGCCGGACAGGGGGTGGCCCGCTACCTGCGCAATGGCGAGTATAAATATGTGCCCTACCACCGCCTGTTTAGCCGGGTAGAGCAAATTGAGCTAGAGGGCTATGCCCCTTTTGAGGGCTACCCCAACCGCGATTCGCTGGGTTACCGCAGCCTGTATGGCATCGATGAGATCCCTACCCTCATCCGGGGCACCCTGCGCAAAAGGGGCTATTGCCAGGCCTGGAATGCGCTGGTGCAGCTGGGCATGACGGATGACAGTTTTCAAATGCAGGGACTGGGGCAGATGCGCCTGCGCGACTTTACCAATGCCTTTCTGGCCTATGATCCGGAGCTGGGCGTGGAAGAAAAATTCTGCCGCCTGATGGGGATCGACCAGGCCAGTGAACTCTATAACCGTATTGCCTGGCTGGGGCTCTTCTCCAAAGACCCCCTGCCCCTGCAGCAGGGCAGCCCAGCCCAGGTACTGCAGGCCATATTAGAGGAAAAATGGAAACTTGAGCCCCAGGATAAGGATATGGTGGTAATGCAGCACATCTTTGACTGGCAGCAGCAGGGGGTGCAAAAGCGCCTCTACTCCTCGCTGGTGAGCCTGGGCGATGATCAGCTGCACACCGCCATGGCCAAGACTGTAGGCTGGCCCCTGGCCATTGCCGCCCGCCTGCTGGTAGAGGGCAAGCTGGAGCGCAGGGGGGTTTGCATCCCTGTAACGCCCGATCTTTATCAGCCCATCCTGAAGGAGTTGCGGGAACTGGGCATTCAGTTTTCGGAGCGGGAGGAAGTGCTGAATGCTGAGGCTGCTAAAAGATAAGGTAGTAGGATTTCAGCAACCGCCTGAAGGCTGCCGAATAGGCGCCTGCCGCATCCCGGATCTCCAGTACCTCTTCCTGAATCTCCTGTTTCACCCCTTTTCCATAGCCCCCTACTGTTCGGTGAATAGGGGAGCCGGGCCGCTCCCGGATCAATAGTTTGCGTTGCGGGAGAAGTCCGCATGCGGAAGCCACCCGTTCAAACTCCTCTGCCTGGCGTGGAGGGAGTAGAATATAGCAAAGACCGGTGGGTGAAAGGAGCCGGCTACAGGCGCTGGCCAGCTCGGCAAAGGAGAGGGTCTCCTGGTGCAGCGCCTGGTTGCGGCGGGCATCGGCCGCCTTTAGGTGATGGGGGTAAAAGGGGGGATTGCAAACGATCAGATCAAAGGGAGTATCGGCTTTCAGTTCCTGCACCCTTGTTTCCAGCAGCTGCAGCCGGTCGGGCCAGGGGCTGCTGGCAAAGTTCTCCCGGGCCTGCGCGGCCGACTGCGCATCGGGTTCCAGCGCCAGTATGGGGGCGGTATAGCGCTGCGCCAGCATCAGGGCCAGCAGGCCGGTACCGGTACCAATGTCCAGGATGCGGGAAGGGCTGTCTGCTTGCGACCAGGCGCCCAAAAGGCAGGCATCGGTGCCTACCTTAAGCGGGCAGCGATCCTGCTCTACGCGAAACTGTTTAAACTGAAACCAGCTATTGGCCATAGGCTGCAAAGCTAGCAAAAGAAAAAGGCAGCCCAAACAAGCTGCCTTCTGCTGTAATACGGTATAAGAGGGCTAGAGGGTATTTCCCCCTTCAATGTCCATTTGCTCTTCCAGCCTGGTCTTGATGTCCATGATCTTTTCCCGGAAGTAGGGCAGGTCTTTGGTAATGATGTGCCAAACGGGGGTATGAGTAATTTCCATCTCCTCGTTGTAGTGGGCATTGCGCAGGTTTTCCAGTACGGCAAAGTCCAGCTCGTCATACTGGTTCTTGAAGTCGTCGGACAAAAGGGAGGCGCCCACGCCTATTTGCCCCAGCAGCTCATAAATGGCTACCCGCTCGTGCTCATCGGTGGTGAAGTCTTCATAATCGCCTTCTCCCACATATCCTTCTATTTCCAGGATATTCTGAGCCATATTTTGTAGGTGTACTAAATCTTCTCCTGGTGTCATGCTCAAAAAATTAGGTTTATGAATTAACCCGGAGAAAAGGAAATGGTTTCGGAGGGGGGTATACAGTTTTGGGTGCTAGCCGATGCCTGCTTCAAAGGCTGCATCCACCAGCAGGGGAGGGGATTGGCTGGCCATTACGGCCAGCTGGTCACAACGTTCGTTCTCGGGGTTGCCGGCATGGCCCTTTACCCACTGAAACCGGACCTTGTGTGGCTTTGCGGCAGCCATGTACCTGCGCCAGAGATCTTCATTCTTCTTGCCCTTAAAGCCGGTTTTCAGCCAGCCCCAGATCCAGCCCTTGGTAACGGAATCTACCACATACTTGCTGTCGGAGTAGATGAGCACCTCCAGCCCGTCTTTTTTTAGCGCCTCAAGCCCTTTGATCACCGCCAGCAACTCCATGCGGTTGTTGGTGGTGTGCCGAAAGCCCTCGCTCAGCTCTTTGCGATAGGGGCCGTACAAAAGTACCGTTCCATACCCGCCCGGCCCGGGATTGCCCTTGGCCGCTCCATCTGTATACATCACTACCTGCATGGCTTACCCTCCGATTATGCCCCAGGTCTCGAGGCTGCTTTTGATGATCTTTACGGCAATGGCCAGCAAAATAATGCCAAATACCTTGCGGATGATGTTGAAACCGGCCACCCCCAGCTTGCGCTCCAGCCAGCCGCTGGTCTTTAATACCAGGTACACAAAGGCCAGGTTGATGACAATGCCGACCATAATATTGCTCACTTCGTACTGGGCCCGCAGGGATACCAGAGTAGTCATGGTGCCCGCCCCGGCAATCAGGGGGAAGGCAATGGGGACAATGGAGTGGCTGTTGGTTTCACTAACCTCTGAGCGGAACAATTCAATGCCCAGGATCATCTCAAAGCCGATCAGCAGAATGATAATGGCGCCCGCAATGGCAAAGGATTGCACATCCAGGCCAAAGAGCTTCAGGATGGACTCGCCCAGAAACAGGAAGGCGATCATGATAATACCCGCTACAATGGTGGCCTTTTCGGACTCAATGCGGCCGGTTTTCTTGCGCAGATCGATGATGACGGGTACGGAGCCCAGAATATCGATGATGGAAAACAGGATGAGAGAAACGGAGAAAATTTCCTTGGCACTAAACATGGGCGCAAAGCTATAAAACCCGGCTGTTTAATATGAACGATTGGGCATAAAATTAACAACTGGGCAGCATTACTGAGGATGCAATGGGGCAGGGGCTGGGCTGTGTCTGAAAAAGGGTTTCCGTTCAGCGAGTTCCTTGATTTTGTCAGCATGAAAGAGAAGAGGCAAAGCCATTACGCATTTGCTGGTGCGAGCATGCTGCTCGTACCTCATCATACTAAATGGGGTACGAGCAACATGCTCGCACCAGCGTACGCGCTAAGGTTTTTCAGAAACCGCCTAGGCAGAAGGGCAGGCCTACCCCCTTGCAGCACACCATTCCCGCAAAAAGGCCTGCAGCTGGTCGATATCCGAATCGGTCAGTGCCGGAAAGTTGGCGATGCGGAAGCTGCTTTCCTTCCAGCGGCCGTAGCCATTGCCCAGGTAAAAGCCCCTCTCCAGGGCCGCTTGCTTAAGGCTGCTTATCGCTTCTTTGCCCCCCTGCAGGGCCAGCACGCTGGGGGATTGTAGCACAGGCGCCGGGCACAGGGGGGTAAATACCCCTACCTCCTGCCAGAACTGCAGCCACTGGCGGTGCCGATGCCGGATGAGCCGATCGGTTTCGGCCATAGGGGGACGGTCCTTCAGGCTGCGCCACAGCAGGTAGAGGCCCAGCACGTTGGGGGTATGGGTGGTCTGCTGCTTGCGGGCATTTTCCAGCGAAAAAAGCAGGCTGTTGTAGTGGCTATTCTCCCCCCTTTTTTCGGCAGCGGCTACCGCCCTGGGCGAGCAGATGAGCAGCGCCAGGCCGGCGGGCAGGCCAAAGCCCTTTTGTACGGAGGCAAACCAGAGATCGGCCGCATGCCAGGGCAGGGCAAGGGCCGCCATGCTGGAGGTGGCATCGGCCGCTATCAGCACTTCCGGCCAAGCCTGCCGCAGCTGCTCCATATACGCATCGGGCAGGGCAGTGCCGTTGGAGGTTTCGTTGTGGGTAAGCGCCAGTAGGGGGCTGTCCTGCAGGGGAAGCTGCTGCGGATGGGGAAGCTGGTCCAGTCCAAAGGGGTACCCCTGTGCAGCGCCCGTTAGCCGAAGGGTATACTCCTGCCATTTTTCGCCAAAGGCCCCATTGTAGAGGTGCAGGCTCTGCCCGGCCGGCCCAAGCAGTGATTGGGCAATCACTTCCCAGCATTCCGTAGCGGAAGAGAAGGGGAGAATCTGATAGTCCGGCGGGATATGAAGCTTTAGGTGCAACTCAAGTACCAGATCCTGCCAGAGTCGGGCAAACTGTGGGCTGCGGTGGTTTACACTGAGCATGCCCGACTGCCAGGCGTCCTGCATGTAAACAGGCAGCCTGTCCCATACTTTGGAGGGGCCTGGATAGAAGCTGATCATCGGGAATGGTAGTCCACTAAATAGTGAATGGCCAGGGCATAGCCACTCAGCCCCAGACCAGTTATACTGCCGGCACAGACGGGGCTCAGGTAGCTGTGGTGCCGAAAAGCCTCCCGGGCATGCACCCGGCTGATGTGCACTTCTACAACAGGGCTGGAGATAGCGCTTACCGCATCGGCCAGGGCTACGGAGGTGTGGGTGTAGCCGCCAGCATTCAGGATAATTCCCCCACTGCTGAAGCCCCATTCATGCAGTTTATCGATGAGCGCCCCCTCGTGGTTGCTCTGAAAGTAGTGCAGCTGATGCTGGCTGAACTGCTGCTGCAGCTGCTCAAAATAGGCATCAAACGACTGGCTGCCGTATACGTCGGGCTCCCGCCTGCCCAGCAGGTTCAGGTTGGGGCCGTTTAGGATGTGTAGGTTCATGACTGATCCAAATTTACACCAATCCGGCGCCCTGCAAAATTTCCGGGCCCCGAATAGTCCATCCCTCACTGCTTTTCTCGTATTTTGCCTCTATGACAGGGCAATGGCAAACCTACGTGCGGCAGTTTGAGGCGTATTTGAAACTGGAGCGCTCGCTCTCCAGAAATACCGTATCGGCCTATTTAAATGATATTCGCAAGCTGGCCGACTACAGCGAAAGCTGTAGCCCGCTGGAGGTGGATGAGGTGCACCTGCAGAATTTTCTGGAGTGGATCAACAGCCTGGGCATGACCCCCCATTCACAGGCCCGCATGCTGTCCGGCATCAAGGCTTTTTACAAATACCTGCTGCTGGAAGATATCCTGAAGCACGACCCCTCTGCTACCCTGGAAGGCCCCAAGCTGGGCCGCAAGCTGCCCGATACGCTTAGCTTTCAGGAAATAGAGCAGCTGCTGCTGGCCATTGACATGAGCACCCCGGAGGGGCAGCGTACCCGCGCCATGCTGGAGGTGCTCTACAGCAGCGGCCTGCGCGTAACCGAGCTCACCGACCTGAAGATGACCAATGTGTACTTCGACCTGGGCTTTCTGCGCATTGTGGGCAAGGGCAACAAAGAGCGGCTGGTACCGGTGGGGAGGGATGCGCTAAAGTTCATGCGCCTCTACCTGGAGGGGGTGCGCAACCACCTCAGCATCCAGAAGGGAGCCGAGCCCTATGTATTCCTGAACCGCAGAGGGGGTAAGATCAGCCGCATTACGGTTTTTACCACCATCAAGCAGCTGGCCGAGCAGATCGGCCTGAAGAAAAGCATCAGCCCCCACACCTTTCGTCATTCCTTTGCCACCCACCTCATAGAAGGGGGTGCCGACCTGCGCGCTGTGCAGGAAATGCTGGGCCACGAAAGCATCACTACCACCGAGATCTACACCCACCTGGACCGGGACTACCTCAAGCAGGTGATCCAGGAATTCCATCCCCGAAGCTAAGGGCAGCCCCCATGTGTGCCCAGCCTTGGGTTGACAAGCCCTGCAGCCTTCTATTTTTAAGGGGAGGTGGAAAGGCAGTCGTGGCACACATGCCTAATCCCGCCATCAGCAGGCGCCGCCAATTTGTGCCCCGGCTTTGGTTGCTTAGTGCAGGGTCTCAACCAGCTTTATCCGGCCATTGCAGGCAGTCGTGGCACAACTACATCAACTCCAGCAAATACTAAGTCTGCCACGTCTGCAATCGCTTGGCTCCTGCCGAGTGATCCCTATGGCCAGGCTTCCAGCCAAAGAAGGAAACCAACTTCCAGGGGGGTACTGCTGGACGAAGCTGATTTACCTCAGCCCTTCTCCCAACCAATACCCCCTTATCTCAGTTACCCCTATATGATCCGTATTGAAAAGGAAAAGACCGGCAACCTGATCAAAACCTTTGTCAGCGATAAGCTTACCCAGGAAGATTACGACCAGCTGATCCCGGTGCTGGAAGAAACCCTGGAAAACTGGAAAAACGTACGCTGGTACTTCGAGATGCAGGATTTTAAAGGATGGAGCATGGGCGGCGCCTTTATGGACATGAGCCTTGGGGTGCGCCATACCACCGATCTGAGCAAGCTGGCCATGGTAGGCGAAAAGCGCTGGCAGGAGTCGCTCTCCCACCTGATGAAGCCCTTCACTACTGCCGAAGTCCGCTTTTACCCCCTGGAGGAAAGAGAGAAAGCACTGGAGTGGATCACCTCTTGAGAAGTTTTGAGTTTTGTGCGGTTCGCCGTTGCGATGTTGAGTTTTGGTTTAAACTTCTCGCTTGTATAAAATATTCCAGGCTCCGGATATCCCCTCGACATATAATGAGGTTCGAGCTGCAAGCGCTAACCAGCAAAATCTTTTTGCAGCTACAAGTCTACAAACCCAAACTGCAAAACCCACCATAAAACACCAAACTTCCCCCATACCCCCTATATTTGCAGGCAAACACCCCCTTGCCTGTGTATACCCATCTTATCCGACCCCTCTTGTTCCGGCTTCCAGCCGAGCAGGCCCACCACCTTACCTTCAACAGCCTCAAGACCCTGATGCAGCTGCCTGGCGTAGCCGCCGCAGCCGAGCGGCAGTTTGCAGTGAAAGATCCGCGCCTGGAACGGAAGCTGTTTGGGCTTACCTTTGCCAACCCCGTAGGCCTGGCCGCCGGCCTGGACAAAAATGCCGTGCTGGTGGATGAGCTGGCCCATTTTGGCTTTGGCTTTATCGAGATCGGTACCCTTACCCCCAGGCCGCAGGCAGGCAACCCGCTGCCTCGCCTGTTTCGGCTGCCGGCCGATGGCGGGCTGATTAACCGCATGGGCTTTAACAATGAAGGGGTAATGGCGGCCGTAGAGCGCCTCAAAAAGTGCCGGCACCAGACCATCATCGGGGGGAACATTGGCAAGAACAAAGATACCCCCAACGAAGAGGCGGAGCTGGACTACAAAGCCTGCTTTGAGGCGCTCTACAAGGTGGTGGATTACTTTGTGGTGAACGTAAGCTCGCCCAATACGCCCAATCTGCGTGCCCTGCAGGAGCGGGAACCCCTGCAGCGCCTCATCCTGAGCCTGCAGGAGCAAAATGCCGCCAAGCCCAGGCCCAAGCCTATTCTGCTGAAGATTGCGCCCGATCTTAACGAGGCGCAACTGGATGATATCGTCGCCCTGGCCGCCGAAACAAAATTAAGCGGCTTAATCGCTACCAACACCACCATTTCCCGGGAGGGCTTGCATACCCCTTCTGCACAGATAGAAGCTATAGGCGCCGGCGGCCTCAGCGGCAAACCCCTGGCCCGGAGGTCTACGGAGGTGATCCGCTACCTGCACCGGCAGTCGGGCGGTACGCTGCCCATCATTGGGGTGGGGGGGATCTCTACCCCAGAGGATGCGCTGGAAAAACTGGCGGCCGGCGCCTCCCTGATCCAGTTGTATACGGGCTTTATCTACGAGGGGCCGGCCCTGGTGCGGCGCATCAACGAGGCCATTCTTGCCACAATTCCGGCCAAATAAGCCCCTGGTGGGGAAGGGGTTCGCTTTTGGGAGCGGGAGAAAGTATGTGGGAAGTAGGGGCATTTCGCAGGAAAATATCTCCCTGTTTTTTGTTAGTTTTGTTGTTCTGCAACAACCAGTCGTATGGCCAAGAATATCGTTAAAGGCAATACCTTTAAACAACAGCAAACCAAAGAGAAGAAGGCAAAGAGAGCGTGGCGCTGGAAGCTGAACCTTGCCTTTGTGCAGGACCGCCGTCTTCAACTGGCCTTTGGGGTGTTTCTCATCATAGCGGCCGTGTACCTGTTTACGGCCTTTTTGTCCTATCTCTTTACCGGCCAGGCCGATCAGAGTGTGATCGAGGCCATGAGCGATACCGCCCTGCGCGAATCGGGCGGAGAGGTAGAGAACTGGTTGGGCCTGTTCGGCGCCGTATTTGGCTATTACTTTGTCTTTAAATGGTTTGGTATAGGTGCCCTGCTGGTGCCCCCCATGCTCTTTTTGCTGGGCTACCAGATCGTGTTCCGCCAGCAACTACTGCCCCTGGGCGAGGTATTTAAATATTCCTTCTTCTTTATTTTCTGGGTAGGCACCTTTCTGGGCTATCTGCTTTTTCAGACCGATCTGGTTACTTCCTGGGGCTTTCTGAGCGGCGGCATCGGCTATGAGCTGGCGCGCATGTTTTATGATTTTCTGGGCTGGGGTACCTTGCTGGTACTGGTGTTTGCGCTGGTAGTGTTTGTGATCTATACCTTTGATGTGGCCAGCCTGTGGCAAAAAGGAAGCACCTCTACGGCTGCCCAACCGGCCATATCCCCGCTGGCTGAGGAAGATGAGGCGGAACTGGAAGAAGACGAAGCCGACACTGCCGAGGAAGAGGAGGGGGCCTGGCCGCCTTCTGCCGATGCAACGCCTGATGAAGGCCTGCCCTTCGATCCCGATGATGAGGATGCCGAGCTGCGTACCTGGACGGTTAAGCGACCCTATGAGCAACCCTCGTCTGGCGCTAAAGATCCCCATTTTGAGGTAGAAGACCGGGCTCCGGCTCCTGTTGCCACCCTGGCGCCCCCGGCGCCCAAGGCCGATCTGGGCTTTGAGGTGATTGATGAAAGCGAAGAAGTAAAAAAGGTGCTGAGCCAGGAAAATTACGACCCCACGCTGGACCTGGGCACCTACCAATACCCCCCGGTAGACCTGCTTAATGAGTATGAAGGAGGTAAGATAAAGGTGAGCGAGGACGAGCTGCGGGCCAATAAGGACAAGATCGTAGAAACGCTTACCAACTTCAAGATCGGCATCAGCAGCATTAAGGCAACCATTGGGCCCACCGTTACCCTCTATGAGATTGTGCCTGAGCCGGGGGTAAAGATCTCCAAGATCAAAAACCTGGAAGATGATATTGCCCTGAGCCTTGCTGCCCTGGGCATCCGCATCATTGCCCCCATTCCGGGCAAGGGCACCATTGGTATTGAGGTGCCCAACAAAAACCGGGAAATGGTGTCCATGCACTCCATGATCACCACTGAAAAGTTCATGCTCAGCACCATGGAGCTGCCCATTGCCCTGGGCAAGACCATCTCCAATGAGGTGTTCATTACCGACCTGGCCAAAATGCCCCACCTGCTCATTGCCGGTGCCACGGGCCAGGGTAAGTCCGTAGGCCTGAACGTACTGCTGGCCTCGCTGCTCTATAAAAAACACCCCTCGCAGCTCAAGCTGGTGCTGGTAGACCCCAAAAAGGTTGAGCTTACCCTCTTCAATAAAATTGAGCGCCACTTCCTGGCCAAGCTGCCCGATACGCAGGAGGCCATTATCACCGATACCAGCAAGGTAGTGAACACGCTGAACTCGCTCTGTATTGAGATGGACCAGCGCTACGACCTGCTGAAAGAGGCTGGCTGCCGCAACCTCAAGGAGTACAATGCCAAGTTTGTGCAACGCCGCCTCAATCCCGAGCATGGACACCGCTTCCTTCCCTATATTGTGCTGGTGATCGACGAGCTGGCCGACCTGATGATGACCGCCGGCAAGGAGGTAGAGACCCCCATAGCCCGCCTGGCCCAGCTGGCCCGTGCCATTGGTATTCACCTGGTGGTAGCCACCCAGCGCCCCTCGGTAAACGTAATTACCGGTATCATCAAAGCCAACTTCCCGGCCCGCCTTTCGTTCCGGGTAACTTCCAAGATCGACTCCCGTACCATTCTGGATACTGGTGGGGCCGAGCAGCTGGTGGGGCATGGCGACATGCTGCTGTCCATGGGCTCGGATGTGATCCGGATCCAGTGTCCCTTTGTGGATACCCCTGAGGTAGAGGATATTTGTGAGTTCATTGGCGCCCAGCGCGGCTATGATTCGGCCTATCAGCTGCCCGAGTACTATGGCGAAGGTGAAGGCCCCAATGCCCTGGAAGTGGATCTGGCCGAGCGTGATTCGCTCTTTGATGAGGCCGCACGGGTCATTGTGCAGCACCAGCAGGGCAGTACCTCGCTTATCCAGCGCAAGCTGAAGCTGGGCTACAACCGGGCTGGCCGCCTTATTGACCAGCTGGAGGCTGCCGGTGTGGTGGGACCCTTTGAAGGAAGCAAGGCGCGTGAAGTTTTAATTCAGGATGAGTACTCTTTGGAACAATTATTGAATAGCATTTCAAATAAGCATTCTAAGTAAATGACGATATGAAACATGTAGTTGCGTTCGTGCTGCTTTGTTTTGTGGCCCTGGGCCCGGCAATGGCACAATACGACCAAAAAGCACTGGGTATTCTGGACAAGGTGAGCGAGAAATACGAGAAGCTCAGCGGCTTTAAAGCCGATTTTGTCTATACCCTCAACAACGAATCGGTAGGCACCAATGCCGAAACCGCGGGAGAGATCACCGCCAAAGGCACCCAGTTTCGCCTGAAGATGAACGGCCAGGAAATTATTTCCGATGGCAAAACGGTCTGGACCTACCAGCCCGATACCAAAGAAGTCTACATTGATAAGTTTGAGAACGTGGTGGGCGACAATGTGAACCCCTCCAACATCCACAACCTGTACCGCAAGGGCTTCAAGTATCTCTATAAAGAAGAAAAAGTAGTGAATGGCAAGCCGCACCACATCATCGAGCTCGTGCCCGAAAAAGCCTCCGATACCAACTACTTCAAGATCCAGCTGGTGATCAACAAGCAGGACCTTACCTTTACCAATTTCACCATCTACGAAAAGAACGGCAACCGCTACCTCTTCGATATCCGCAAATTTCAGCCTGATATTGCCATTGCCGACGGTACCTTTACCTTCCAGAAAGCCAAGTACCCCGGCGTAACCGAGGTGGACATGCGGGAGTATTGAGTTGGAAGAAGATAGATGGTAGCAGTAAGAAGATAGAAGATAGAAGATAGACGCTGATCATAGAAAAGTGTGATCTTCAAAAAGCCTCTATCTACCCATGTTAAGAAAGACCATATTCTCACAAAAAGGCCTCAGATGTATTTCTGGGGCCTTTTCTGTCTCCAAACGATGTCATTGCGTTGAAGCGAAGCGGACGAAGCGGTCTGCCGCGCGGCAATCTGGTTTCTGTGCGCATGGCGCCGGATTGCTTCGTCTTTCATCCTCGCAAAGACTGCAGTAGGTAATAAAAAGGCCTCAGGAATTCATCTAAAGCCTTTTTATATCTCACCAAACCCTCCCAAATAATTCGGGATGATTAAGGTTTTTCTTTAATTTTAGGCATGACCTATCAGGACCTCTTCGAAACGATCCGTAAAAAGCGCTCCTACCTCTGTGTAGGCCTCGATACGGATCCTGCCAAACTTCCCAAACACCTGCTGGACCACCCCAACCCGGTGCTGGAGTTCAACAGGCGCATTATTGAAGCCACCGCCCCCTACTGTGTGGCCTATAAGCCCAATACGGCCTTTTATGAGGCCATGGGGTCCCAGGGCTGGGAGCTGCTGCGGCAAACGCTGGAGCTCATTCCCCGCACTCATTTTTCCATTGCCGATGCCAAGCGGGGCGATATCGGCAATACCTCTAAAATGTACGCCAAGGCCTTTTTTGAAGATATGAAGGCCGATGCCATTACCGTAGCCCCCTACATGGGCGCCGATAGCGTGCAGCCTTTTCTGGAGTTTGAGGGGAAATGGACCATTTTGCTGGCGCTTACCTCCAACTCGGGCAGCCAGGACTTTCAGGTGCTCAATGTGGATGAAGACCACTGCCTCTTTGAGCGGGTCATCAAAACCTCGCAGGTATGGGGCGATAAGCACCAGATGATGTATGTGGTAGGCGCCACCCAGACCACCGAGCTTCAGGCTGTGCGCAAGCTGGCGCCTGATCACTTTCTGCTGGTGCCCGGCGTTGGGGCGCAGGGGGGGAGTCTGGAAGAAGTGTCCAAATGGGGCATGAACCGCCACTGCGGCCTGCTGGTTAATGCCAGCCGCAGCATCCTGTGGGCCTCCGATGGTGAAGATTTTGCCGAGGCTGCCGCCGCCGAGGCCCGCCGCCTGCAGGAGCACATGAGCCATTACCTGGAGAAATACCTGCCCAGCCAGCAGCACGACTAATGCAGGAAGCCTTTATACAGCTGGTCTGGCAACTGGGCTACTTCAACAAGCAGCACTGGCATACCGCTGAAGGCGACCCTATTACCATTTACCATCCCGGCCTGCTGAACCGCGATGCAGGCCCCGATTTTAAAGGAGCCCGCCTGAAAATAGGCGCGCTGCAGTGGCATGGCGACGTAGAGCTGCACCTGAAGAGCAGCGGCTGGCAGCAGCACCGCCATCAGCTGGACCCTGCCTATAACAAAGTAGTGTTGCATGTGGTGCTGGAAGATGATGGCGTACCCGCCCTGCGGCAGGAAGGGGGAGCAGTGCCCGTTGCCAGCCTGCAGGGCCGCATTGCCCCCGGGCTGGAGGAGCGCTACCAGGCGCTGATGGCCAGCCTGCATGCCATTCCCTGCGAGCCGCAACTGCCAAATGTAGATTCCCTTACCCGCCTGAGCATGCTGGACCGTACCCTGATGCAGCGGCTGCAGCGCAAGGCCGAAGGGGTATTGCAGCTGGTAGAGCAGAACAGGGGGGGCTGGGAAGAAGCCAGCTGGCAGTTTCTGGCCCGGGGCTTTGGCTTTAAGAAAAATGCCGAGCCCATGGAAGCACTGGCCCGCCGGTTGCCGCATACGATCTTACTGCGCCATGCCGCCCAGCCAGGGCAGGTAGAAGCCCTGCTCTTTGGCATGGCCGGATTGCTGGAAGGGGCTGCGACGCACCCCTGGGTGGATGTACTGCAGCGGGAGTGGAAATTCCTGCAGCATAAATGGGAGTTGGAAGGCAAGGGGCTACCCCCGGGCAGCTGGCTCTTTTCCCGCCTGCGTCCTGCTAACTTTCCCAGCCTGCGCCTGGCACAGCTGGCTGCGCTGCTGCAGGCACAGCCTAACCTATTCTCCTTTCTCCTGAACAGCAGTCCGCAGGAGTTGCTACAGGGCTTTGCGGTTGAGCCCTCCGCCTACTGGCAGACCCATTACCATTTTGGCAAGGAAAGCAAGCAGGCCGTCCATGGCCTGGGCCATAGCAGTGCCGAAAACCTGCTCATCAATACCGTAGCCCCCCTGCGAGTGGCCTGGGGGCGCTATACCGATCAGCAGGAGCACATTGATGCGGCCGTGGAGCTGCTGCAGGCCCTACCTGCCGAAGATAACCGCATCATCCGCTACTGGAAGGGGCTGAACATGCCCACCGCCACCGCTGCCGATTCGCAGGCGCTGCTGGAGCTTTACAACGAATTCTGTACCCCCAAGCGTTGCCTGCACTGCAGCATCGGTTTATCCCTGCTGCGGCATGCTGGTACTCCTCATTAACTTGCTGCTGCTGGGCGGGCTCAGCTGGTGGGGTTACCGGCACTGGCGCCAGTCGCCCCTTGCCGGGGCCTACTGCCCGGCCCTGCTGCTGAAGTTGCTGTGCGGCTGTGGGGTAGTGGCACTCTATCTCTATTATTATGGCTATGGGGATATTCTCTGGTTTCAGCGCGATGCCGCCCAGCTGGCGGCCACATTCTGGGTAGATCCGGCGGCGTATTGGGCAGAACTCTCTGACATTGGTTTTCTCTACGGGCCGCACCCCTTTATGGGCTGGGACCGAAACCTGTTTTACATCCGGTTGCTGAGCCTGCCCAGCCTCCTTACCGGCGATAACATCTGGCTGCTGAGCCTCTGGCTTTCGCTGGCCACCTTTGGGGCTACGTTCTGGCTGGCGCACCGGCTGGCGCTGCACTACCCGGGCAGAGGAGGCGCAGCCGCCGTGGCGTTTCTCTTCTGGCCTTCGGTGGTCTTTTGGTCCAGCAGCCTGCTGAAAGAAGGGCC
>NZ_AODQ01000107.1 GCF_000348925.1 Cesiribacter andamanensis AMV16 | reverse complement strand
GGCCTGGTAAGGTAAGTTTTGTCTAGGTCTTCAGGTTTGGGGATCACACACTCGGGATTGGTATAGGGTACGGCCGAGCGGGTGGTATACGGCAGGGTGAAGGTAGGAGATAAACGCATGATCGCGCTTGCGCCGGATGTGCACAACGGCCTGTCCGTCTATGGCCGCCGGGCTTCCATAAATATCATCGTTGTAGAGCACCAGCCGAAGGCGGTAGCTGTAGTTCTGCAGGTGTTGTACCTCAAACTCACCCCCTACAATATGCGTGGCCGATGCCGAAGCGCATACCAGCAACAGAAGGCCCAGGAGTAGCAAAAAAATCCTTCTTTCTCTCATAAGGGTAATATAATTGAAATTTTAGGATAAGTCCGGCAGGGGCCCTCAAAAAATTGTAAATTTGCCCCCGCATATGGCAAAACTTAAGAAAAATCAGGTACTGGAAAAGCTGGAGATAGCCGCTGTTGCTGCCGAAGGCAAATGTGTGGCCCGGCATGAGGGGCAGGTGATCTTTATAGCAGGGGTAGCCCCGGGCGATGTGGCCGATGTGCGCATTACCCGTACCCGCAGCAGCTTTGCCGAGGGCATGGCCATTCGTTTTCATAGCTATTCCTCCCTGCGCCAGCAGCCTTTCTGCCAGCATTTTCACTACTGCGGCGGCTGCAAGTGGCAGCACCTCACCTACGAGAGCCAGCTGCAGTTTAAGCGGCAGCAGGTACTGGACAATATGGAACGCATTGCCAAGGTAGCCCTGCCGGAGGTGCCTCCGGTAATTGGCTCGCAAAAGACCAGCATGTACCGCAACAAGCTGGAGTATACCTTCAGCAACCGCAAATGGCTTACGCAGGAGGAGCTGCAAAGCGGACTGGAGATCCGCAAAGATGCGCTGGGCTTCCACATGTCGGGCCGCTTTGACCGGGTGCTGGACATTGAGTACTGCCATCTGCAGCCTGATCCCAGCAATTTGATACGCAACGAGCTGCGCACCTTTGCCCACGCCCACAACCTGCCCTTTTATGACCTGGTGGTGAACGAGGGCTTTATCCGCAACCTTATTATCCGCACCAGCAGCACGGGCGAGACCATGGTGATCGTACAGTTTGCCCGCCCCCATATGGAAGAGGTTGAGAACGTGATGGCCTTTTTAAAGGAGCGCTTTCCTGAGATTACCTCCCTGCAGTACATCATCAATCAGAAATTTAACGAGACCTATTACGACCAGGAGGTGGTGCTCTATGCCGGCCGGCCCTGGATCGAAGAAGAAATGGAGGGGCTGCGCTTCCGCATCGGCCCAAAGTCCTTTTACCAGACCAATTCCGACCAGGCCTATACGCTCTATAAAGTCACCAGGGACTTTGCCGGCCTTACAGGGCAGGAGGTGGTGTACGATCTCTATACCGGCACTGGCACCATTGCCAACTTTGTGGCCCGGCAGGCGGGGCTGGTCATTGGGGTAGAATCGGTGCCCGAGGCCATCGAGGATGCCAAACTCAACTCGGAGCTCAACGGCATAGCCAACACCCGCTTTTTTGCCGGCGACATGCGCTACCTGCTAACGGAAGAGTTTATTCAGCAGCAGGGTCGCCCGGATGTGATCATCACCGACCCCCCACGGGCCGGCATGCACGAAGATGTGGTGCAGGTGCTGCTAACGGTAGCGGCCAAACGCATTGTGTACGTAAGCTGCAACCCGGCCACCCAGGCGCGTGATGTACAGTGGCTCAGCGAAAAATACGACGTAAAGGCTATTCAGCCGGTGGATATGTTCCCCCATACGCACCACATCGAGAATGTGATGCTGCTGGAGCTGCGGCAGGAAGCCTAAGCGGCTATGAGTGGCTGGAGGTGGGTTTAATAGCAGGCATGATCAACCGGGCAGTTGTCTGTGCACGTCCCGCCGGCCCTTTTGGATGGCTAGCCAGCTGCCCGCCAGCATGAGCAGGGAAACAAGGATAAAGCCCCAGTTCCAGAGCCCCTGGCTTTCGCTGATCTCCCGCACATTGTGCAGCTTCAGCAGGTGATGGTCAATAAGGCCTTCTACTACATTGAACAGACCAAAACCAAAGAAGAGCCCTCCCACAAAAATGCGGTTGGATAGCGCAGCATCGCGCCGGTAGATTAGCCGCCAGAGCAGCCCAATGCCCACCGCTGTGGTAAGCCAGGTAAAAGCATGGAAGATGCCATCCCAGAACATGTTCACTTCTTTGTTGAGCAGCGTATCGGGCGGAAGTTTTGCCGAAAGCATCTGATGCCACTGCAGGATCTGGTGCAGCACAATGCCATCCACAAAGCCCCCCATGCCCACCCCTATCAGGGTAGCTGCTACAATAAGCGGACCTGTGTGTGGTTTGATTGCCGCTCCTGCCGGGGAATTCCTCGTGTATTGGCCAGTTGCCATAGTCCGGTTATTTTAATTTGCTTAGCCGCATACAAATAAGCCCTACCACTACAAAAGGCAGCAGTATGAACAGGAACCGGCTCAGAAAGTTTTCCCTGAAAATGGCTGCCTGCAGGGGTGGATTGCAGGTGGTACAGGCCATGGCTACCGTGCCTGTGAGCATCAGCCCAACTAGTAAAAAGCAAAAGCGCAGACCCGCTGCCATAAAAGATCCCTGATTTGCTGTTTCTGCTTACTACTACTTCGGGCCTCTAATGTTTGGAAAGAGGGGGTAATTATCAGAATCTGGTACAAAGGCACTGGCTCTTGTAAAAAAAGCCTTTCCCTACTCTTCCAGTGGATGGAAAAGAGAAAAAGGCTTGGGTATGTTTTAGAGCATGCCGGCTTGCCGGCAACTAGCGGGGCTTAGCCGCCCAGCTGCTCCAGTTTTTTATCGATCCAGCGCTCGGCTTTTTCCCGGCTGTCGAAAATGCTGTACTGTACAGGGGCCAGCCGCTGCAGCACTTCGGTGGCGGCAATCTTGCGAAATAGCTCGCCCCCCATCACCAGGGCATGGTACCGCAGCCCCAGGGCTACCGTAGGCCGCAGGGCCTCCAGCAACCAGCCGTTGAACTGGATAAGGGTGCCCGACATCTGGCGCAGGTCATGAGCAAAGGCCACCACAGGGGTTGCCTGCATGAGGTCCCGCACTTTCTGGTCCATGGCCTGATGCTCGGCCGCATCGGTAGCACCGATCAGCGAGCAGAAGACCAGCTTACGCTCCGGCAGAAATTCCGCCTGGCAGGTTTTTCCTTCAAATAGTTTTTGCATGGCTACCTGATTTAGATAGGTCAATGTAGCCTTTTGTTCGCATAAATATTTTTAAAGTATTCCAAGAATATATTTGATGTACTAAATACCCGCGGATCGCTGGCTTTTCAGAAAGCTCCCGCCTCTGGAGGATGCGCGGCCCGAAAGTTGCCTCTGTTTTGGCAGAACAGGCTAATTTATGATCTTTGCAAATGCTGTAAGAAAAAGGGTAAAAGGCCGTGGTCAGCTAGCCGTATAGCAGTTTGGCAGCTACTTCTGTCAGACCCCATACCGGCAGAAGCAGATGCCTGCCTTATTCTTTAGCATAGCATTCAAGTTTGTCCGTACCCCTGGAGTATTTCCAGCGTTACCTTATCTGCATATGAACAACGATCCCGAACTGAACGGCAAGTACCTGGGCACCATTACGGCCGACTTTGCCAAGGTAGCCGATACGCTCAAGGAAGCCTCGTACCAGATCCGCAAGCAGGGTTTTTCGGAGCACCCCATTTTCCCCATCAGCAAAACGCATATTCCCATCGGACAGCTGATGCTGGACCGCCTGTCGCTGAACCTGCAGTGGAATTACTATGCTTCTTACCTGGATGAGTTTGTGCAGCGCAAGCTGGTGGATAGCGATAAAATTGAGGCTTTTACCTCCGTTTATAAAAACCCCGATGAGTTCTGCTGCCTGTTTGTGGTAGACCAGGAATTCACCAACTTCCTGTACGTACCCTATCCGGAAGATTAGCCTTAAAGCAGAAGAGCCGCTCCCGGGAGCGGCTCTTTGCGTTTATTCTTTAAAGTGGTTGAAGCCCTGGGCCTTTAGCGGCACCACGCTACCCCCTTTGGTGATCAGGTGGGCCTGTCCGGCCAGTTCGGTGGCATAGCCAATGAAGTGGATATCGGCATGCGCCTTTACCTTTTCATGATCTTCCTGCCGGATGGTGAAGAGCAGCTCATAATCCTCCCCCCCGTTCATCACACAGGTGATGGGGTCCAGGCCAAACTCCACAGCCGTATCGTAGGTCATTTTGTCAATGGGCAGGTTTTCTTCATACACCTGCAGGCCCATGCCGGACTGGCGGGCCAGGTGCAGCAGCTCGGAGGCCAGGCCATCCGATACATCGATCATGGCGGTAGGCACCACGCCCAGCTCCCGCAGCTCGTGCACCACATCCATGCGGGCTTCGGGCCGCAGCTGGCGCTGCACAATGTATTTGTAGTTGCCAATTTCGGGGCTGGCATCCGGATTAGCCAGAAATACCTGTTTTTCGCGCTCCAGCACCTGCAGGCCCATGTAGGCGGCACCCAGATCGCCGGTTACGCACACAATATCCCCCTTTTTTACCCCGCTGCGGGTAGCAATTTTATCGGCTTCGGCCTCGCCAATGGCGGTGACGGACAGCACCAGGCCGGCGGCCGAGGCGGTGGTATCGCCCCCGATCAGGTCTACCTTATAGCTGGCGCAGGCCGCCCGGATGCCCTCATACAGGGCCTCCACCGCCTCTACTGAAAAGCGGTTGCTCAAGCCAATGCTAACGGTGATCTGGGTAGGAATGGCGTTCATGGCCGCTACATCCGATACGTTTACGGCCACGGCCTTATACCCAAGGTGCTGCAGGGGCATGTAGCGCAGGTCAAAATGAATGCCTTCCAGCAGCAGGTCGGTGGTAACCACCCGCTGCAGTTCGGAGGCCGCCAGGATGGCGGCATCATCGCCAATGCCCTTTACACTGCTTTTGTGGTAGTGTTCTACCTGTTTGCTCAGCCGGTCAATCAGACCAAACTCGCCCAGTTCGCTTATTTCGGTTCGTTGCATGGTGATAGGTATGGGATATGGGATATGTGGTATGAAGAATGGGGTGACAACCGGGTGTTAAAGGCGGGCAGCTATGTGATGGAAATCATAGCGGTATAAGGATCTGCAGTATGAGAGTTAACCAGAGAAGATAGATAGTATATACCCCCTAGCCTATACCTCCTACTCCATACCCCGTACCTGACCCCTATACCTGCAGCAGCATGGCCCCGTAGGAGTAGCCGCCGCCAAAAACGGTAAGTACTACTTTCTGGCCTTTTTGCAGATCACCCTTTTTTTCCCACAGACCAATGCCGCAGCCGGCGCAACCGGTATTGCCCAGGTACTCTACATTGGAAACCGCTTTTTCGGCCGGTAACTGCAGGGTTTCGGCTACATTGTTGGTAATGCGCAGGTTGGCCTGGTGCGGAATCACATACTGCACATCGGCTACGGTAAGGCGGTTGCGCTCCAGCAGGTCCAGGGTAGCCTTGGGCATGTACTGGCAGGCGTGGATGAATACATCCCGTCCGTTGGGCATAATAATGCCGCGCTCCTGCATTTTAAGGGTAACGCTTTCGGTGGCCTTGCCCCGGGTAGCGGCCCCGCCGGTAAGCACATCCACAATGCGGATATCGCCTTCGGCCTGCGGCTCCCGGCTGATGAAGAGGGCACAGGCCCCATCGCCCCAGAGGTGGCCCGATTTGGGGTCGGTCTCAATGTTATAGGCCGTATTGTGTTCCGAGGCAACCACCAGCGCTTTGCTGGCCTTGCCCAGGGCAAAATACCCCTGCACAATCTCTACGGCATTGACCAGTGAGCTGCAGGCTGCCGAAATGGTGACTACCGGAATATCATGTACCTGTATGGCATGCTGAATGGCATGCCCCAGGGTAACAATGGTATCATGCGGGGTATAGGTGGCTCCTACAATCAGATCGATCTCGTCCAGGGGGTAGGGCAGGCGGTCCAGCGCCTCCTGCACGGCGGCAATGCCCATAGTCTGGGTGTTTTCGCCGGGGCCGGCCTTGCGGCGCTGGCGGATACCGGTACGGCTTACGATCCACTCATCGCTCAGCTCGTTCAGCTCTTCAAAGTATTGATTATCGACGATCGCCTCCGGGAGGTAAGCGCCTATGGCATTCAGGTACATGAAAAAAAGTTCTCCTTATCTGTAATAGCGTCCTCTTCCACACAAACGCAGGCACGCCTTCTCCTGTGCAAGAATTTTTGCAAAAATACAGTATTATTTTCAGATCCGGCTAGTGTACAAACAACAATCCCCTTCAAAAGCATCTGAGTCGGCTCCCCCCTCCGGAATACACAATTGCCCCAAACCCTACATGCGTACGAATGAGGGCCGGAAAAATTGGGTTACAGGCTGTTCTAACTTGTAGGTTGCAGCATGAAAAAATATTTGCTCCTGCTGCTGCTTCTTTTCGTTGTGCTGCTGGAAGGCTGTGCCCCCAAGCCCCAGTACCAGACCCGCTCAGGCAAGAAAAAGCTCAAGCACTACAACTCCATTCAGTATCAGTAGGATACTCCCTTTGGCGCTACCGCTCCCTTGAGGGAGACAGTCGGCTCTAACCAGCTAAGGCTTCCAGAGGACCGCCCTACGCGGGCCGCCCTACGCGGGGCGCCCTACGCGGGCTGTTCCTGGCACAGTTCTACCAGCACGCCTCCGGCATCTTTGGGGTGCACAAAGCACACCAGCTTGTTGTCGGCCCCGGGCTTGGGCTGCTCGTTCAGCAGGCGAAATCCTTCCTTCCGCAAACGGTCCATTTCGGCCAGGATATCGTCTACCCCATAGGCAATGTGGTGAATACCTTCTCCCCTGCTGTCAATAAACTTGGCAATGGGGCTATCGGGGCGGGTGGCCTCCAGCAACTCTATTTTGGTTTCGCCCACCTGGTAAAAGGCCGTAATGACCCCTTCGCTGGCTACCTCTTCGGTCTTATAGGCTTTCAGGCCCAGCATGCGCTCATAAAGGGGGTTGGCCTGCTGCAGGGAGCGCACCGCAATACCAATATGTTCTACCTGTTTCATATAGCAGCAAAGAACGTAAAAAGCGAACTTTTTCGGACAGTGGCGGGTTACCTTTTCGTGTAAAAGGGGCCTGCTGAAAGAGAAAAATCCTTATTTTTTGCTTTCGGCTTTGTTGCCTACCTTTGCAAACTGAGTATACTGATACCTTAGCACTACTATGATCTCCGTAACAGATAAAGCCAAAGACCGCATCATTGAGCTGCGCCAACTGGAAGGGCGCACTGCCGATCAAAACATCCGCGTATCGGTGAAGGGCGGCGGCTGCTCCGGCCTGATGTACGACCTGAACTTTGATACTGCCATCCTGCCCAGCGACGAGGTGTTTGAAGATAAGGGGGTAAAGATCCTGGTGGATAAAAAGAGCCTGCTCTACCTACTGGGCACTACCCTTGATTTTTCCGACGGTCTTAATGGCAAGGGCTTTCAGTTCATCAACCCCAACGCCAGCCGCACCTGCGGCTGTGGCGAAAGCTTCTCGGTCTAAGTCTATCCGACATATAAAATCAAAGCCTGCTCTGACCCAGCAGGCTTTTTTTGTGGCCTTTGCTTTTCACCGGCAGCTTAACGCTCACATTCCCCGACAGTGGCTCTGTACTGGCATACGTATGCTAATGGTACGGCAATCCCCTCCTCGGGAGGGGATTGCCGTACCTTTTTCAACTGTCGGTTCTATATCCTACTACCATTGGAGTATGTAAGCGTCTGGATTAGGCAAAAAAAAGCAGCCCCCCTTTCAGGGGCCGCTCTTCTATTGGGCAACAGATGCTTCTTTGGTATTAGTAGGCCCGTACCGCTTTGCCTTCCATAAAGTTCATAAAGGCGCGGTTTACCACGCGGTTACCCCCCTTGGTGGGAAAGTTGCCGGTAAAGTACCAGTCGCCGCTGTGGTTGGGGCAGGCTTTGTGCAGGTTTTCTACTGTTTGATAAATCACCTCTACCTCGGCCTTGATCTTATCGGTTTTGATCAGCTGGGCAATCTTGTCGCTGATCTGCTCATCGGTAAAGGGGGCAAACACTTCCTGCACATAGTTGGGCTGGTTCTTATTGCCTACGGCCGCAGCGCATTTTTCATACACCGCATCCAGGATATGGTTCTGGCCGGTCTCGTTCAGCAGGGCAAGGGCCGCACGGAAAGCTATAAAGTCTTTCAGGCGGCTCATGTCAATGCCGTAGCAGTCGGGATAGCGGATCTGCGGGGCCGAAGAGACAATAATGATCTTTTTGGGATTGAGGCGGTCCAGCATGGTGAGGATACTCTTTTCCAGCGTAGTGCCGCGCACTATGGAATCGTCGATCACCACCAGCGTATCCACATCCTTCTTGATCACCTCGTAGGTGGTATCGTATACGTGGGCTACCAGCTCGTCCCGGTGCTCATCATCGGTAATAAAGGTGCGCAGCTTGGCATCTTTGATTACCAGCTTTTCAATCCGGGGACGGAACGAAAGCAGCTTCAGCAGGTCTTCGTCGTTAAAAGCGCCCTTGTCCAGCAGGTATTTTTTGCGCTCGTTCACCAGGTGGGCTTCCATGCCATCGATCATGCCCAAAAAGCTTACCTCGGCCGTATTAGGGATAAAGGAAAAGACAGTATTCTTCAGGTCATAGTCTACCGCTTTCAGGATCTGGGGCACCAGCAGGCGGCCCAGGGCCTTGCGCTCCTGGTAAATATCGGGGTCGGTACCGCGGGAGAAGTAGATGCGCTCAAAGGAGCAGCTCTTTTTGGGCAGCTGCTCTATGAACTGCCGCTGCTTGTAATTTCCTTCTTTATCGATGATCAGCGCATGGCCCGGCTCAATTTCCTTAATCTCATCATAGGCCACATTAAAGGCCGTTTTGATGGCCGGCTTTTCGGAGGCAACCACCACCACTTCATCATCGGCATACCAGTAGGCCGGGCGAATGCCGGCGGGGTCGCGGGCCACAAAGGAGGCCCCGTAGCCGGTAAGGCCTACCATGGCATAGCCGCCGTCAAAATCCTTGCAGGCGCGCTGCAGCACCCGGCCCAGGTCCAGCTCCTGCTCAATGATCTCGGAGATTTCCTGGTTGGTACGGTCGTACTTGTACTTATCGAACAACAGCTGGTTTTCTTCGTCCAGAAAGTGGCCGATCTTTTCCATGACCGTTACCGTATCGGCTTTTTCCTTGGGGTGCTGTCCTATTTTGAGCAGGATATCAAAGAGCTCGTCTACATTGGTCATGTTGAAGTTACCCGCCACGGCCAGGTTGCGGCTTCGCCAGTTGTTCTGGCGCAAAAAGGGATGGCAGGCCTCGATGCTGTTATTGCCATGGGTGCCGTAGCGCAGGTGGCCCAGCCACACCTCGCCGGTAAAGGCGTGGTTTTGCTGCAGGTAGGCGGCATCGTAATAGCGCTCGCCTCCCTCCTTTTTGGCTTTTTTCATCTTCTTGGCCACTTTGCGGAAGATTTCGGCAATGGGCTGAGCATCGTTGGAGCGGTAGCGGCTGATGTAGCGATGCCCGGGGGGCACATCAATTTTGATGTTGGCGATGCCGGCACCGTCCTGCCCGCGGTTGTGCTGCTTTTCCATCAGCAGGTACAGCTTATTTACCGCATAGGTAGGCGATCCGTATTTGTCGATGTAGTACTGCAGCGGCTTGCGCAGGCGCAAAAGGGCAATGCCACACTCATGTTTGATCTGCTCGCTCATCCGTTGTTGATCCTTGTAGTATTAACGTATCGTAAATGCATTGATCCAGTTCATCACCCAATCGGCCTTAAAGAAGAAGACCAGCAGCAGCCCGCACAGCAGGCTGGCCAGCACCCTCTCCCACACCCTACCCCCTGTTGCCAGGAGCTGCATCCCCTCGGGTGCCTTCTTCATGTAAAGATAATAGGGTATCTTCAGGTAATAAAACAGGGCCACTACCGAAGTAGCTATTCCCGTCAGTAACAAATACAGCAGCATTTTAGATCCGCCGCTGCTGTAGCCTTCCCACAGCGCCGAAAACAAAAACAGCTTGGCGGTAAATCCGGCCGTAGGGGGCAGGCCTGTAAGCGCCACCATCACCACTACCACCAGCACACTGGTAAGCGGCAATCTGCTACCCAGTCCCTTGTAGTCGTTCAGCAGGTAGCCGCCTGTTTCGGCCTTCAGGATACTAACAAGGATAAAGGCCGCAAAATTCATTAGCAGATAAATAGCGCTGTAAAAGAGCAGCGCCTTGTAACCCAGCTCCCGAAACACCAGCACCCCTGCCAGCAGCAGGCCCGAGTGGGCAATGGACGAATAGGCCAGCAGCCGCCGCACATCCTGCTGCCAGACGGCCGCCAGGTTGCCAATGAGCATGCTGGCAATGGCCAGGGCGCCCAGGATCAGCTGCCAGTCGAAGCGCAGGCCGGCAAAGATGAGGCCCGACTCCATAAAATGGCTCAGGAAGCGCAGCAGCAGCGCCAGACCGGCCAGCTTGGGCGCTGTAGAGAACAGCGCCGCAATGGGCAGCGGCGCCCCCTGGTAGGCATCGGGCGCCCAGAGGTGAAAGGGCACAATGGAGATCTTGAACAGAAAACCCGCCAGCACCAGCAGGGCCGCCAGCAGCACCGGCAGCACGGGAATGTTCAGGCTCAGCAGGCCGCTTTTAAAAGCATAGGCCGTAATATCCAGCGTACCGGTAAAGCCGTAGAGCAGGCTCATGCCATAGAGCATAATGGCCGAGGCCACTGCCCCAAAGAGCAGGTATTTTAATCCTGCTTCAGCCCCCTGCCGCCCGCCCGAAAAGGCCGTAAGCAGGTAGGCGCAGATGGAGGCCGTTTCCACACTCAGGTAGATCAGCAGCAGGTTTGAGGCCATCGGCATCAGGTTGGCCGCCACCAGCAGGCCCAGCAGCAGGGCATAATACTCGGCAAAAAGGGCCTTGTGCTGCCGTACAGAAAACAGCACCGCCAGCCCGCCCGATAGCAGCACCAGCAGGCGAAAGGCCATCGCCAGATGATCGAGCTGCAGCGTACGCCCCAGCAGGTACTGAGGTTCGGCAGGCAAGCCCCCCTTCAGCAGAAGGTACAGGGCACCCCCTATGGCCAGCAGGCTAAGAGCCGCCAGCCCCTGGTGCCGCCATTGTCGGGGCAGGATCAGCGCCCCCAGAATGGCCAGTAGGGCGCCGGCCGAGAGGGCCAGCTCCGGTAAGAGCAGGGGCAGGTCCTGCAGAATCTGCTGCAGAACAGTATCGAGAGAGGCTATTTGGGGGGTGGTGGTTTCCAAGCAGCCGGTCAGATAAAGCGGGTGAGAAGAACAAGATTGCTGCGGCCCCGGCTCAGCATCTCCTGTACAAAGGTTTCTACCGCCGGGCTAAAAGAATCCAAGAGCAGGTTGGGAAACAGGCCCAGCAACAAAATGCCGGCCAGCAGCGGCAGCAGCATGCCCCATTCCCGGGGACTCAGGTCTTGCAGAGCGACCTCCCACTCGGGCCGGCGCACAAAGAATTTTCCGAAAAACATGCGCTGCAGCGTCCACAGATAATAGGCGGCGGTCAGCAACAGGCCCAGGGTAGCCACAATCACCATCCAGTAGGGCAGCAGACCATTGGCCGAGGGGCTGCGGAAGGCGCCAAAGAACACCAGCACTTCGGCAATAAAGCCTGAGAAGCCCGGCAGGCCCAGCGAGGCAAAGAACACCAGCGTAACCACCACCGTAAAGCCCGGCATGCGCTGGGCCAGGCCGCTGTAATTTTCAATAAGGCGGTCATGGGTGCGATCATACAGCACCCCGGCTATCAGAAAGAGCGCCGCCGAGATAAGGCCGTGGCTGAACATCTGGTAGAGCGCGCCACTAACCCCCTCTACCGTAAGGGCGGCCAGCCCCAGCAGTACATAGCCCATGTGCGAAACGGAGGAATAGGCAATAAGCTTCTTCAGATCCGACTGCGCCAGCGCATTAAAGGCTCCGTAGAGGATGGAAAACACCCCTATGCCCGCCACAAGGGGGGCAAAATATATACCTCCTTCCGGAATAAGGCTATAGGGCAGGCGCAGCAGGCCATAGCCCCCGATCTTCAGCAGTATGGCCGCCAGCACCACCGATATGGGCGTAGGCGCTTCTACGTGGGCATCGGGCAGCCAGGTATGCAGGGGGGCGGCGGGTAGTTTCACCAGAAAGCCGATCAGCAGGGCCAGAAAGGCCAGCAGGCGGGCCGAGTAGCCCCAGAGCTCCCCGCCTCCCCGCAGGCTTAGCATACTGCCGGGTATCAGATTATCCACATCCATCAGGTGCAGCATGTTGAAGCTGTGCACCATATCCCGGCTTTCAAGGGCGCCGCGCTGAAGGCTCAGCTGTAGCTGTTCCAGCGGCAGATCGGCCATGGCTGCCGTAGCTTCCGGATCGATGCCGGAGATATACAGGCCAATGATGGCCAGCAAAATAAAGAGCGAGCCACCAAAGGTGTAAAGGAAGAACTTGATGGAGGCATACGCACGCCGGGGACCGCCCCACATCCCGATCAGGAAGTACATGGGCAGCAGCATAAACTCAAAAAAGAGGTAGAACAGCAGCAGATCCAGCGCCACAAAACAGCCCAGCACCGTACTGCTCAGCAGCAGGTAGAGCGCAAAATACCCCTTCTGGTTCTGAGTGATGGTCCAGGAACTGATGGCTCCCAGAAACATTACCAGGGCCGCCAGCAGCACCAGGCTGGCGCTCAGCCCATCCACCCCCAGAAAATAATCGGCCGAGAGGTAGCCCAGCTCGCCTAGCGGCAGATGAAACCAGTTGTACTTCTCCACAAACTGAAATCCCGCTGCGGCAAATACCCCTGCCGGTGCCGTAATGCCTGATTGAAAGCCGATCCACACGACAAGGGCCAGCGCCAGTTGCAGCCCGGTACCGGCCAGCGCCAGCCAGCGGCCCAGCCCGGCCAGGCGGGCGGGCAGCAGCAAAAGCACAAGAGCTGCCAGCAGCGGCACAAAAATGAGCAGCGTAAGGAGATGGTGTTGAAGCGCCATGTAAAACAGGTTCCGGTACCTACCGGCGAAAACGAATAAGCAGCCAGGGCCCACCTCTCACCAGAGGCCAGACCCATGCCGACGCAAGTTATAAAAAACTGCCGTACCTCCGGCAGCTCGGGTTCACACAAACATCCAGATCAAAACCAGCAGCAGGCCTACCAGCATCACAAGCAGGTACTGCTGCACCTGCCCTCCCTGCAGCGAGCGGTTGGCCCTGCCGGCCCGGCCTGCCACCCATACCCCGCTATGCAGCACCCCATCTACCAGCGTGCGGTCCAGCCAGTGCAGCACATGGCTCAGCACCACCACCCCTATGCCCAGCAAATCCAGCAGCCGGTCTATGATCCGCCGGTCCAGCCAGTCAGAAAAACGCATCAGGCTCCCGCCAAAAGCCAGCACGGTTCGCCGGTAAATGGCATCCAGGTGCCAGTTGCTGTACGACAGCCGCATCACATGGCTCCGAAACACATACTGGTTGGTATAGAAAGCTCCCCGGTTATTGAACAGGTGGTAGATCAGGTAAGAAAGGCCCAGCCCTATTAGCACCAGCAGGGCCGATGCTACCCCCGTAAAGGCTTCAAACCATAGGGAGGCCTCCTGTATCTCATACAGCCGGTTGGCGGCTGTAAACTCTACCAGCGAGCCGGGCAGGGCCGGCTGCGGCACCTGCAGCAGCTGCATGGGCCAGGCATGCAGGAAATTGAAGGGTTCAAGCCCGTACCAGATGCCCAGCGACAGCACCGCCAGCACCGCCAGCGGCAGGCGCATGAGCATGGGCACTTCTTTGAGCGCCCGGTAGGAGGCCTGATTATAGAGGCGGTTGGCGCCAAAGAAGGTCAGGAACAGCTGCCGCCCCATGTAGATGGGGGTCATGAGTGCTGTAGCAAAGCCTGCCAGCGGAATCAGCCAGGCCAGCAGGCCCCACTGTGCCCGGGCTACCGAGGCCCAGCCCAGGCTGCCCGTCAGGATGGCATCTTTGGAGAGAAAGCCCGAGAAGATGGGCATGCCCGCCAGCGCCAGCATGCAAATAAAATAGACCAGAAAGGTAAAGCGCATCTTGTAGCGCAGCCCGCCCATGTTGCGCATGTCCTGCGCATCAAAGTGATCGCCGGTCTTGTGCGCCGCCTTGTGCAGTGCCCAAATCACCGCCCCGGCCGACAGAAACAGGCCGGCCTTAAAAAAGGCATGGGTGATCAGGTGAAACAGGGCCGCATCATAGGCGCCTACCCCCATGCCCATGACCATATAGCCCAGCTGGGAGATGGTAGAAAAGGCCAGTACTTTCTTAATATCATGCTGTGCAAAGGCCGCAAAGGCGCCCATCACCGCCGTAGTAGCGCCCAGCAGAGCGGCCAGGTCCAGCACATGGGGTGTCAGCAGTGGAAATACCCGGGCCAGCAGATACACCCCGGCGGCCACCATGGTGGCCGCATGCAGCAGAGCCGATACGGGCGTGGGGCCTTCCATAGCGTCGGGCAGCCAGATCTGCAGCGGAAACTGCGCCGATTTGCCCACCGCCCCCAGCAGCAGGCCAATGCCTGCCAGCACCAGCAGCCAGGCTGGCAGTGCCCCGCCCGCTCCGGCCCATACCGCCTGCCAGTCGCCGCTCTGGATAAAGCTGGCGGGCATCAGCTGCAGCAGGGCGGGCAGATCAAGCGTACCAAACTGGGTGTAGAGGATCAGCAGGGCAATCAGAAAGCCAATATCGCCAATGCGGTTCACCAGAAAGGCCTTTTTGGCTGCCGCTGCCGCCTGGGGGCGCTGCCACCAGAAGCCAATCAGCAGGTAGGAGGCCAGCCCTACCCCTTCCCAGAAGCAGAACATCAAAAAAAGATTATCGGCCAGCACCAGGCCCAGCATGGCAAAGACAAAAAATCCCAGAAAGGCAAAATAACGGTTAAACCCCTTTTCGTGCCACATATAGCCTACCGAGAAGATCTGTACCAGCAGGGCCACCAGATTGACCACCACCAGCAGAATAGCGGCCGGCATGTTTAGCCAGAGCCCAAGGGTAAAGGGCAGCGCTCCGCCAGGGGGGGTGAACCAGTTCCAGCGCACATGCATGCCTGTCGGATTGTCCACCTCGGCCTGCCATACAGCAAAAAAGATATAGAGGGACAGCAGCAGCCCCACGCCCTGCAGTCCAATGAGCCACAAGTGCCCCCTTTGCCGCAGCAGCAGAAGCAGCAGCCCACCCAGCAAGGGAAGCAGCAGCACCAGGCCCGCCAATAGGGTGAGGCTGGAAAAGGNGAGGCTGAAGGAGCTGGGCCGGATTCACGCGCTAAAGTTAGCCTTTTAGTTCGTTTAAGC
>NZ_AODQ01000106.1 GCF_000348925.1 Cesiribacter andamanensis AMV16 | reverse complement strand
GTACGAATCTTCTGATAATTAAAGTGCAAATCCCTGACGGGCTCCACCTGAGGCAAACAGGGCACGCATCCGGGTTTTCTGGCCGTTGCTAAACATGTACATACAGGCATCGTCTGTATAATCCATGTAGTTCATCGTCATGTCGTTGGTGCGGCAGTGTACCGTGGGGTATTTAGGACAGCCATAGTTGGCACGATCTGCTGTAGGGGTATCACTCACGAAATCGTCCTGGTTGCAGCGACCATCACCCCAGATATGACGAAGGTTAAGCCAGTGGCCAATCTCATGCGTTGTGGTTCTTCCTTTGTTAAAGGGAGCTACCACCCAGCCTGTATCGCCAAAATACTGCGGACCCACCACTACGCCATCGGTAGCTGCATTGCCACCGGGAAACTGCGCATAGCCCAGAATGCCACCACCTATATTACATACCCAGATGTTGAGGTATTTCGACGGCTGAATTACATCATGTCCCCCTTTGGAGGTATACTTCATATCATCGCGCGTGCCCCACTCGGTGCGGCTAGAGTAGGTGCGGGTAACCTGTGCTAAGCTAAAGCTGATTTCGGAATTAGCAACCCTGGATGCAAATTCAGTTGGAACCAAGCCTGCCCCAATTTCGCTGTTCTGCGCACTGAAGTCGGCATTTAAGACATTGATCTGAGACTGGATCTGCGCATCGGAGATGTTCTGCTGTGAGGTACTGTAGATCACATGCACAATCACCGGGATATTTATTATGCTATTGGTAGCAGCAGCCTGACCGCTAATTTTTCCGTTGGTGCTTCTCTGTGCCTCTTCAAAGACGCGAGCCTGCGCTTCAATAGCTTCCAGTTTTTTGGCAAGCAATGGGTTTTCCTGTAATTGTCGTTCCAGTACTGCATGGCTGGCACAATTTTTCAGTGCACCAGCACCCCCATGCAAAGTAGCTCCATCAAGCGCTAGTTTGTTTTCTTCAGAATTAACAACCTCCTGAAGATCATCTGACTGGCAGGACCAGCCAAATACCAGGGCAATACTTAGAGCGGTGAGTAAATGTTTTTTCATGTAAAGTTGATTAAAGTGTTGGATAAATGATCGTACGAACGTGCCAATTTAAAATAATGTTCTGTATGATGTACCTATATAAGAATAAATAATCTTAGAAATTCATTTATGCAACATTATTGCAATATAATTTGCGAGAACTCAAAAGAAGGTTTTACCTCACAATAAATAGCTAAATGACTGATTTTTAAAGAGTAGTCTTTTGCCCCAGGTACAGAAGCAGTTAACCATGTGGAGGATAAATCCTAATTAGGCCGATAGAAAAAAAATGGGATCCATGTAAAAAAAAAGATGCTTTTCCACTGTATGAGTGTAAAAGCATCTAGTTCATCTTCCCTATTGCTCCTTCAAGCAGGGCGTTCCCACCTGGTGCAGATAATACTGTAGGTGGAAGTACAACCTGCCAGGCTACTGCCCAGCTCCCTGCAGCAGATACCCCTTTTTCAGCTTCTCTCTGATCATCTTCTCCTGTTCCAGGCGCGCCAGCACGGCAGAATCAAAGGTTTTAAACTGGATCTGCCCCCTGCTGCCGCTACGGCCAAAGCGCACGATCAGCTTGTTTTCTTCTAAAGCCGTTTCCCAGAACTTATCGCTCCGCTCATCCACATAGACAAGTCTGGTATACACCAGCGTATCGTAGGCTGCACCAAGGGGGTGTCTCTCCCCCTCTACTGCCTGCGGATTAGATGGTATCGGCTCCGGCTCCGGCAGCACCGCTTCAGGCAGGGGTCCGGCTTCAGGTTCCGGCAGAGGTCCTGGGGCTTCCTTCAATCGTTTCAGCAGCTGCTTCATCACGCGCTCCTTCTGCTGCTGCCAGTCTTTGGTAAATACCTGGATGATTCTCCAGCCAAAGGCCTGCAGGATCTCCGGACGCTGGTAATATTGCTCCAGCAGATCTTCGTTGCTATAATGGTGATCGTCGTCTACCAGAATGCCCAGGGTGTAATCGGTGTCGTCCGGCTTTAGTTTAACGGCCAGGCTGCACTTGAACCTGGACTGGCCCACATGCGCACTAACCTCATACCCCAACCCCACCAGCTCTTCCCGGATCTGCTGCAGCACAATGGTCTTTTCCGGCTGGTGCATGCTGGTACTTTTCTCTACCATCAGTCCGTCCAAGATGGCACGGGCGCCCTCGGTATGCCCCTGGCTGATACGCTCGGCGTAGTGAAGAAAGCGCTTGAAATAGTTAGCACCTTCATTATACTCGTTGGTGATGTGCTGGTGCTTGATGCTGCTGACAATTGCCATATGCTTCTTGGCCCGGCTAAAGATCACATTGAGGCGCTTTTCGCCCCCTTTTTTGTTGATGGGGCCAAAGTTCATGATCATTTTACGGCGGCCATCAAATCCATAGCACACACTCATGATGATGATGTCGCGCTCGTCGCCCTGCACATTTTCCAGATTCTTGACAAACAGGCCGATAAACTGGTCTTCTTCCGTGCGGTTGTAGGCTTCTTCCAGTTTCTGCTCAAAGTTCTTATCCGCTGCTGCCAGCCGCTGCAGGGCATCTTCA
The DNA here is from genome assembly GCF_000348925.1 of Cesiribacter andamanensis AMV16. Taxonomy (GTDB): domain Bacteria; phylum Bacteroidota; class Bacteroidia; order Cytophagales; family Cyclobacteriaceae; genus Cesiribacter; species Cesiribacter andamanensis. Next base: position 12,974 of record NZ_AODQ01000106.1, on the reverse strand, counting down.
ATGGTATGCTGCTGTTCTTGGCTAAAGGCAACTATGCCAATGCTTTCGGGTACTTCCCGGCTCAGCAGCTCCCGCACCAGATGGGCAATGTAGTCGGCCTCGGCCAGGTTTACCCTTTTTTCATAGACACTGGCCGGGTGGTAGTGGAAGCTGATGCTGCGGTCGAAAAGGGCTGCGGCAAAGCCTGACCCCTCTTCCGAAGAGCTAACCTCAATGGCGGCTTTGGGGGTATGGTGTATGGTCTTGTCCGGGATGGTCAGCAGGCTGGCATTGTAAAAGGCATGATTGCTGTAGCTGATGAGCGTTTCGTAGCGGCTGCGGTAGTGCCAGCCCAGCATAATGCTGTCCAGCTTGCGCGCCCCCTGCACCAGCAGGCTGTCGGCTTCATTGCTCAGCAGTTCATCCAGGCTTTCATCGGCCAGGGCATCCAGATCGTCCGGATCTTCGGCTTTGGCGCTGAAGAAATTGGAAGGCGGCATCTGCTTGTCATCCCCCACAATAATGGTCTGCGGGGCTCTGTAGAGGGCCGGAATACCCTCTTCCAGGGTAATCTGGCTGGCTTCGTCAAAGATGATGGCATCGAAATACTGCACATCCAGCGGCAGCGAATCGCTAACACTCAGCGGACTCATGAGCCAGACCGGTTTCAGATCCCGAAGCACTAGCCCGCTTTCCCGTCCGGCCAGCTCCCGTATGCTTTTGTAGCGCATGCTTTTGCCAAACTCATTCTCCAGGATCTTGCGGCCATCGCTATAGGTTTTCTTGAATTGCTTCTGATCGCCTTTCAGCTGGCTAAGGGCTGTATTGCTCAGCTCCAGGTGCTGCAGGAACTGCCTGCGAATGGCTGCCCGGATATACTGGGCATTGAGCTTCAGCAGCTGCTGGTAGGCCGTGCGGATGCGCTGCACCGCCCGTTCAATCTCCTGAAAATCGGTGCTGTTAAACTTCCGGTTCTGCCGGCAAAAGTCTGCCAGCGTTTTGGCAGCCATGCTTGCCTCGGCCTGCCGGGGGGTGAGCGCATGGGTAGCCAGCGCCTGCTGCAGCGGCTCGGGCATAGCGGCATAACTGCGCAGGGCTGGCAGCAGATCCGGCAGGGCCTCCAGGTTCATGGAAATGTTTTCCAGCGCATCGAGCAGCTGCTGCAGGGGCTTCTGCGCAGCATCAAGCAGGCACTGCTGCAGGTGTTGCTCCAGTTGTTGCAGGGCTGGCCGGTGGTGAGCCAGCTGCTGGATGAAGGCAGCTGCCCCCTGTTGTCTGATCAGGGCCTGAGTGTCCCGACTGGCCAGCATGGGCCGGGCCTTTTCCATCGTACCCAGCAGGGCCTCGATGTCCGCAAGGCCAAACTGCTGCTGCAGCTTCTGTTTTTTGTGGCTCAGGAATTTTTTGCTTTCCCACTCCTCCTTTAGCTGCTCCAGCACGGACAGATAAGGGGGCTGTACCTGGTGTGCAGAAAACGCATATGCCTCCTGCATGCGCTTTTTCAGCAACCGCCAGCTGCCACTGAAAAAGCTCCAGAAAGACCCTTCGTGCTGTTTGGCAATGGCAATGGCGCTGAGCGTATCCTGCTCGCTGAATTTATTTTTCCAGTGCTGGTTGCGCTGCTCCAGTTCGGCATGCTGCTCCAGCTTGGTCCTGTACTCGCTCAGCTGCTGGTAAAAGTCCCGTGCATGCACGGTCTCTTCATCCAGAAAGCGCAGGGCATTGGCAGCGGCCAGTGGCTGTAGCAACAGGGCTATCTCTGCCAGCTGGCGAACCTGCAGCAGGCTCGGTACGCCGCCCGGAAAAAATCGGGTTTCCCGGGTCAGGGGCAGCAGTTCCCGCAGCAGGGCCTGGCTGGAGGCGATAGCAGCTTCCAGTGTATGCAGCGGGCGCTCCTGCAGGAAAACAGCCGGCGGTATGCTACTGAACGGGTGGTCGGCAAAGGTAGCCTCCGCGCCTGTTTCTTCCAGGGCCTCACTCAGCTCCTGTATGCTATCGCCAAAGCTGTGCCAGAGGGCGTAATGTGGCAGGGCCTCTTCTTCTTTCCGGTCAAGGGGTGGTATATCCCCCTGCAGCTCTATAACACGCTCTATGAGCTTGCGAATGGCCATGCCAGCAGCATCGGTAGCCTCATTGTTTGCCTTATGAAACTCCCGGATCAGTCCCAGCTGCTCCTGTACATGCGCCAGCAGGGCGCTGCGCTTTTCTGTTATGGCGGCGCCATCCATACGGTTGGCGATAAAGTCTTCGTAGGTGGCCTTCAGGTTCTGGATAAAGCTTCGCTTATCGCTCTGGCTATCGTGAATGTAGCAGCAAAGCTCCTCCAGCCCCTGCTGCTTCAGGCGGTGGTAGACTACATCAAGGGCAGCCCTTTTTTCACATACAAACAGAACACTCTTGCCCTGCGCCACAAAATCGGCGATCAGGTTGGTGATGGTCTGGCTTTTGCCGGTGCCGGGAGGGCCCTGAATGATGTAGCTCTGCCCGCTCCGGCTCTTCAGCACCGCGCTGCTTTGCGTAGGATCGGCCGTAATCACATGGTAGCAGTCTTCCTGCAGGTTATTTCCCTTTTTCTGCTCCTGCAAGGGCTTGGGTTTGGTGCTGAAAAGCTCTTCGAACACCCCATGCGGCAGCTGGCTGTCTATTACCTGGTTGTAATCGCGCACCAGGCTCATTTTTTTATAGTTGAAGTTGCCCAGCACCACATTGCAGATATCGAAATCCCAGCTGTAGGGGTTCTTCTCGCTTTCGGCCAGCTCGTAGAAGTCGCGGCTCTTGGCAGGCTCCTGCAGGTTGTACTGGGTAATTTTAATGTCTTCGTTGATGAGCACTTCCAGAAAAGTGGGCCGGGGCTCGATGTACTGCCGGAAGATCTCCAGACCAAGGGGTTTGTAGTGCTCCTGCTGGTAGCTGAAGGAGATATTCTTGTAGCTATCCAGCTGCGGACCCCGCGGGCGCAGCCGCTTCTTGTAATTAACCACCGTCTGCCGGGCTTCGGTATGCACCAGCTTGATGCGGGGCTTATCGATCAGGTTCAGCACAATGCCCTGATTGGTCGCATCGATCTGGTTCTTGAGCGACTGGTAGAAATCCAGTACATCCACTTCGCTAAGGTCCACAAAATCGGGCAGCTTAATGCCGTAGAGTTCCCGCAGGTGATTGGCCAGCACGGGATTCACTTCCGCCTCGTTGTTCAGTACCTTCAGCACATAATGGTCTTCCCTGATCCTTTTATTCTTCTTTAGCTCAACCGGAATCAGCAGCAAGGGGCTCTGAATGCGTTCTTGCGGATTTTCTTTCAGGTTGTGCCAGTTCAGGAAGGCCACCACCAGTTTCAGCTGGCTAAAGCCATATTCATTCACATCGCGCTGCGCCTCCAGCCTGATCTTGTTGAGGCTGGAAGGCAGGTAATGATGATCGTCGAAGCGCAGGTATCTGTTCAGCAGTATATCCTTCATGCGGTTTACCTGGCCGGCAATTTCTTTGTTCCAGGTAAAAAGCAGCTCGGGCCGGATGCTTTGGTAATGCAACACCATGGGCACGCTGCTTAGCGTAAGGTTTACAAAGCGCATGTTGGGCTTGTAATGCAGCAGGCGGTTACGGCGGCTGGTATCGAAGAGCCGGTTGCGGAGCTTGTTGAGGATGTATTCGTTGCGGGACCCCAGCTCTTTATGGATCCAGCCGGCTTCCTGGCTCAGATCATGCTGGCGCTCGGGGTCAAAATCGCGGTAGTGCTCCAGCCGCTCGATCACTTCGTAGAGATCCTGCATCCTCTTGCTCCTGTCCAGCTCGGTCATTTCCCGGATCAGGCTGCTGATGGTGGGATGAATGCGCGGATTGAGCGCAGAGGGATTGCCCCTGTGGGCGGCAAAGCGGCACAGATCCTCCTCCTGGTACAGATCGAGGCCAAGGGCCATGCTGCCCAGCACCAGCCCCAGGCAAAAGATATCGGACTGGGCATCGTGGTGCCCCAGCAGGCTTTCGTAGCAGCGGTAGCCCAGCCTGTAGGCCGGATTCTCCAGCGGGTCGCTGTCCTTTAGCAGCAGCTGCAGATTTTCCTGCGTGGCGGTTCCCCCTTCCACTTCGGCGCGCACCCGCAGCACCCCTACCACCTCAATGTTTTTGGCCGATTTTTGGCCAATGAGCTGCTGTAGCGGCACAAGCGCCACCCTGGGTGTATGGGCAAAGTGCTCATCGATATCCAGGCAACCGCCGGTGATAAACAAGTGCTCCTCTCGCTCGAAAGGCCCTACCAGCCCTGCCTCGTGGAAGCTCAGCACTTCCTTAAAGAGCGGCAGTACAAAGGCTATTACATCATCGGTAGCGTAGAGCCCCCCTTCAAAAGCGGTAGCGAGAAATTGACGGAACGTCTGAACCTGTGCTTCCATGTGACTGGATCGATAAGAATGAAAATTGGTGCTGATTAGCCTTCGTAAACCTGTTCGCCCTCGCCTTCTTTTACGCCCTGGAAGGCCGCCAGCGCGCTCATCTTGTGCTGCTGCAGCTTTTTATCGCTGAGCTTAAGCTCTTTTTTCACCAGCACATCAAACACTTCCTTCAGGGCCAGATCTTCCGAGAATTGATAGGCCCAGCCAAAAGGCACTTCTTCCAGGTCCGGATCAAGCAGGGCAAAATCCAGCATCAGGTAGCCAAAATAGTCTTTTACACTGCTATGCGCAGTTTCTATTTTATCCCGGAAGGCTGTGGTGAGTACAGCCTCCTCATTTCGGCTGAAATTGGCGAAGAACTGACCGGCATGGCTGTTGACCAGGCTGCTGCGGAACCAGGCCGGCTTCAGGTAGAGGTCCAGAAACTCTTTGGTCAGCTTTAGCAGCTCCTGTTGTTTAAAAAGATCAAGCTGATCAATTGTGCATACCCCCTCGATCATGCGGATGATCTCCGGCTCGGCGGCTTCTTTTTGCAAGTGCCATAGCTGTATGGCCCTGGCCCTGATGAAATTTTCGGGATGAGAGAAGGCCGTAGCCCGGGTGCTGGCATCGGCCGAAAATATTTCGTCGGCCTGCTGCAGATAGCTTTCTGCACTTACCTGCTGCAGGCCGGTAGCGGTTTTGATTAGGGAGGTAATGACCGGCCCGGTTTCTCCCAGCACAATGTAGGCGCCTCTATCGCAAAAGATCTCGGTATACAGCTTAAAGAGCCTGGCCGTCTCGTAGTAGGCCGGTTCGCTGTTGTAGTTGTTGGCAATGGCCGTGATGATGCGATCCGCCACTTCGATCTGCCCCTCCAGCAGGGTGTAGAGCTTTACGTGGGTAAGTTCATGGGCCAGCACAGCCAGCAACTCCTGCTCCCCAAGCAGTTGCCGGATAGAGCCACTTAATACAATATGGGCTTCCTGGTGCAGGTAAATAATGCTTGCATTGATCTCCTCGCTGTTCTGTGCCTGGTAAATCTGTACGCTCAGCGCCTGCAGGTCCAGCTTTTCTTTTGCTTGTTGCAGCAGGTCAAAGATCAGCGGATCATTTTCGGCATTGAACTTATAGGTATTCTTCAGCAGCTCGGTCTTATACTCTGCCAGCTGCTCCTCTTTTGTTTTAGCAGCCGCAAAAAAGTCCCAGGTCTTGGGTTGGCTTTTAAAGTAATCGAAGACCTTTTGGTGGTAGGCAAGCACTTGGATCATGGGGATGACAGTATGAGTCGGAAATGGAGCTGCAGAGGCAGGTAGATGATGTTCTGCAAGATAGGGCCTTGCCTGTTAAAAAAGCAGAAAGAATACGGTGATATCCTACATTTCAGCCTTCTAAGCAGTAAAGTTCATCAAAGCCAGGCCTGAGATTTCAGAAGGGGGCCTGAACAGAAAAAGGCCGTCACCGGCCTTTTTCTGAAATACTTGTATAAAAATACACTTACTTAGCTGTCAGCCATACAATCGCCTTATCAACATCATCAAAGAATTGCTGATCCAGCGCACCCCCTGCCAGGCCGCTGAAGTTCTTCACCGACATCTGGGTAAAGGCATTGGTGGGAATGATAAAGGCCATGGACCGCAGACCGTGTTGCAGCATTTTGCCTACGGCATAGGTTGCAGCCCAGTCGGTATCCTCCTTTTTAACCACCGCACTATCTTTTGTATTAGAAAGCAGGCGGGTTACTTTATGCTGTTTAAAGACATCAATGGACTTTTCAATACCTTCTCTGAATTGGACAGAGCTGGCAAAGCCTTTCCAGTTTTGGATTAGTAATTGTTCCTGAGCATCATATTCAAGAACCAGATATGTTTTTTCAAACAACCTGACGGTAGCGGCCTGCTTAGAAATCATTGGTTAAATGGGGATAAGAATGAATAGGCAAGTTTCTATTTCAGGAGCTGATGTAAAAACAAGGTATTCTTAAAACCCTGCCTGCGTAATGATTTGCTGCAAATAGGGAGCTATCTATCACCCATTAAACCCCTTTCATCTCAGCAGGCTTAGAGCATGATTGTTGAAACCTGTCAGGCTTCCTGAATGAGTTGTTCGCAGAAAGTTTTTACTGCGGGGCAGTCTCTGGCCAGGGAGCGCTGATCAGCGTTTTCGGCATGTAAGGAAAGACTTTCTTAAGCGATTAGCCCAGGCTATAGCCTACATCGGGCTTGAGGCTATCGAGCTGTTTGAGCAGATCGTTGCTGGGGTCTACCCGGTAGCGGCGGCTGAGCAGCTCCACTTCCAGCGACTGGCCCTCTTCATAGGCCTCCAACAGCACCTTCAGCTCGCAGCTGCCGGGAAACTGGCTGCCCATCTGCTCTAGTAGCTGAATAAATTCCCTGCTGACATGCTGCACCGGCACCTTTAACTTCAGTGTTTTGGCCAGCTTGCTGCGGATGTCGGTGAGCAGCTGAATGGTGGTGATCTTAAATTCCAGCTCATCGTCCTTCCAGGGGCGGGCCTGTACGCTACCCGTCAGGTGCAGGAACCAGCCGGGGGCCAAAAAGGGCTTGAAGCGGGTATAGTCTTCGCCAAAGAGGTAGAAGGTAAAGGTACCGTCATAATCTTCCATGGTAAGGGTGCCAAAGGGCTTGCCCGTTTTGGTCATGCGGTGGCCCACATCGGTCACCGAGCCACCCAGGGTTATGGGGGTACGGGCCCGAAGCGTAGGCAGATCGTTGAGCTCCTGCATGCGGGTGTTGCAGAACTGGGTGAGCTCCAGCTTAAACTGGTCCAGCGGGTGGCCGCTCAGGTAAAAGCCCACCACTTCTTTTTCAATCCGCAGCTTCTCCAGCTCACCAAAAGGCTCAACCTGGGCCGGCTTGGGCATGGGGATGGATACACCGCTGCCGCCGCCAAAGAGAGAGGCCTGAGCCGAGTCTTCTTCCTGCTGGGCGCGCTGCGCCCATTTGATGGCCAGCTCAATCAGGGTGCCCTCGCCGGCCTCATCGGCATGCAGGTACTGGCGGCGGTGGCAGTTCTCAAAGCAGTCGAACCCGCCGGCCATGGCCAGGCATTCAAAGGTTTTCTTATTGACGGCCCGCAGGTTTACCCGCTTGGCAAAGTCAAAGATGTCCTTGTACTTTCCTTTTTTGTTACGCTCCGAGATAATGGCCTCTACGGCCGCCTCGCCCGCCCCCTTAATGGCGCCCAGCCCGAAGCGGATCTCGCCGGCGGCATTCACCATAAAGTTTACGTCCGATTCGTTCACATCCGGCCCAAGTACCTTAATACCCTGGTTGCGGCACTCTTCCATAAAGAAGGTTACCTTCTCAATGTTGCTCTGGTTGTGCGTCAGTACCGAGGCCATGTACTCGGCCGGATAGTGGGCCTTCAGGTAGGCCGTATGGTAGGCCACCACCGAGTAGCAGGTAGAGTGTGATTTGTTGAATGCGTAGGCGGCAAAGGCTTCCCAGTCTTTCCAGACCTTCTCCAGCGCCTTGGGGTCGTGCCCCCGCTCCTTACCCCCTTCTACAAACTTGGGCTTCAGCTTTTCCAGCAGGGCAAAGATCTTCTTACCCATGGCTTTCCGCAGCACGTCGGCATCGCCCTTGGAGAAACCGGCCAGCGACTGGCTCAGGAGCATAACCTGTTCCTGATACACGGTAATGCCGTAGGTTTCGCCCAGGTACTCATCCATGGCGGGAATATCGTAGGTGATGGGCTCCCGGCCGTGCTTACGGGCAATAAAGTTGGGGATGTATTCCAGCGGGCCCGGGCGGTAGAGGGCGTTCATGGCAATGAGGTCCTCAAACTTATCGGGCTTGAGGTTGCGCAGGTGCTTCTGCATGCCGGGCGACTCAAACTGGAAGGTGCCGTTGGTTTCGCCGCGCTGGTAAAGCTCGTAGGTCTTCTGGTCATCCAGCGGAATGGTATCGGGATCGATGCTTACCCCATGCCGCTTTTTAATGTATTCAATGGCGGTTTTGATGATGGAGAGGGTCTTCAGGCCCAGAAAGTCCATCTTGAGCATGCCGGCGCTTTCTACCACCGAGTTATCGAACTGGGTACTCACCAGGGCCGCATCCTTGGAGGTGGCTACGGGAATGTACTTGGTGATATCGTCCGGGGTAATGATGATGCCGCAGGCATGGATGCCCGTATTGCGCAGCGAGCCTTCCAGAATCTCGGCCTGCCGCAGCACTTCGGACTTCAGGCCACGGCCATCGCGGATGGCCTTTAGGTCGGGCACTTCCTTAAAGGCTTTGGCCAGGGTGGTGCCGGGCTTTTCGGGCACCATTTTGGCCAGCTCATTGGCTTCGGAAAGGGGCAGCTCCATTACCCGGGCACAGTCGCGGATGGCCGATTTGGCCGCCATGGTACCGTAGGTAATGATCTGCGACACCTGGTTCTGGCCGTATTTCTTCACCACATAGTCAATTACCGCACCCCGGCCTTCGTCGTCGAAGTCAATGTCAATATCGGGGAGCGACACCCGGTCGGGGTTCAGGAATCGCTCGAACAGCAGGTCGTAGGCAATGGGGTCTACGTTGGTGATACCAATGCAGTAGGCCACCGCCGAACCCGCCGCCGAGCCCCGGCCCGGCCCTACCGACACGCCCATTTCCCGGGCTTTGTTGGTAAAGTCCTGCACAATGAGAAAGTAACCGGGATAACCGGTCTTGGCAATAGTTTCCAGCTCAAAGTCCAGGCGCTCCTGAATTTCGGGGGTGATGGCCGGGTAGCGTTTTCTGGCCCCTTCGTAGGTGAGGTGGCGCAGGTAGGCATTTTCGCCCCGTTTGCCGCCATCCTCCTCATCTTTGGGATCTACAAACTGCTCCGGTATATCAAATTTGGGCAGCAGTACATCGCGCTGCAGCTTGTAGGCTTCTACTTTATCAACGATCTCCTGGGTACACTCAATGGCTTCGGGCAAGTCGGCAAAGAGGGCCTTCATCTCGTCTTCCGACTTCAGGTAAAACTCCTGGTTTGGGAAGCCAAAGCGGGTGCCCCGGCCCCGGCCGATGGGGGTCGATTGTACCTCACCATCCCGCACGCACAGCAGTACATCGTGGGCGGCGGCATCTTTTTTATCGAGGTAGTAGACGTTGTTGGCAGCGAAGTACTTTACCCCATATTTCTTACAGAAGCCCAGCAGCACCCCATTTACCTTGTTCTCCTCATCGAGGCCGTGGCGCAGCAGCTCCACGTAAAAATCCTCGCCGAAGCACTCATGCCACCACTTAAAGGCTTCTTCGGCCGGGCCTTCGCCGATGTTCAGGATCAGGTTGGGGATTTCGCCATCCAGGCCGCCGGTGGTGGCAATTACCCCCTCCCGGTACTGGCAGATCAGGTCTTTGTCGATACGCGGGTACTGCCCATAGCTGCCCTCCATATAGGCCAGCGAAGAGAGCTTGGCCAGGTTGTGGTACCCAGTTTTATTCCTGGCGATCAGCACCTGACTGAAGCGCTTGTCAGGATTGTCTTTGGTAAAGCGCAGCGTAGTGCGCTCTTCGGCCACATAAAACTCGCAGCCTACAATGGGTTTAAGCTCCGCCTCCAGCGCCGCTTTTACGAAGATGAAGGCACCGAACATATTGCCATGATCCGTCATGGCAATGGCCTTCATGCCCAGCTCCTTGGTCCGCTTCACCAAGTTTTTGATGTTGGGTGTGGCCTGCAGAATGGAGTACTGGGTATGTACGTGAAGGTGCGTAAAGGGGCTGTCGATCTTTTTGGCAGCAGCCTTATCGATGATTAGTCCGCCCCCCTCCCTTTGGTTCTTCCTTGCGCTTGGCAAAGTTGGCCGCATCCAACTCGGGCGCCTGGTAAACGATCTCGGCAAAGGGGGTATCATCAAAGGGTTTAACTACCCCTACGCTTATCAGGCCAAAAAAGCAGCGGGTGGTGGCATGTACGTCGTAGGCGGCGTCGTGGGCATCGCCAAATCCTTCCCCAAAAAGCTTGGTGTGCAGCTCGGTAAGCGTAGGCCATTTGAACTTACCCCCCCTGCCGCCGGGTATGGCACAGTAGTCGGTCGATACTTCCTTGGTGTCCAGGATGGTGGTCTGGAGCAGCCGGCTTTCTACATCGCCGCGGATAAACTCCGCCCCCATCACATTGATATCGAACTCCACGTTGTGGCCCACCAGCACAGAGGCTTTGGCCACATCGGCGGCAAAGATCCCGAGCACCTCCTTGAGCGGCTTTCCTTCTTTCAGCGCCATTTCGGTGCTGATGCCGTGGATCTTTTCGGAGTTGTAGGGGATGGTAAAGCCGTCTGGCCGGACAATATGATTACCCGCATTCAGCAACTCCCCCTTGGGCCCATGCAACTGCCAGGCCAGCTGCACCAGGCGCGGCCAGTTGTCCAGGTCGGTGATGGGGGCGTTGTAATTCTTGGGTAAACCGGTGGTTTCGGTATCGAATATTAAATACATGGCAAGGGACAAAGAGCAGGTGAAAGGGGCCGGGTCTTACGGGACACTATCTCAGGCCATACGCCTCCCTACAGAAGAGGAAGGGTAACAAAGATAAGGAAAAGCAGCGAAGCAAGTGGACTCGAAGGGGAAGATTTGCATCAACGCTTTTCCCATGGCAGCAGCCTTTCCACCTGGCCTGTTTTATCAGCAATTACCCAGCAGGAGATGGTCACCTAACGAAAACTGTTCCTCTAAAACGGCCCGCCGCAAAAGTATGCTTCAGCCCTCAGGGGTATTGGTATCTTTCTGATGCGTGCTTAGTTTCCTATATTGAAGGAAACATTCAATTTACCTGAATACACCCTTTTTTCATCAACGCTTATGATTGTAGTAGATCTGAATACACACCCACTGGAAGCCGACCAGGCGCCTCAAAACCCCAGCCAGAAAGGCAGGACCTGCTTTCCCTTGAGCTGGATGCAGGGCGCAAGAGACTGTGCAACGGTTTATTTTGAGCTGGACCCCGGCTACGAAATCGGCAGCCATACTGACAGTGCCGAAGAGATCTTGCTGGTTATGGAAGGCACGGTAGAAGCTACCGTAGGGGATGAAAGCAGACGTGCGGAAAAGGGGCAGCTGGTGCTTGTACCCAAAATGGTGCCTCATAATGTAAAAAATATAGGCAACAGCACGGCTCGCATTCTAGGATTTTTTGGTGGCAGCAATGCCGTGGTCTCCTCCTTTGAGTGGGGATGGGGTGTGGATGAAATACGCGTTATTGATACGGCTACTTTTGGTTAATCGCTGGCTGGAGCAGCCTTTTTCCGCATTCAGGCATTGTTTGATGATGCTTTCGTCAGATGGGCTTTTCCCAAACAAAAAAGGGGGTGAGATACTGCGTATCCACCCCCTGTTAACCCCTTTTGGGTAATTTAGCTTAGATCCGGATGCTTTTGGTGCTGGAATAGCTGCCGCTGATCAGGCTCACCTTGTAGGTGCCGTGTTGCAGGCCGGCAAGGTTGAACTTATTGGCGTAGGCATTGGCCTTGATGTTGCTTTCCTCATGCACAATATTGCCCTGACGGTCTACGATCCGGATGGTCACCTGCTGGTCCAGCTTATTACTGAAACGAACCAGCAGCTTTTTATCTGCATCCTGGAAGGTAATGGAATTGTGGAAATAAGATCCTCCATCCTGGATTGTCAGACCGGCATCGTCCTTTACCACTACTTTGCGGCTTACCCCCTGTCCCTGCTCCAGGTCTACCAGATAGGTACCCTTGGCCAGGTTTTCAAAGTTGATCAGCTTTACGTAACGCTCTGCCGTAGACTTGTCCTTATACAGGGTGTAGCCTTCTGCGCTTTTGACCCGGATGGTCATCGGTTCGGCAGAGGGCGCCCCTGCTACCTGTATCCGCGCAATTGCTGCTCCCGGTTTGTACAGTTCTACCTGAAGACTGGTTTGGGCCTGGGCCGTATATCCTTGAAGCAGCAGCATCAGCGTGAGCATGCTTATTACTTTTCCAATATTCATTTTCACTTGATTCATCATTTTCTATAGTTGCTTTGAGCTGCAAATGTAGAAGAATAAAGGATACAAGTATTACCGATTTTGTAAAATTAACCAGTGATCATCATCACAATTTGTTAATACACGCATAATGATTGCCAATATTTTAAATTTTTCATCACTGCAACGGATTGAAACATACCACATTTTAAATCGCAAGCGTTTGCATAAATTGAAAAATTCAAATAAATGCAATTTATTAAATATTGCATTTTTTCTTACATGCTGACCGGGATCAGTAAAAAACCAGGGAAGAAATAGCATGTGGTCTATGGCCAGGCCGTTGTGCTTCCAGAGGCCCCTGCCTTTGCTGTCCATAGACCCCCTCAATGCTGGTGAGCCTATTGATTAAACACTTCCAGTGCCGGCACTGCCTTATTCTCAAAATCCCACAGCGCCTGATTTTCCCAGCTGGAGCCATTTTGTGCCTGATTGCCCTTAAAGGAGATCCACTCGCCGCCCCAATAGCAAAAGCCAATTACCTCCGGGGCCTCAGAGACCATCTCTTTGAGCCGGGCCAGGTAGGCCTTTTGTCCCTCCGGAGTTGCCGGATATTCGGGCAGCAACTGCTCCTGGCCGCCTACTACATTGTTGGTCCAGTCGTTCCAGCCCAGGGTAAAGGGGTAGGAGGTTTCGCCAGCA
>NZ_AODQ01000105.1 GCF_000348925.1 Cesiribacter andamanensis AMV16 | reverse complement strand
CCTACGGGCAGCAGGCCGTGGCCCTGGTGCCAGGCAACCCCTACGCCTGTCGCAGGATATTTACGGCATTGGCTTTTTTAGCGCCGATAAGGTGGCCCTGAGCCTGGGGCCTGGCGCCCGACTCCTCGGCCCGGGTAAAGGCGGCCATCGACCATGTGCTGCAAAGTGCCCGGGAAGAAGGCCACTGCTACCTGACCCGTCAGCAGATCCTGGAAGGGGTGCAGGAGCTGATCCTGCTTGAAAAGCCCGAACGCATTGAGCAGGAGCTACATGAGATGGAAAGGGCCGACGAGCTGAAAATGCGCCTGCTGCTGGATGCCCAGGAGCAGGTGCAGCGCTGCTACTATGCCCACTCCCTTTATTTCGACGAGAACTACATTGCCGCCCGGGCCCGTAAAATGGCGGGTGGAAGCCTGCCGGTACAAACCGAAAAGCTGCAGCAGTGGATGGGGGGATACTGCCAGCAAAAGGGCATACAGCTGAGCGATGAGCAGGAGGCCTCCATCCTGCAGCTGGTTTCCCGCCGGCTGGGCATCCTGACGGGCGGGCCGGGCTGCGGCAAAACCACCACTACCCGGGTGCTGGTAGCCCTGCTACAGGCCATGGGCCGGGAGGTGCTGCTGGCTGCTCCCACCGGCCGGGCTGCCCAGCGCATGAGCGAGGTGATCGGGCTGGAGGCCAAGACCCTGCACCGCCTGCTGGAGTTCGACCCCTCGGCCGGCGGCTTCAAGCGGCGGGAAGACAACCCCCTGCCCGGAAATTTCCTGATCATCGACGAATCCTCCATGCTGGATGTGCACCTGGCTGCCGCCCTGCTGCGGGCCGTACCCCCTCAGGCCCAGCTGCTGCTCATTGGCGATGCCGACCAACTGCCCTCCGTTGGGGCCGGCAACGTCTTCAAAGACCTGATCGAATCAGGGGTGGTGCCCACCGCCCGCCTCACCAAGGTATTCCGGCAGGCGCAGGAGTCCCGCATCATTACCTATGCCCACCAGATCAACGGGGGCCAGGTGCCCAGGATCGATTCTCCCTTTCACCAGCCCGCCCTCTGGCAGGGGGGCACCGACTGCCTCTTTATCGATTCCGAAGAAGCCACCCAGGAGCAGCTGCGCTTCATCAACCGGGTGAAGCGCTCCTATGTGCAGGAGCGGGAAGATGCGCTAAGTCTGGCTGCCGAGCCCGAAGAAGCCTATGAAAAGAGCAGCGAGCTGCGCATCCCCGCCAAGTTTGAGCATGTGGATCTGGAGCGCCTTATCCAGACCGATACCCATACCGAAGAGCTGCAGGAGGTGTTGCGACGGGTGCACCCCTGGTCGTCGCTGCACTGGGGCTACTCGGCGGTGGATATGGTGGAGAAGCTCTACAAGAGTATTATTCCCAAGTACCTGGGTCCGTCGGTTGAGATTCAGATCCTCACCCCCATGAGCAAAGGCAGCCTGGGCACCCATAACCTCAACGAAGTGATCCAGCAGGCCGTAAATCCGCCCGGGGCGGGCAAGGTGCAGCTGCAGCTGGGCGGCCGCCTGTTCCGGGAAGGCGATCGGGTGATCCAGCGGCGCAACAACTATGATCTGGGGGTATTCAATGGGGATATCGGCCGCATACTGAGCATCGACAGCGAGGCCATGAGCTGCCTGATTGCTTTTACGGCCGGGGCCGAGACCAAGGAGGTGGCCTACGAGCGGGAGCACCTGCCGGAGCTGGAGCTGGCCTATGCCATCACCATTCACAAATCGCAGGGAAGTGAGTTTGAGGCGGTGATCCTGCCGCTGGTGAACCAGCACTTTACCATGCTCTTTCGCAACCTCATCTACACAGGCCTTACACGGGCCCGCAAGCTGGCCGTATTTGTGGGCAGCCGGGGCGCCCTTAAGACGGCCGTAAACAAGCAAAACACTGCGCTGCGCCAGACCGCCCTAAAAGAGCTGTTGCAGCATGACAGCGGGGCGGATGACGGCCCCTTGAGGTAAGCCACTGGGCTGCATGGGTCGGGCACCCCTTACTTCCTCTTGTTGATACGGGTGCGCTTTTCCAGTTGCTGGATGCGTTCTTCAAACTGCTGCTGCAATTCATCGATAAAGAGCAGGGGGTTCTCATAGGTTTTCAGAACTGTATACAGATAGGATCCTCTGATCTGCTCCAGTCGCTGGCGTACCTCTTCTTTCTTTCTTTTGAGCGCCTCCAGCCGCAGCTGGGGATCTACTGAAAGCCCGGCTGCACCTCTCCCCTTTTCAGCCACTGCAGTGCTGCCCATGATGGCGTGGTAAAAATGGATCAGCTCCTCCAGATCGCCCCGCTTGTAGAGGGCATTTAGCTGGGCTGTAATGGCGGTGGCCCGCTGGATGCGTTCCTGCTCGCCGGCATGGACAAACTTATCGGGATGCACCTGCACCACCGCTTCCTTGTACAGGCGCCGCAGCTCCCGCTGAATGGCATCGGCCTGCGCAGGGGGCGCTTCTGTGGAGGGCTGCACCGTACGCAGCTGTGTGGGTTCCTGCCAGTTCTTACCCCGCTTCTTTTGCTCCAGCCGTCTGGCTTTTTTCTCCCGTTTCTGCTGCTTATAAAGATCCGCCAGCTGCTGGATCCGGTCCATGTGCCCATCCAGGCGGGCATGAATCTGTGCTTCAAAAGGCGCAAGTTCCTGTTTAATTGACTCCAGTTCAGTTTCCATCTCCCTGATCTCCTGTTGCAGCAGGCCCAGGAGATCATCAGCGGGTACAGAATCAGGTAATTGCGGAAGGTGCGGCATGGGGTGAAAGTTGCGAAAAGCGGGGGAATTTCTCTGCTTATTTATGTAGTGTTCTGCTCTTCTGAGGGAACGGCATTTACTAAGCTGCCTAGTGGATGGACGTTGGTTAAATTACCGAGGAACCATATCCACAGAAAGATTAGGGGATACAGAACAGGCATTTGCAGGAAAATAAACAAATTAGTACGCTGCATTGCCAAGGGTCAAATGGCTATTGGAAGCATGATGTATGCTGGCCGCTGTTGTTGTGTTTTTTTGATCAAAATACAATTTTGTCCCTTTTACAATACCAGTTAGGATCACAGTATGTAACCACACATCCTCCCAAGTATACTTTGCCTTTTTTTGCGCGTCGAAAGGTACTGTTCATTGGCAATCCATATGCGATTGGTATTACCTCATCTTGCTTTTTACAGATATGGCAAACGTTATTTAAGGCATTATATTGACAAGGCGTAAGATAGGCAATTTGTAAGTCAACAACAGAATCAGTAGGGACCACAACAGCTTTTTGTACTGTTTCTCGGTAGCCTCGGCAATATATTAATACGTCATAGGTACCGGTTGGTAAGCTTCTAATAACAAATCTTCCCACAGAATCGGTTCTGGTGGCAGGGTTCTGACCTTGCAATTTGACAGTCGCATTGACTATACCAGTTTTAGTCTCACTATCATAGACAAAACCTTCGAGTGTTCCGATTTGAGAGAAACAAACATTGCTCAAAACTAAGCTGATCATGATGCTAAATAACGGCTTCATTTCACTGAAGTTTTATGACAAATTGTAAGGCCAGCATACTGCTCGAACATTTACTATGGGCTGGAGCATTTGATTAAGGCTTCTGCTCAACAAAGTTTGATTCCCACTACTTAGTTGTTAAATTTCATTTCTGAAGCTCCGGAAGAGTCCACCACCATCTAAATCAATAGACCCATCATCCCCTCTATTGGCATACACGAGCCAAAGCACATCCTTTTTTTTGGAATAGGGAACATGTTCCTACTGTCCCACAGATTAAGTTACAGGAAAACACAGGAGTGCTTATTTCAGGCAAAAGAAAAAGTAATGTGTATTTCATTTGGTGTCTTCAAATATTAAGACAGCCATACCTCATCCTCAATTATCAGTAACAACTGCTTTATGCCGTCTTCTGATCAAACCCCTAACTAATACTACTACTTCCCTTACAGATCCGATTAAGAGGTCCTTCCCCATCGATCTGGTGAAGACTGTAACAAGTTATATATTATAGAGAAATAGGAAATATCCACCTATAGATCAAATTCTGGAGGCGGCTACCCCTTTACTAGTTCCCTGATATCAGCACTATATTCCGGCAAGGGGCCCCGGCAGGAAGCTACATACGCCCCAAGGCGGTTGGCGATGTCGGCGGCAACCAGGGCATCGCCGTGGCGAAGGTACTGGTACACGAAGGCGGCACTAAAGGCATCGCCGGCCCCTACCGTATCCACTACCTTGGTCGGATAGCCGCTCACATAGTAGTAGTCGGGGCCCTCAAGCAGGTAACAGCCTCTGGCGCCGGCGGTGATGATGATCAGCTCCAGCCCATAGGCCTGGGCCAGCTGACGGGCAAAGGCCTCAAGCGCCAGCTCTTTCTGAAAGAACAGCTCGGACAGCAGCCGGGCTTCCTCATCATTGAGCTTCAGAATGCTGCACAGCTGCAGCGATTCCCGGATGATCTCCGGGCTGTAGGCGTCCTGGCGCAGGTTGATATCATAGAAAACCCTGGGCGCCTGCTGCCCGCTTAGCAGCTGGCGCAGGCTGCTGCGGGAGTGGCTGTTGCGCTGGGCCAGGGTGCCAAAGTAGAGCAGATCAGGCTGAAGCCCCTGCAGCAGAGGTTCGGCCGCTGAATAATCGATGTAGTCGTAGGCCACATCACGCAGAATGGTATAGGCAGGCTGGCCGTTGGTAAAGCGAACGGGCACCGTACCGGTGGGGTACTGCTCCTGCACCTGCACCAGGCGGGTATCTACACCCAGCTGGCGAATTTCGGCCAGCGCCTGGGCACCAAGGGGGTCATTGCCTACGGCTGAATAAATGTAGGACTCGGCGCCCAGACGGGCCAGGTGGCCGGCAAAGTTCAGCGGAGCGCCCCCCAGAAAGGGTTCCCCTTCTATGATATCGAACAGGATCTCTCCAAAAGCCAGGATGCGCATAGCGGTAAGGGTTAGTTATTGGTATGCCAAATGGAGTCCAGCTCGGTAACAACCCCTTTGTGCACCCGTACTCCCCTGCCCTCCGGCAGCAGGCGCAGGCGGGTAAGGGGCTCATCGGGAAATAGGATATCGGTCATCACCGACAGGCCCCCATCAGCAAAGAGTTCCACAGACGCCACATCTACAAAAAGGTGCAGGCGCATGGGGCTTTCCTGCACAAAGCGTGGGGCATAGTGGATGCCACCAAACACCTCTGAGAATTCATGCCGGCCAGCCTGCCGCCGGTCAATGTAATACTGCTGCCGGGCGGCATCATAGCCAATGAGCAGCCGCTGCTCCCGGCTGTTGGAGAGCTCCAGGGCAAAGCCGGCGTTTGCGTCCAGGGGCTCCACCTCCAGCTCAATTTCCAGCAGGGCTGAAGTAAAATGCAGCAGCTCGGAAATATCCAGCGGCTGGCGGTAGGTTTGGGGCTCCAGCGTATAGCCATCGTGCTGCAGCACCTCCAGCTCCCGTACCGGCAGCGAGGCCAGGCGAAGGCCCGCAGGGGTCTGGCGCAGGTGCAGGCTGCGGGGCAGGGTCATGGCGCTGCGCCAGGCCCGGGTAGGTACTACCTGTCCGTAGTCCCAATTGCTCATCCAGCCCATGAACAGGCGTCGGCCGTCCTGCTGAGGCACCCCAAACCAGGTAACGCCGGCATAATTGTCGGTGCCCCAATCCAGAAAGATGCCATCCCGTTTTTCGGGATCTACGGCCTGCTCTGAAAACACAATATGATCGACCAGAATATGCCCCTGTGGGTCGGCAGAGGCATCCACCATCCGGATGCGGGCACTGCTGCCGGCAAGCTCCCGCACATCCCAGCTTACCCACTGCAGGCTCTCGGAATTGCGGCCGGTAGCACTGCGGACTACTTCATCGCCAACCAGCAACTGCACGGCAGTGGCCTGCTCATCCTGCTTGCCGCCCACCATCAGATTAATGTAGGGGCTGCGGATGGAGAAGGGAGAAGAGGTAAGGGTACCGGTGGCCGGACCCTCCGTCCTGAAACTATTGGCCAGCCTCTTGCCTACATAATTATTGATGCGGTTTTGTCCAAAGTAAGCGCCCCGGGAGGGTCCGCTGCCAAAGGCCGTGCCTTCGGTCTGCCAGAGGGGATAGCGATCGCCCTCAAAATCGGCAAAAACAATTCCTTTAGGAATGGCCGATTCTGCCGCCAGGGCCTGCCGAAAGGGACGATCGAGTACAAACGTGCGGCCATCAAACTGACCCACAAAATACTGGGTGGCCGAGCCGCCATTTGGGCCGCCGGGGTTAATGCTCACCAGCAGCACCCATTTTTCTTCGCCGGTCTCCTCCACCCGCATCTTGAACAGATCGGGGCATTCCCACACCCCCCCATGGCCGCCCAGTCCCTCGCCAAAGCTGCTCAGCAGCTGCCAGTCGATCAGGTTGGGAGAGGCATAAAAGCGGATGTGGTCATACACGGCCAGCGCCATGATCCACTGCCTGCCTTCTTCATGCCAGATTACCTTGGGGTCCCGAAAGTCGGTAATGCCCGGATTGCCCAGCACCGGATTGCCGCTATACTTGGTCCAGCTGCGGCCCCGGTCCAGGCTATAGGCAATGCCCTGGGTCTGAAAGTCGGTACGGCCGCTTTTTTCCCCGGCCATGTCGTGGTAGGTATAAATGGCCACCAGGGGTGGATTGTCGGCAGTGCCCAGGCCGCTGGTGTTGCCATAATCTACCACCGCACTGCCCGAAAAGATCATGCCCAGTTCATCGGGATAGAGCGCAATGGGCAGCTGCTCCCAGTGAACCAGGTCTTCGCTTACGGCATGCCCCCAGTGCATGGGGCCCCAGACGGTACTGTCGGGATAATGCTGGTAGAACAGGTGGTACTCGCCCTGGTAATAAACCATGCCGTTGGGGTCGTTCATCCACTTGGCAGGGGGAGTAAAATGAAACTGGGGCCGGTGCTGCTCCTGGTAGCGTGCCTGCAGGGCAGCCTGCTCTACAGGCGCCTGATTGGAGCTGCAGCCCACCAGCAGGCCCGCAATTACCAAAGGTGTAAGTGGCTTATACATGCTGTGATTTATCCGATTAGATGCCCCCTTGCTCACTGGGTGCTCGTATAGGCTGTAACCTGCCAGAGGGGCTATAAGTTGGAAAAAAATTTTTAACGGCCGGGCTATGCTGACGGGGGCAGCCTCAGCCCTCAGCCAGTTGCGTTTTCTCCCCCAGGGCCTCCAGCGATACCCCCTTGGTTTCGGGCATCAGGCGCCAGACAAACAGCAGTTGCAGCACCATCATGCCGGCAAAGATCAGAAAGGTGGTGCCTCCGCCCAGGGTAGCGGCAATGTAGGGGAAAATGTTGGCGATGATAGCGGCCATGATCCAGTGGGTAAAACTGCCCAGCGCCATGCCGCTTGCCCGCACCTTGTTGGGAAAGATCTCCGAGATAAATACCCAGATGACCGCTCCCTGCGAGAAGGCAAAAAAGGCAATGTACACAAAGAGGTAAAAGGCCACCAGCATGCCATCGGTGCTTTGGGTATAGAAGTAGTGCGACACCAGGCTAAGCGTGGCAATCAGGCCCACCGAGCCCACCAGCATAAGCCGGCGGCGCCCGAAGCGATCAATGATATTAAGCGCAAAAAGCGTAAACAGCAGGTTGATCAGGCCAATGCCGGCCGTAGAGAGCAGGGCGGAATCACGCCCCAGGCCGGCCATTTCAAAGATGCGGGGGGCATAGTAGATAATGGCATTGATGCCCGACACCTGGTTGAAGAAGGCGAACAGAAAGGCCAGGATCACTGGCAGGCGGTATTTTCTGGAGAAAAGCGTACTGCGGTCGGCTTGCCGGAGACTGCTTTCCTTTGAATCGATAATGGCCTTAAGCTCCTGTTCGGCCGTAGCAGGGTTGAGCAGCTGCAGCACGCCTCGGGCCCCTTCGATAGCCCCCTTTTTCACCACCAGCCAGCGTGGGCTGCGGGGCACCTGCAATACAAGCAGCACAAAGGCCAGCGCCGGCAGGGCCTCCACGCCCAGCATCCAGCGCCAGGCGCCTTCGCCCAGGCCCTGCAACAGGTAGTTGGAGAGGTAAGCGATCAGGATGCCCAGCACAATGTTAAACTGGAAAAGGGCCACCCTCTTGCCCCGGTCCCCGGCCGGAGAGATCTCGCTGATATAGATGGGTGCCGCAATGGAGGAAGCCCCAACCCCCACCCCGCCAATGAAGCGGAAGAACAAAAAGAGTATCCAGTCGGTTGCCAGCGCCGAGCCCAGGGCCGACACCAGGTAGAGCACCCCTATCCAGAACAGGGTGCGCTTGCGGCCCAGGGCATCGGTTGGGATGCCGCCAAACAGGGCGCCCAGCACAGTGCCGTACAGGGCAATGGCTACAGTAAAGCCATGCTGCCCCACTGTAAGCTGCCAGACCTGCTGAATGGCCTGCTCCGCCCCGGAGATTACGGCCGTATCAAAGCCAAACAAAAAGCCCCCCAGGGCTACAGTAATGGACCAGAAAAAAACCTTGTAGTTCTTCATATAGTGCGAATGAATTAGCTAGGGCTCGGAAAAAATTCTACCAGCAAAAAACGGATCGCCTCTCAGGACTTCTGCACCGGCCCCCACGTTTGATTTCAGTCGCAAAAGGGGGGCATTCTTTTCTACAAAAGGGCTACGCTGCCTATAATCTATTCTATTTTCCCCTAAATCCAAAATATAGGCCTGCTCCGGAGGCGTACAGGTAGTATTCGGTTATTTCGCCTACCTCCTTATCTTTGGTGCCTAAGGGGGGATAGAAGCAGTGCCTGCTCACACCCCCTGCGTACCCCTACATTGCATACCCAACCCCCTATGGCCCTATCGGTTCAGCTGTTCTGGCTTGTGCTGGTTCTCTTCTTCC
The DNA here is from genome assembly GCF_000348925.1 of Cesiribacter andamanensis AMV16. Classification (GTDB taxonomy): domain Bacteria; phylum Bacteroidota; class Bacteroidia; order Cytophagales; family Cyclobacteriaceae; genus Cesiribacter; species Cesiribacter andamanensis. The sequence goes on along the minus strand of NZ_AODQ01000105.1, from coordinate 7,066 downwards.
CTGCCCTCACCCAATGGGGTGAGCAGCGCTACCGGCCCCTGCGCTGGGTAGGCGCCATGACGCTTTGCTACCTGCTGGGACTGATCCTGGGCAACCTGCCGCTGATGCCCATCCCTACGGAACTGCTCAGCACTCTTTCGGAAGTAAGTGTTAGCCTGGCCATTCCGGCTATGCTGTTTACGGCCCATCCCCGTCAGCTGCTGAGCAACAGCCGGCCTGCGCTGCTTGCCTTTGGCTGTGCTTCTCTGGCAGCCTGTATGGCTACCAGTAGCGCCTACTTTTGGCTGGGGCACCTTATTGAGCAACCTGCCGTTACCAGCGGCATGCTGGCCAGTGTGTACATAGGGGGTACGCCCAATATGGGAGCGGTGGGTATTGCCCTGGGGGTTGAGGATGAGCTGTTTCTGGTACTCAACAGTGCCGATATTGTGCTGAGCGGCCTCTACTTTGGTTTTTTGCTGACCATAGGCCCGCGTTTTCTGGGCTGGCTCTTTCCCCGCAAACGGGAGGCTAAAGAGACTGTGGCGCCACAAAATCCGCTCTGGACCACACAACAGAAGGCAAGCCCGGCCCATGTTGGCCTTACGCTGCTCTATGCCCTGCTGCTGCTGGGCGCCGCTGCTGGCCTATGCCTGCTTCTTTTTGGCAGCCTGGTGGTACCGGTCTTCATCCTGCTCCTAACGGTGTTTAGCCTGGCACTGGCCGGCACTCCCCCTATCCGCAGGTTAAAAGGCACCTATGGCACGGCCTATTACCTGCTGCTTATGTTTGCCATTAGTGTGGGCAGCCTGGCCAATTTCAACAAGCTGCTGAGCTTAACCGGCTCGGTGCTGCCTTTTGCCGCCTTTATTATCTGCAGTACGCTGGTGCTGCATTACCTGTTTTGCCGGCTGGCGGGTCTTGGAAGGGATATAAGCATGATTGCCTCTACAGCAGGGGTATTTGGGCCACCCTTTATCGGCCCGGTAGCCGAGCGCCTGAAGCGGCCCGACCTGATCCTGACCGGCATACTACTGGGCATGCTGGGCTATGCCCTGGGCAATTTTGCAGGCATTGGCCTGGCCCGTCTGCTGGCACTGTTCTAATTAATAATAGGGAAAAAACTGGGCATCGAGTGTCTCCAGCTCTAGGGTGATTTTATCGGCTACCAGGGGGTAGTAGTCCGTTCGCTCATCCGAAAAAATCTCATGCAGATTTTTGCCCTGGCCCTCGGGCCCCAGCTGATCATAGACCGATACCCGCAGCAGGGGCATGTGGTACACCACAGGCAGCATATCCTGCATAAAATCCTGCAGAGCCCGCATGCGCAAGATGCGGCTGATGGCTATAGACTCCTGCTGACCGATAATATCCCCCCAAAACTGGCAATACGCCTTGTAGCGCTCCAGCTGCGGCACAAAGGGCATGTTGTAGAGCGGCGATTGCAGGCTCTGGAAGCGATAGTGCGAAAAAGAGATCTCCTCATCAAAGGCCAGCGCTATTCCCCGCACCTCTATGGCCACCGGTTCGGGCTCGGGCCTGCGGGCGCCGCTGTGCGGAAAAAGCTGGCGGGCCAGCTGCTCCAGGGCAGGCACCAGACCGGCATCGGCCATATCATCCCACTGCAGCTGGGGCTGCAGCTGCGTAAGGGGAAGGCCCATATAGCGGTTCAGGAACTTTTTAAAGGCGATCCGTCTGCGATTGAGTATGGCAGGCATCAGCTGTCTGGTATTTAGTCTCTTTTTCTGCTGTAGATTACGTCCAGGCATGATTGAAGTAAGTTACGCATTACCTGCAATACTACAAGGCAGGCCTGCTAATTGTTATCCTCCCCCCGGCAGGGCGCTAAAATGACCCCTGCATTCGGCTGCTCTCAAAAAGTTTTCCTAAGTTTGATTTTCAAAGAATCGCACAAAAATGAAGCCAATATTCAGATGGGGGCAGGACCAGCTAACGGCCTCCTCGGCCCTGGCCCTGGCCAGGGGACGGATGCAGGGCCGCTTTACGCCCGAGGTCCGGCAGAAAGTACAGGCCAGCCGCTCGGCCGTAGAGGAGATTGTAGACCGCGGGAAGGTGGTTTACGGGGTCAATACCGGTTTTGGCTCTCTCTGCAACAAGATCATTTCAGCAGAAAACACCCGCAAGCTGCAGGACAACATCCTGCGCAGCCACAGCGTAGGCGTGGGCCCGGATGTGCCCCTGGAGGTGGTGCGGCTCATGCTCATCCTCAAGATTCAGTCGCTGGCACAGGGCTTCTCGGGCATCAGCTTTGAGGTGCTGGAGCGCCTGCACTGGCACCTGGAGGCCGATGTGATCCCCCCAGGTACCCCAGCAGGGTTCGCTGGGCGCCTCCGGCGATCTGGCCCCCCTGGCGCATCTGTGCCTGCCGCTGATAGGCCTGGGCCGGGTATGGCAGGGGGCTGAGTGGGTGCCCACAGCAGCCGTTTTAGCAGCCCGCAACCTGCAAACGATTGAGCTGGGCGCCAAGGAAGGCCTGGCTCTGATCAACGGCACCCAGTTTATAGCCGCATGGGCCGTCTGGGGTCTGGAGCGCATGGCCAACTGCCTGGATACAGCCGATATTGTGGGCGCCATGGCCCTGGAAGGCCTGCTGGGCTCGGCCTCCCCCTTTGATCCGGCCCTGCACCAGATCCGCCCCTTCAAAGGCAACCAGTACGTAGCCCACCGCCTGCGCACCCTGCTGCACAACAGCGAAATGGTAGCCTCGCACAAGGATTGTGGCCGGGTACAGGACCCCTACTCGCTGCGCTGCATGCCGCAGGTGCATGGCGCCAGCCGAATGGCCTGGCTGCACCTGAAGGAGGTGGTGGAAATAGAGCTTAACTCTGTTACCGACAACCCCATCATCTTCAGCGCCGATAAGACCATTAGTGGCGGCAACTTCCACGGCCAGCCCATGGCCCTGCCGCTGGATTATGCCACCCTGGCCAGCCACGAGCTGGGCAACATTTCCGACCGCCGCATTTACCTGTTGCTGGAAGGGGGTGTGAATGGCCTGCCCGAGCTGCTCATGCGCGATACCGGCATTAACAGCGGCTTTATGATCCCGCAGTATACGTCGGCCGCCCTGGTGAGCGAGAATAAGAGCCTCTGCTTTCCGCCCAGTGCCGACTCCATCCCCTCCAGCCTGGGGCAGGAAGACCATGTGAGCATGGGCTCCATCAGCAGCCGGCGTCTCAACCAGGTGCTGGCCAATCTGGAAAACATCCTGGCCATCGAGCTGCTGTGCGCCGCCCAGGCCTTCGATTACCGCAAGCCCATGCGCAGCAGCGCCCTGCTGGATGCCTGCCACGAGCTGGTGCGCAGCCGCATCGACCATGCCGAAGAAGACCGGGTGTTTGCCGACGACATTCACATTCTGGGCGAGATCATTCGCCAGCAGGAACTAGTTACCCTCACACAAGACATTGCCAGCCATGAAAACCTTGACCTCTACGGACCCCACTATGAAGACTTCGGACTTTATTAAGCAATACGCCGCCCACCCCCATTACCGGGCGCCCCGCGGCAGCCAGCTACATGCGCTGAGCTGGCAAACAGAAGCCCCCCTGCGCATGCTGCTCAACAACCTGGATGCCGAGGTAGCCGAAGACCCCGATCGCCTGGTGGTCTACGGGGGTACCGGACAGGCCGCCCGCAACCGGGAAGCGCTGGAAAAAATCATCGACTGCCTGCTGCAGCTGCGGGACGATCAAAGCCTGCTGGTGCAAAGCGGCAAGCCCGTAGGCATTATGCCTACCCATCCCGAAGCACCGCGCGTGCTTATTGCAAACTCTAACCTGGTGCCCGCCTGGGCCAGCTGGGAGCATTTTGAAAACCTAAAGGCCCGCGGCCTGATGATGTATGGCCAGATGACGGCCGGAAGCTGGATCTACATCGGCACCCAGGGCATTGTGCAGGGCACCTACGAGACTTTTGCCGCCTGCGGACGCCAGCACTTTGGCGGCAGCCTGCATAAAAAGCTGGTAGTTTCCGGTGGCCTGGGCGGTATGGGCGGCGCCCAACCCCTGGCCGCAACCATTGCCGGCGGTACCTTTCTGGGCGTAGACATCGATCCCAGCCGCATCCAGAAGCGCATCGACACCCGCTACTGCGACCGCATGACCTACGAGTATGAGGAAGCAAAACGCTGGGCGCTGGACGCCCGGGACAAAGGCGAGGCCATTTCCATAGGCCTGGTGGGCGATATTGGTGATGTACTGGAACGCCTGCTGCAGGATGGCATTATCCCTGATGTGCTCACCGACCAGACCTCGGCCCACGACCCGGTGCATGGGTATGTGCCCAACGGCCTGAGCCTGCAGGAAGCCGCCGAACTGCGCCAGCGCAATCCACAGGCCTACAAAGAGCGCAGCCTCAAAAGCATGGCCCGCCACGTAGGCTTTATGCTGGAGATGCAGAAGCGCGGCGCCAAAACGTTTGATTACGGCAACAACCTGCGGGAGTTTGCCCGCCAGGGGGGGGAGCCAAACGCATTCGATTTTAAGGGCTTTGTGCCCGAGTACATCCGTCCCCAGTTCTGCGAAGGCCGGGGCCCCTTCCGCTGGGCCGCGCTCAGCGGCGATCCGGACGATATCTTTGCCACCGACCAGGCCCTAAAGGAGCTTTTCCCCCAGAACGAAGGCCTGCACCGCTGGCTGGAGGCCGCCCGGGACCGTATCGCCTTCCAGGGCCTACCCAGCCGCATCTGCTGGCTGGGCATGGGCGAGCGCCAGCAGGCTGGCCTGCTCTTTAACGAGATGGTGCGTGACGGCAGGCTGAAGGCCCCCCTGGTCATTGGCCGGGACCACCTGGACTGCGGCTCGGTAGCCTCCCCCAACCGGGAAACCGAGGGCATGCTGGACGGCTCCGATGCCGTAAGCGACTGGCCCCTGCTCAACCTCATGAGCAACACTGCCGGCGGCGCTACTTGGGTGAGCTTCCACCATGGCGGCGGCGTAGGCATCGGCTATAGCCAGCATGCCGGCATGGTGGTGCTGGCCGACGGCAGCGAGCGAGCCGCCAACTGCCTCAAGCGCGTACTCCACATCGACCCGGCCATGGGCGTGATCCGCCATGCCGATGCGGGTTATGTGCGAGCGAAGGAATGGGGTGAACGGTTTGAGTTGTTGGTGTGAGGAAATATTGCAAAACATGAGTCATCCCGAACTTTCATCAGGATGATAAATAAACATGAGTCATCCCGAATTTTGAAAGGATGAAATTTAAAGTAAAAAACGGCTTGGATTACTTTCCATGCCGTTTTTTACTTTATTCTAAGGCAGTCTGAAGTATATAGGGACCACTTTCTGTTGCTTTATTAAATTTCCCTGGTGCCTTGCAGGTTTCCATTTGCTGAGCTTAACTAAACGTACTGCTTCATCATCCAAACCCCAACCTAGCTCTCGTCCATCGATAGGTTGCGCACTTACTACATCGCCTTGTTCATTGATAATCATGTAGATGTAGGCAGTTCCTTCTTTCCTTAGAAAGAGCGCAGCTGGAGGATAAAACGTGCCATTTTCAATAAACTTATAAAAGGCCCGCATTCCCCCTATTGGCTCAGCCTCCTGATCGATAGGATCATTGTAACATACATTAGACCCTACCAAATGCTGCTGGCCAAAAGCAGGCACAAAATATAAAGCAAAAAAACCTGTAGCGATATACTTTCGAATTCTTTTGGACTCACTCTTCATTTTAGAGCTGCAAAACCTAAATGCCAGTATTTTCTTAAAGTAATTGTGTAGAGCAAACTTTAGCAATTAGTAGAAAAGCAAGGGTTTATTCGTTAGCAGTAGGGCTCGGTCTAAATGTAAATTTGATTGGTATCATTCTCTGCATGGCTACAGCTTTTCCCTTGTTTCTGGCTGGCTTCCACCCTACCTGATCATTAAATAACTGCACCACCCGCAGTGCTTCGGCATCCAGGACAGGGTGAGTTCCCTTGTACACTTCCAGATCCCTTGCCTTTCCCTTTTCGTCAATGATAAATCTAAGGTAAACGGTCCCCTGAATCCGCTCTTTAAAAGCGGGAAGGGGATAATCCAGATTCTTGCCAATGAACGTATAGAAAGCATCCATACCCCCTTTAGGTTCTGCTGCTTTCTCTACAATTTCAAATACCTGTCCTGTAAAACGGGCCAGTGTGTCAACCTGCTCCTGTTGCGCCCATGCGGGCATACAACTCAGCAAAAACAAGGCCAGGAGAAGTACAGTCTTTTTCATAGGGTGTGATTTAATAACAATTCGTAAAGCTAATCAAAAGTTGATTAGCTATCCATTACCCCCTGCTTTTTAAACCGGATGTTGGCCTCAACCGTAAAGAAGTGTACCTTTACTGTTGAACTAAAACCCGCTTTCTGTGCCTACCCAAACCCTACTCGGCCCGTTTCGTCAGCTCTTACCCCTTAGCGATCTGCCCCTTAAAGGCCCCCTCTCTGATGATCAGTTGCAGGTGATCGAAGAAGCCGGTATTTTGGTAGATGGGGAAACGATCCGGGCCATTGGCAATTACGCCCAGATGCGCCTGCGCTACCCGGCCGCCAGCCTGGAGGTCTATGAGCAGGACCTGGTGGTACTGCCCGGCTTTATCGATTGCCATACACACATTTGCTTTGGCGGGAGCCGGGCCCGGGATTATGCGCTGCGCATTGCTGGCACCTCCTATCAGGAGATCCTCCGACAAGGGGGAGGCATTCATGATTCGGTGCAGAAAACACGGGAAGCCAGCCTGGAACAACTGGCCGAAAGCACCGCCGGGCGGGCCAACCGCCACCTGCAGGAAGGGGTGACCACCATTGAGGTAAAAAGCGGTTACGGCCTGAGTATAGATGAAGAACTGAAGATGTTGCGGGCCATTCGGCAGGCCCAAGCCCATACCCCTGCCAGCCTCATCCCCACCTGCCTGGCGGCCCACGTAGTACCCAAAGAGGCTAAAAGTGCCGAGGACTGGCTCAAGCACGTACTGCTGGAACTGCTGCCACAGATCAAGGCCGAGGGCCTGGCACAGCGGGTGGATATCTTTATAGAAGAAGCTTTTGGTGCCCGCATTGCCCTGCACTACCTGCAGGCGGCCCAAAAAGCA
>NZ_AODQ01000104.1 GCF_000348925.1 Cesiribacter andamanensis AMV16 | reverse complement strand
AGGGCAATTACCGCCATGCCGGCCTCCTGAGCAGCCCTGATGCCCGCCTTTGNTCTTCAAAAACAATACAACGCTCGGGGGCCAGTTCCAGTACATGGGCTGCCTTCAAATAGAGGTCGGGGGCAGGCTTGGCCCGTTTTACCTGCGAGCCATCTATTGTATGCGAAAAATAGGGAGCAACGCCCAGGGCATCCAGCGTAAAGTGCATGTTGAGGGGCGGAGCTGAGGTGGCAAGCGCCAGCCGCCAGCCAGCCTGCTGCAGCTTCTGCAGAAAGGCTTCAAGGCCGGGTGTTGGCTGCAGGTGCGGCTTGTACAGGTTCCGGTAAAGCTCTTCTTTTTCTTCTCCCAATTCCCGCACTTTCTGTTCGCTTAGCTCCTGGCCGAACAGGTAGCGGATGGCCTCCCAAACCGAGCGGCCGTTGATGTGCTCGCTAAACTCCGCTTCGTCAAGTGAACGCTGGTGGCGCCGGCAAAATTCTTTCCAGGCTTTTACATGAAAGGCGTGGTTGTTTACCAATACCCCATCCATATCGAAAATTACGGCTTTAGATGCGTTTTGTGTATCCATTACAGCTGGGTTAAGACGGATTCTCTCCTGACAGGAGGTGTACAGCGCCAGAAGCGCCCCTGCCGCCAAATGCCGCATAAAGAAAAGGCGCCGCAAAGCAGGCCCATACCGGTACCAGTGCCGCAAACAGGCCATCGCCAAACCAGAGGGTGAACATACTTACCACCAGCAGCACCAGAACCTGCGCGGCTTTCAGGCGCCGGAGCAGGAGGGGGCTGCCATCGGCATCGGCCCGGGCATGCAGCTCCTTGAGCTTACGGATAAAAAGCGCAAAGGCGGTAGCCAGGGCTATGATCAGAATGTTGATCTCTATGGACAGAAACGCAGGTGGCAGGGCAAAAGGTTTAAGCCAGAAGGCAATCAGCAGGCTCAGGCCGCAGAGCAGGGCCAGGTAGCGCTGCCAGGCTTGTGGCTGCGGCAGGCTGCCATTGAGCCAGAAGGCAGCCGTAACCAGCACACCGGCCATGGGCTGCCCCCGGTAGAGCAGCCAGCCCATCAGGCCCAGGAGCAGCAGCACATCGCCCGGCCGGGCCGGCACCCCCGCCGGGCGGATCACCAGCCGCAGACACAGCAGGATGCAAAAGAGCAGCAGCAGATCGGGCATAGGCCAGAGCCACAAGCCTGCCGAGGCCAGTCCCACGGCTACAAAGGCCGCCCAGGGGGCATCTGGATGCAGCTCCCGGCAAATGGCCCAGCTTAGAAAAACCGCCAGCCCAATCTGGCTTCCGTAAATGGCCGCCCCTTTCAGGTCTTCTTCAAAAAAGCCCAGGTAGCCTGCTCCGGCCAGCAGTGCTGCTGCCAGCATGCACAGCAAAATAAGCCGGTGGGTAAGAAGGCGTACAGAAATGAGGCGCCCCAGTCCGGACCAGGCATAGAGCAGGTTTGGGTTCATAGGCAGAAAATTAGGCAAAGAAGCCAACACCACAAAATAGTGGCAGAAGTTGCATACTTGCGTTTTCAGCCGAATCTTTGGTACAAGACCCTTGTTTTAGAACTATGCCGAAGCTAAAACGCCAGCGTACCAAAACGCTATCCATTAAAGCAAATGAGCGTTCCTCCGATTTTGTAACCCCCAATTTTATCTATGGCTGCCTGGGGGGCTGTCGAAACACCTACTGCTATGTGATGCGCTACAATTACGAGCATGTGTTTATCAACGAAAATCTGGAGGAGATCCTGACCCGGCTGGAGCTGCATGTGGCGGCCCAGCCGTTCCCAAAGGAACCCAATCAGGTAGACCCCCTGTACTGGACCTATGACATTGGCTGCGCTACGGACATCTCGCTGCACTGGAAGCACTACCCCTGGGAACGGGTGTTTGGCTTTTTTAAAAAACACCCCAGGGCCAAAGCCACCTTTGCCACCAAATATGTAAATGAAGCACTGCTGGCCTATGATCCGCAGAAAAAAGTACGCATCCGCTTCAGCCTGATGCCGCAATCCATCAGCAGCCGGCTGGAACCCAACACCGCCCCTATTGCCGAGCGGCTGGCAGCCCTGGTGCCCTTTGCGCAGGCGGGCTATGAGGTGCACCTGAACTTTTCGCCCATTGTGGTGTATGAGGGCTGGCTGGACGACTACCGGCAGCTATTTCTGCAGGTGGCCGCTGCAGTACCGGAGGCGCTGCGGGAGGAGGTAAAGGCAGAGGCCATCTTTCTGACCCATAACCCCTGGCAGCACCAGCGCAACCTGGAGCGAGGCCTGCAGGCCAGCGAAGCCTTGCTCTGGAAGCCTGAGCTGCAGGAAGCCAAAACCAGCCAGTACGGCAGCCAGGCGCTGCGCTACCGCATCCCCCTGAAACGGGAGTGGATTGGACAGTGGCAGGCGCTGCACCAGGACCTGATTCCCTGGAATGAGATCCGCTATATTTTTTAAGCCGCTAGCGGCTGATCTCCCTCTTGAGCTGCAACCCTTTGCTGCTTTTGCAAGTACCTAATAGGATAGAACCTATTTATTCAAGAACCAAAAACCACAGCATATGGGACGTAATACAGGAAGAGACCACCATGTAAATAAAAGCGAGCTGAAGGACCGGGATCCGGCCAAAGAGCAAAATCCAAACCTTAAGGGAGAAACGGCTCCCAATGTACGCACCGAGCGCATGGGCACCTCCGATGTGCCGGCCAGCCGCCAGAAAGACAACAGCCCCAAAGGCAAGCAGAACCAGCAGGAGGGTGAGTCAACCTAAGGGCCACTGTCCTGAAGAAAATTTTACTAGTCAGAATTTTGGCCCGGGCGGCCGCTATCCCCTTACTCGTGCGATACCAGCAGGGGGATATCGGTTTCCCGGGCCAGCTTTTTGGTAAGGCTGCTGTGGAAAAGTCCCTCCAGCAGGCCATAATGGTGTGAAACGGCCATAAGCCAGTCGGGCTGTTCCTGGCGGGCCAGCTGCAAAATAGCCTCCTCCTTATCATCGGCCTGCTGCAGCACCACGCTGGGCTGCTGCTGAAAGTAGCCCTGCAGCTGCTGTAGTTCTTTTTCTTTTTTGGGTGAGAGGCCCTCCCTGCTTTCATGCACATGCAGCAACACAATATCGGTCTGCAGCCAGCGGGCTATGCCCAGCAGGTTCTCTACAGGTTTTGGATTGTCAAAAGGTTTCAGGTCGGTGGCAAACACCAGCTTGCGCGGGCGGCGGTAGCGGCTGCCATCGGGGATCAGCAGTACCGGCGCTTTGGCATGGCGGATGGCATAGGTATACATATTGCCAAAGAAACTGTCCAGCCCGCCGCTGTCGTGTGTATGCAGGATCACCAGGTCAATGTCTTTCTCGGCAATAGCATCGTTGAGGTCGCTGCTGGTAGGGCCGGGCTGCACCATGCACTCATAGGGCACGCCGGAGGGCTTCAGCTGCCGGTCTTCCAGTAGCTGCATTTCTTCCAGGGCCCGCTGGCGGGCCTGCTCCAGCCAGATGGCCTGGTCGGCTACATAATCGGTTTCCAGCGTATTAATGGGGATATAATAGCTGTTCAGCACATACACAGTGGCCTGCAGGTCCCGGGCCATGTCCAGGGCATACTGCAGCGAGATCAGCGAGGCATCAGAAAAATCGGTTGGTACCAGCAGGTTTCGTACACTCATAGCAGTAGGGGGTTACGCCTGCTTAATAAAGTAGCCCAAGGGTTCAAATGTTTGGCAGGCAACAGGCTGCCGCCCCATATTTTACAGAGTTTTTTATGACTTGCTAAATTTTTTGGGAGAGCCTGGTGTTTTGTTCTAAATTCGCAGAGCATGTACGCTGTTGTAGACATAGAAACCACCGGTGGCGGCATACGCTGGAGCCGCATCACCGAAATTGCCATCTATATCCACGATGGCAGCCGCCTGGTGGATAGTTTTAGTTCGCTGGTGAATCCCGGCCAGCCCATTCCGGCCTTTATTAGCCAGCTTACCGGCATTACCGATGAGATGGTGCAGGATGCGCCCACTTTTGAGGAGATTGCCCCGCAGGTAGACCGCCTTACGCAGGGCTGTATCTTTGTGGCGCACAATGTGGCCTTCGATTATAATTTTATCCGCCATGAGTTTGCCCGCCTGGGCCAGCCCTTTGAGCGGGACCGCCTGTGTACCGTGCGCCTGAGCCGCCACTTCATCCCCGGCCAGGACAGCTACAGCCTGGGCCGCCTCTGCGAAGCCATCAGCATACCCCTGCAGGACCGCCACCGGGCTGCCGGCGATGCCCATGCCACCCTACTGCTGCTGGAGCGCATCCTGCAGCACAATGAGCCCGAAAGGCTGCAGGCCTTTGTGGCCAGCGGCAGCCCCTATGAGGCGCTTAACCGCCGTCTGAAGGGTATACGGCTGGAAGATATTCCCCAGACTGCCGGGCTGCTGTACCTGCACAACGCGCAGGACGAGCTTCTGCTCATTGAAGGCACCACTAACCTGCGCCGCCGTGCCATAGCCTTTTTAAAGAACAAAGCCGGCCGCCTGGGCAGCGCGCTGCAGCAGCAACTGGCCGATATCCGCTTTGAGGAAACCGGCAGCGGGCTGCTGGCTGTCTTGCTGGCCCATGAGGAGATCAGCAAACAGGCACCTCCTTTTAATAAAAAAACCGCCGCTCCGCTGCGCTGGCGCATTACGGCCACCGAGGGCGCCGATGGCTTCCTGTACCTGGGGGTGGCCAAAAGCGGGGCCGGTGAGCCCGGGCCCTACGCCTCCCGCCGCCTGGCCAACGAAAAACTCTCTCAGCTGGTAAAGCAGTTCTTCCTGTGCCGCCGCTACAGCACGGCCAAAAAAGAAGCCTGTCCCCCTGCCGCCTGCCTGAAGGCCTGCCAGGGCATAGAAGAAATCGCCACCTACAACCAGCGGGCGCTGGCAGCCCTGGGTACAGTAGTGCAGCCCCCCCGCGCCGAGCTGATTCTGGACCGGGGCCGGCATGGGGCAGAGCGGGTGGTGATTCTGGATCAGGGGCATGGGGTGGTGCGCTGGGGTACCCTTGAAACCGCCAGCCGCTATGCCAGTGAAGAAGAGCTGGCAGCGGCGGCCAGCCGGGTGTTCCGGGCCAGCGGTGCTGCCCCCCTGCTGCATCACTATCTGCTTAAAAATCCGGTCATGAAGCGCATGCCCCTGGAGCCGCAGCCAGCTGTGCAGGCAGTGCAGGGCTCTCTTTTTTAAGCTGTTGTCCTAGTCCTGCTCCGGCGCCGGCCATCGATAGGAGCGCTTGCGCCTGATCCTGCTCAGCCAGTCATCGATCTGGTCCGGTTTTGTGGTTTCATTCAGCTTTTCCCACTTCCAGCCCTGGTTATAGAGCAGGGATTTTAGCAGCTTTCGCCGTAGCTTTAATTTATCTGACTGCAGCTGCTCAAAGGGCTTTCCGTCCAGGGGCAGTTCATTGGCCAGCAGGGGGGTAAGGTCAGGTGGGGGTGGCACGTGCTCAGCCGGGGTGATCAGGACATTGTGCAGCGTTTGCAGGTAATAGGTAATGGCGCTTCTCAGTTCATAAAGCTCGGGCAGGGAGGGGGCAACACCCTCTGGCTTGTACAGCATCAGGATGCTCAGGGCTTCGTCCAGGGAGGCAAGGTTCAATTCCAGGCTTTCTTCCCGGTTGGTAGAATGAAAGTTGTGCAGGATGGGGTACGCCATATGGTTTTGAGCCACCTCTACAATTTCTTCTGACAGGGAGGCAAGGTCATTTTTAAGCCGGGAGAAGTCATTGCCATCCCAGTAGCGGAGCAGGATCTCCTGAGGGCTGCCGCCGGAATGGTAAATGCGGATGCTTACCTTGCGCCGCGTAATGTCGTTGGTGACCACCGAATAGAGGTAGGTGATGATGATGGTGATCACAATGTAGCCGCTAAAGGAGATAAAGGCGCTATACAGCTGCCAGCCAGGCCCGCGGGCAATAAACTCGCCACTGCCCATGGTCGAGAGCACATAGCCGGTAAAATAGGTCTTTTCTACCCAGGTAGTAGACCGCAGGGTGCCGCTCTCCACCACCGAGCCCGGATCAGAGATAAAGATAAGCGAGTTGGAGAGCCAGATGAGCAGCAGCCAGCCAAACAGCCAGATCACCACCGATACCGGACCGGCATAGTTGAGGATTTTCCGGGACCCCTTATTGCCAGAGAGTTTCAGGAACAGCTGCCACACCCCCCGGCGCAGGTAGCCGGCCAGTTTGCCTGAGCCCACCGGTGCAAAGGTGGTGATGATCAGGTCGGTAAGTACCAGTAGTAATAAAATAAGACCGGCAGTGAAAATCCAAATGTTCATCACAAAGCGGGATACTATGCAGAGAAAAGAGATATTTGTATAAGTACTGCTCTTTGTTCAGAAAGTTTTGAAAGCACCCGAGATACCCGACAGCCCGCAGCCCGCGGCACAGCTGATTGCCTATGCCTACCTCTCCCGGGAGGGAGACCACCGCAATGTGCTGCAGCTTACCGAAGGGGCCCTGCACATTGTGTACCGGGGCAGGAACCGCGCCTTTTCCCTGGCCTATATCCAGCAGCTGGCGCTGGAGCACCGCAAGCTCTGGCTGCCCCTGATTGGGGGAGGCATTCTGGCCAGCCTCTGCCTGCTGGCCCTTTTCCAGACCTTTAGCATGCCCTTTCGCCTGCTCTCGGGGGTGATGGCAGGGCTGCTGCTGATCTGGTGGGGCTACCGGGGCAGCATGGCGCTGGTGGTGTATGAGCAGCGCCACCATACCGACTTTCTGCTGCCTGCCCAAAACAAGGGGCTGGCGCTGTTTGTAGCCTTTGCCAACCGGCTCATTCGACGCTACCCCGAGCCGCTGGAGCAGTATTGCCTGCCCCTGAGCGCTGTGGAGTGGCAGCAGCTGCAGCAGGAGGGGGTGCTGGAGCTGGTCCAGGCCCGTGACTGCCAGCCACGGGAGCGTCTGCGCTACCTGCCCGCCGCCGGCCTGGAGTACTGGTTGGCCTTTGACCCCCTGCGCATGGGCGGGCGCCTGCGCTGGAGCCTGCAGGGGCAGGAGCTACTGGCCCAGCTGCAGGGCCGCATTGCCCGCCAGGAGGTAGAAGAATTTATCAGGAGCTAAAGGGGTGCAGGCAGCCTGCCGGCAGGGGTGCTGAGCAGGGGGCTGCATTCTAACATTCGGCTGGCCTGCGTGTTATGCAGGGAAGGCGCTGGGTTAATGGCCAGCCATCTGTGAAAGTTTTACAACAGCCGTCTTTGCCTCTGCAGGATTTTTTTATGAGTGAAAGGCCTGCTAAATTGCGTTCGATCTCAGCATACGCCCCCATTGGGGGCGGGGATCTTACTTCATTATTAATGCGCCATGCATCCCAAGCCGGAACCGATAGAATATACCAAAAAGATATACAAGCCGATCATTGCCCGGGCCGAATACTGGCCTGTAATGCAACTGAGCCGCAACCGCCGCAGTTTTATTGAAGAAGTAACCGAGGCCTCCATTGAGCGCATTCTGGAAACCAAACCCACCCGTGCCGCCCTCATTGAGGAGCTGGAAACTACGCTGCACCGGGAAAAGCACCGCATTAAGCAAAACGCCTGGGCCGTAGACCCCGAAGATGATGCCGAATTCTGGGGCGAGGTGCAGAAGCTGCTGGTGACCATCTCCAGCGATACCAATGGCAAAACTACAGGGCAGGAGAAGGAACTGCTGCGCCGCATCCTCTACCGCTATGTAGAGGAGATTGCCGGCAGCTTTCAGCATAACTCCTACCGCTTTGCCCGCCGGGCCATTACCTTTGGCTTCTCCCGCCTGCTCAATGCCTCCCGCGTAAAAGGCTTCAGCTCGCTGTGGAGCAACCAGTACAGCCTGCAGGACAAGCTGCACATAGCCGGCGAAACCGATCACATCCGCTCCCTGGCCCAAAAGGGGGTAGTAGTCATGGTGCCAACCCATTTCAGCAACCTGGATTCCATCCTCATTGGTTGGGTAATCCATGTGCTTGGCCTGCCCCCCTTTATCTATGGCGCCGGCCTCAACCTTTTTAACATAGGGGTGATCGCCTATTTCATGAACAGCCTGGGCGCCTATAAGGTAGACCGCCGCAAAAAAAATGTGATCTACCTGGAGGCACTCAAGACCTACAGCAGCCTGGCCATCCAGAAGGGCTGCCACAGCCTGTTTTTTCCCGGCGGCACACGTTCCCGCTCCGGCAAAATTGAAAAGCGCCTGAAGCTGGGCCTGCTCAGCAGCGCCATGGAAGCCCAGCGCGAAATGTACCAGAAGGAGCAAAAGGGCGGTGAGCCTGCCCGCAAGGTGTTTATTGTGCCGGTATCACTCAACTACAACTTTGTGCTGGAGGCGCCCAGCCTCATCAACGAATACCTGAAGATCAAGGGGCAGGAGCGCTACTATGTGGAGACCGACAGGTACAGCAACTCCTACAAGATCATGAAGTTTCTGCTCAAGTTCTTTACCCGCGGCTCCGATATTTCGGTGTCCATAGGCCGGGGCATGGACCTGCTGGGCAATTATGTGGATGATGAGGGCAATTCCTATGATAACAACGGCAAGGTCATTGAAACCCGCGATTACTTTGTCTCCAACGGCGAGGTAACCAAAGACAAGCAGCGGGAGCAGGAGTATACCCGCATGCTCAGCGAGGCCATTGTGCTGGAGTATCATCGCATCAACAGGGTATTCCCCAGCCACCTGGTGGCCTTTGTGGCCTTTGAAATGCTGCAGAAAAAGTACGACAAGCTGGACCTCTTTAGCCTGCTGCGCCTTTCGGAAGAAGAGCTCACCATTCCCTATGCCGACTTTAAGGCTACCTTTGAGCGGATGCGTGATGTAGTGGTGCGCATGTATCACCAAAACAAGATCCACGTAGATCCCAACCTGA
Organism: Cesiribacter andamanensis AMV16; assembly: GCF_000348925.1. GTDB lineage: Bacteria > Bacteroidota > Bacteroidia > Cytophagales > Cyclobacteriaceae > Cesiribacter > Cesiribacter andamanensis. Next base: position 7,099 of record NZ_AODQ01000104.1, on the reverse strand, counting down.
TGGGCGATGTGGACAAGGTGATCACCTACGGCCTGAAGAATGTGGGCATGTACCACAGCAAACGTACCCTGATGCGCGATAAACGGGGCGATATTACAACCGAAGACATGAATACGCTCTTCTACTACCACAACCGGCTGGTAGGCTATGAACTGGAGCAACACATCTGAGCACCGCATACATGAACAAAGGGGTAAAGGCGATAGGCGTAATAGGCGCTGGTAGTTTTGGCCTGGCCATGGCAAACATGCTGGCCGAGAAAAACGACGTGCTCCTCTACGCCCGCCGCCTGGAGTCGGTCACCCATATTGAGGCGCATGATTCCTACAAGGGCAAGAGCCTGCACAGCCGCATCCGGGCTACCAATAATATGGAAGAGCTGGCCAGTCGCTGCAATGTGATCTTTCCCATTGTGCCGGCGGCCAATTTCCGGAGCATGATGCGGGAGCTGGCCCCCTATCTGCATCCCTACCATATCCTGATCCATGGCACCAAAGGCCTTGATATGTGCCTGCCCAAGGGTACCCCCCAGAGCGCCAATCCAAAGATAGACCGCTCCTGCATCCGCACCATGAGCGAGGTGATCCGGGAAGAAAGCGTGGTGGTGCGCATTGGCTGCCTGGCCGGTCCCAACCTGGCCACCGAGCTGATGCAGCGGCAGCCTGCCGCCACCGTAGTGGCCAGCCATTTTAAAGAAGTGATCAATGAGGGCATTCGCCTGCTACGCACCGATCGCTTTCAGGTCTATGGCAGCGATGATCTGGTAGGGGTAGAGCTCTGTGGCGTGCTCAAAAATATAATTGCCATAGCCTCGGGTGCCATTAGTGGCCTGGGGCTGGGCTCAAACGCCCAGGCGCTGCTCATTAGCCGGGGCATGGTAGAGATGATCTACCTGGGCAAGGCCCTGGGGGGCGATGTGCATGCCTTCATAGGCCTGGCCGGCGTGGGTGACCTGGTGGCTACCTGTACCAGTACCCTTAGCCGCAACTTTACCGTAGGCTACCGCCTGGCCCAGGGCGAAACCCTCTCCCAGATCATGGCCACCATGGAAGAGACCGCCGAGGGTGTACATACCGTTAAGGTCATGAAGATGCTGGCCGAGAACATGAAGGTGCGTGCCCCTATTACCCAATCGCTGCATAAGGTGCTTTTTGAGGATATGAAGGTAGAGCTGGCCTTGCAGTACCTGATGAAATACCCCTTCAATATTGATGTGGATTTTCTCTGATGCAGCCCTGCTCAACTCCTGAACGGCCCTTTACGTTAAGGGAGGCAGGGGCTTTCGTATGATTTTGCGATCACAGTTGCTTGTAGTGTTTTGTGTTTGGCTTGGGCTCTGCAGCTGGAGCCGGGTGGGCTCCTGTGCATCCGCAACCAACTACCTGCCAGGCAACCTGCTGCCAGACGCAGTACGCCCACTGCCAGAAGAAGATACCGTGCGCCGCTTTCGGCCCTGGCTGGTGCGCCAGCTTACCGACACCAGTAAAGAAGCGCGTACCCAGCTGTTTTACGATGAGCTCAAAACCAAATTTTACCGCAATAATCTTACCCGGCGCCTCTACGACCTTGTTTTTGTAGCTCCCAACGCCCCGGCCCCGGTTGTTACCCAATCGTACCAGGAGGCGCTCGACTACTTTCAGCAGTATCAGGGAAAGGTTATTCGCTCCGTTACCCTGCGCAAGCTTCCGCTCTTTGGCCCCACCGTACATGACACCACCCGTACGGCCACAAACTGGCTGGGGCGCACCGGCAACCGCATCCACTTTCAGACCAAAGGATGGGTACTGGATAAAAACCTGCTTTTTGAAGAGGGAGAAGCGGTAGAGGCTGAGCTCTTTTATGACAATGAGCGTCTGCTGCGTTCCCTTTCCTACATACGGGATGCCCGCATCCGCCTGCAGGAGGTGCCCGGCCAGCCCGATGCGGTAGATGTGATCGTTATCACTCAGGATGTATTTCCCCTCAGTGTGAGTGCAGCCAGAGGCGAGTTTAGCAGCTACCAGCTGGAGGTGCAGAACAACAATATTTTTGGCATTGGCCACCGCCTGAGCACCGGCCTGTCTTTTCGGGAAGGGGGCGCCCCCTCCATGGGCTACCTGGGTGCCTATACTGTAGAGAACATGGCCGGCACCTTTGCCACCGGCACCCTGCATGCTGCCTATACGGATATCAACAAGAGTGTGGGCCTGAGCCTGCAGCGCCCCTTTTATACCCCGGATATCCGCTGGGCCGGCGGGCTTGACCTGCAGCGCAACGAGCGCCTGAGGGTATTGCCCAACCGCAATCCCCTGCTGGATACCGTAGTCTGGTGGTCGCACGACTGGCTTGATCTCTGGGCGGCCCATGCCATTCCCTTCCGCAGCCGGCAGGCGCATCCCGGTGGGCGGGAGGCGCTGGTACTGGCCGGCCGGGCCCTGCGGCTCTACCACCACGATTCGCCCGGCGATCGGATGGAGAGCCGGGATTTTTTCCTGGACCGCAAGTTGTGGCTGGGCAGTGTAGGCTGGGTGCAGCGGCGCTACCGGCGCGATGCCTTTATTTACGGCTTTGGCATAACGGAAGACGTACCCCTTGGCTCACTGATCAACCTTACGGCCGGCTTTGAACATCAGGATCGCGAGTCTGCATTTGTGCAGCTGAGCAGCGGCTGGGGCACCTACCTGCGGCGGGCCGGCTACGTAAACCTGCGCCTGGCGGCCGGCCAGTTTCTGGGGGGCGAAAGCCGGGCCGAGCGCCGCATGCGCTACGCTGCCGCCGACTGGATAAGCCCGCTGCTGCCCCTGAAGCGGTACATGCTGCGCCAGATGCTGCACCTGGACTATATGTATGGCGACCGCCGCTATAGCTATGAGTTTTTGTCGGTGGGCGATCGGGAGATCAGGGGCATTCGCAATGTGTTTCTGCGCGGTACCCAGCGCTTCAGTGCCTCGGCCGAGAGCATTGTGTTTAGCCCCTGGCAGGCGCTGGGCTTTCGCTTTGCGGCCTTTGCCTTTGCCGATCTGGCCTATCTGAACGAGAGCCCCTATTTCTCGCTCAGGGGCAGTGCGGTGCAGGGCTATGGGCTGGGGCTGCGGGTGCGCAACGAAAACCTTACCTTTAAGACCTTTCAGGTTCGGGCGGCCTGGTACCCGGGCCCGTATGGCGGTTTTGCACTGACCATCCGGGGCAATCCGGGCGCAGTTTTTCAGGATTTTCGAATCGATCGGCCCGAGATAATCCCCTTTCAATAAGGGGTAACAATTGGGGTGTACTGCCGTGTTAGTAGCATATACATTTTATCAAATGCAGGATTTTTTAAACGTATTTCTACTGCTTGCCCTTGTGCTGCTGGCCATCCTTGCCTTTATATTCCTGGCCGATTTGCTGGGCGTCTGGGGCCTGGCGCTGCTGGAGATTCTCATTACGGTAGGCATTATTCTGCTGGCCATCCGCTTTATCCGCCCGCACAATCGCTCTTAAAAGGAAAGGCTGTGCGAGGGGCACAGCCTTTGGAGTGAGGGAGGAAACCGCCGCCGGATTAGCCCAGCGACTGGTTCTCTCTGGAGGCCAGCTCCAGCATTTTTTCGTATTCGTCGGCGTTCAGCTCCTGGAAGAAGAAGTTCATGGGGTTTACCTTTTTGCCGTCTTTGATAACCTCATAGTGCAGGTGCGGGGCGGTAGAGGCGCCTGTGTTGCCTACGTAGCCAATGACTTCGCCGCGCTTTACCCGCTGCCCTTTGCGTACGGTAAAGTTATCAAGGTGGGCATACTTGGTTACATAGCCATAGCCATGGTCAATCTCCACTTCCTTGCCGTAGCCGCCATAGTTTGATTCTTTTTTCACTACTACGCCATCGCCGGTGGCATAAATGGGCGTACCCCTCGGTGCCGAGAAGTCGCAGCCGGTGTGCATGCGGCGCACTTTATAAATGGGGTGAATGCGCAGGCCAAAGCCGGAGGCCATGCGGTTCAGCTCTTTGTTGGAAATGGGCTGAATGGCCGGAATGCTGGCCCACATTTTTTCCTTGTCGTTGGCCATGCGAAAAAGCTCGTCGTACGATTTGGTCTGGATGTACATCTGCTTTTTCAGCTGGTCTATTTTCTTGAGGTTGCTCAGGATCAGATCATCCCGGCTGAGGCCTTTTTCCAGCAGGTTCTTGTAGCGCTCGGTGCCCCCCACGCCAGCCTGGCGGATGGTAGAGGGAATGGGTTCGGCCTCAAAAATGGTACGGTAGATATTGTCGTCCCGCTCCTGCAGCACCTGCACCATCTGGCTCAGGCGGGTAATGTCTTTCTCCACCACCTCCTGGTAGAGCTTGTACTCCTCAATCTCCTTGCGCATCTGCGCTTCTTTGGGCGAATCGAAGTACTCAAAATAGATGGTTACCATAATGATGGCCATAATGCAGGTAACCATCAGGATACCCAGGGTATTGAGGAACATTTCCCAGCGAGATCGTTCTATCCGCTCGTAGCGGCAGGTGTCGGTATCGTAGTAATATTTTATCCTTGCCATCCCTGTATGGACATTATTTTATAATTTTGCGCTTGTTCTAGTTATTTTACAGACTATTAATAAGCGGCGGGCGGTTATCCCTTACAAATGCAAGATAAAAAAGTTTGCATAACCGCACACCCCTTTACCTGATACCTATGATGGACGCCCGGCAAATCCGAAGTACTTTTCTCCAATTTTTTGAATCAAAAAAGCACCGCATTGTGCCTTCTGCGCCAATTGTAAATAAGAATGATCCAACCCTTCTGTTTACCAATGCGGGCATGAACCAGTTCAAAGACTACTTTCTGGGCAATAAAGAGCCGGATAATCCCCGCATTGCCGACACCCAGAAGTGCCTGCGCGTATCGGGAAAACACAATGACCTGGAAGAGGTGGGTATTGATACCTACCACCATACCATGTTTGAAATGCTGGGCAACTGGAGCTTTGGCGATTACTTTAAGGAGGAGTCTATTGCCTGGGCCTGGGAGCTTCTGACCGAGCACTTTAAGCTGCCAACCGAGCGCCTGTACGTATCGGTTTTTGAGGGCGATGCCAACGAAAATCTGGCGCCCGATGCCGAGGCCTTTGAGCTCTGGAAAGCCTATGTACCGGAAAGCCGCATTTTATACGGAAATAAAAAAGACAATTTCTGGGAGATGGGCGATACCGGCCCCTGCGGTCCCTGCTCCGAAATTCACATCGACCTGCGCCCCCAGGCAGAGATCGATCGGGTGCCGGGCCGGGAGCTGGTCAACAATGACCATCCCCAGGTAATCGAGATCTGGAACCTGGTATTCATCCAGTTTAACCGCAAGGCCGATGGCAGCCTGGAACTGCTGCCCGCCCGCCATGTGGATACGGGCATGGGCTTTGAGCGCCTGGTGCGCGCCATTCAGTTCAAGTCCTCTAACTACGATACGGACGTTTTTCAGCCCATGATCCAGCAGGTAAGCGCCGATGCCGGCATTGCCTATGGAAAAGAGGAGCAGACCGATATTGCCATGCGGGTAATGGTAGACCACATCCGCGCCATTGCCTTTGCCGTGGCCGATGGCCAGCTGCCCTCCAACACCGGGGCCGGCTATGTGATCCGCCGCATTTTGCGCCGGGCCGTGCGCTATGCCTTTACCTTCCTGAACCTGAAGGAACCCTATCTCTATAAACTTGTAGAAGTTCTGAGCCGGGAGATGGGCGAGTTCTTCCCCGAATTACCGCAGCAGCAGGACTTTATCATGCGGGTGATTCAGGAAGAAGAAGCTTCCTTTCTGCGTACGCTGGAGGTAGGCCTGCGCCGCCTCAACGACCTCATAGCCGGTGGTGCCACCGCCATTAGCGGTCCTGTGGCCTTTGAGCTCTATGATACCTTCGGCTTCCCGCTGGACCTTACCGCCCTGATTGCCCGGGAGCGCGGCCTTACCGTAGACGAAGCCGGGTTTGCCGTAGAGATGGAAAAGCAAAAGCAGCGCTCCAAGCAGGCGGCCACCTCCGAAACCGGCGATTGGGTAACGGTACGCCCGGCCAGCCAGCCCACCGAGTTCCGGGGCTATGAGGAGCTGAGCAGCCAGGCGCAGATTCTGCGCTACCGCCAGGTGAAGGAAAAGAACAAAGACCGCTTTCAGCTGGTGCTGGACCGTACCCCCTTCTATGCCGAAAGCGGCGGGCAGGTGGGCGATACCGGTTACCTGAGCGACGGGCAGGAGCGTATCCGCATTGTGGATACCAAAAAGGAAAACGACCTGATTGTGCACTACGTAGAGCATCTGCCCAAAAACACACAGGCCCAATTCGAGGCCGTAGTAGATGCCGATAAGCGCCAGCTAACCCAAAATAACCATACCGCTACCCACCTGCTGCATGCCGCCCTGCGCCGCGTGCTGGGCGAGCACGTGCAGCAAAAGGGCTCGCTGGTAAACGATAAAGGCCTGCGCTTTGACTTCAGCCATTTTGCCAAGCTCAGCGATGAAGAGCTGCAACAGGTAGAAGACATGGTAAATGAGCGCGTGCGCCAGAACATTGCCCTGCAGGCCGATACCGATGTGCCCCTGGCCGAAGCCCGGGACCGCGGCGCCATGGCCCTGTTTGGGGAGAAATATGGCGATACCGTGCGGGTGATCACCTTTGATCCCAGCTATTCGGTAGAGCTGTGTGGCGGTACGCATGTGCCGGCAACCGGCCAGATCGGCCTATTCAAGATTGTGTCTGAAAGCTCTGTATCGGCCGGGGTGCGCCGCATTGAGGCCATAACGGCCCGCACGGCCGAGCACTGGGTACGCCAGCAACAGCAGCAGCTCGAGGAGCTACGCCAACTGCTTAAAAATCCCAAAGACCTTAGGGCGGCCATCAGCGGCCTGCTGGAAGAGCGCCAGCGCCTGCAAAAGTCCGTAGACGAAATGCAGCAGCAAAAGGCGGGCGACCTGCGCGGCGAGCTGGCCAGCAGCATGCAGGAGATAGGGGGTATGCAGGTGATCATCCAGCAGGTAAGCCTGCCCAGTGCCGATGTGCTCCGCAGCCTGGCCTATGAGCTGCGCCAGAAGTTCGATCGCCTGTACCTGGTGCTGGCGGCCGAGATCGAGGGCAAGCCGCAAATTGCCGTGATGTTCTCCGATACTCTGGTTGAAA
>NZ_AODQ01000103.1 GCF_000348925.1 Cesiribacter andamanensis AMV16 | reverse complement strand
TATTAAGCAGGAATTTCCGCAGCTGGACCTGCACAACATCTTTTTCAGTACAGATTACCGGGAGGAGTTTCGGCATATATTTGAGGAGAAGACCATCTGGCACGACCCTACCGTCTACATCAACATCACCAGCAAGTATGAAAAAGGCGATGCACCACAGGGGGGTGAGAACTGGTTTACCATGATCAATGTGCCCCACAACAGCGGGCAGGACTGGGATACGCTACTTGCCGAGGCCCGTAAAAATATCCTGAGCAAACTGAGCCGCCTGCTGCAAACCGACATCGAACCCCTTATTGAACAGGAAGGAATCCTGGACCCGCGCAGCATCGAAAGCAAGACCTCCTCGGCCTTTGGTGCTCTTTATGGCAACAGCAGCAACAGCCGCTATGCCGCCTTTTTGCGCCATGCCAACCGCAGCAGCTCTATTAAGGGGCTTTACTTTTGTGGCGGAAGTGTGCATCCCGGCGGGGGTATACCCCTCTGCCTGCTATCAGCCAAGATTACGGCCGGCATGGTAAAGGAGTAGGGAGAAGCTAGCCGCCAGCCCGGCATTGAAAACCGGACCGCACAGGCCTGGCAGGTGGTATGGTGGCACACTACCCCCTTTATCATAGCGCCTCCCGTGGCGGCAGGCCCAGCATGGCCCTGAAATCTTCTTTGCCTGGTGGCAGCTGCTTGAGGTTGTTGATGAGCAGCAAGGCCCGATCCAGCCGCTTCTGGCTGCTTTTAACCCCTGACACATGGTAGATGATGTAGCGCTGCTTACCGGGAGGCAAAAGCCGGAAGCGCCGATCCCCCTCCTCATCCTGCCGCAGCAGCTCAGCCAGCTCTTCGGGCACCTCCATGCCAAACTCGCTGGTATCTGCCCACAAGCGGACCGCTACCTGCTGGCCCAGCTGCAGGCCCTGGGGCTTCATGCGCTTGCTGCTAAGGGTAATATAGCCCCTGCCCTCGCCCAGGGCCACCAGCCCGCAGGCAAAGGCTTCTGCTCCGTTTACCGAGCACTGCAGGCGTATGTTAAAGGTACCCCCCAGCTGCTGCACCACGGCTGCCGGAATTTCGAGGTAGTTCAACTTTAGCTTCTCCAGCCGGTGTATGAGGGTATGAAAACAAAGGGGGGCATCTGGGGCTGGTTTCATGGGCATAATGCTTTTGGGGAAGAATAGAAGAAAGGAAAAGGGGGGCTTAGTCCGATTTGGCGGCAAATACCAGCCGGATCATCCTGTAAAACTCTCCTTCTGTAAAATGGTGCTCCCTTTCGGTATTGACCCGATGCACCAGCACCAGTTTTTCGGCCGGATAAACCCCCAGCATGTGAATGCCCAGGCCGGTATGGTAAAAGGAGGAGCTTGCCCGGTTTTCTGTTTTCATCAGCACATCCCACAGCATGCCATAGCCGATGCCGTAGCCGGGATTGGTAACCGAGTAGGGTTTGGTGCTGGCCCTGATCCAGCTGGCAGGGATGAGTTGCCGTCCTTCCCAACTGCCCTCATTGAGGTACAGCTGACCAAAAAGGGCCATGTCCCGGGCCGAGAGGCGAAAGTGATAGGCCGGATAACGGGATTTGCTCCTTTCATACTGGTAGTAGCCATCGGTATCCGGTATGTGGGCCCCTTCCGAGTCGCCATCCAGGGTAGCAACGGTGCCGGCATAGTCATACATGCCCAGCGGCAGGGCAATCTCCTGGTAAAAGAGCTGGTAGATGGTTTGGCCGGTTTGCTGCTCCAGTATGGCGCCCAGCACATTAAAGTCCCAGTTGTTGTAATAGTAATGGGTGCCCGGGGCATGGGTATCCCGGGCGGGCATGTTCCTGAGCATCCCCTCAGAGACTGCCGCCGCCGGATGATACACCCCTGACCGGGACTTAAGCAGGTCGGCTATACGGGCGCCCTTTTCCTGCTCGGTCAGAGAGGGGGCAATGTCATCCAGCGCCAGCTGCCGCAGGGTCATGCTGGTATCAATGCTGCCATCTGCCACTTTTATGCCGTAGAGGGCATTGATCATGGCTTTGCGGATGGAATGAATGGTGTGCCGCCTGCCTGTTTCTCCCCACTCATAGATGATCGCTCCATCTACCATTACCAGCAGGGCCGACGAGCCTGCCCGGCTCAGAAAGGCTGAGAGGGAGTCTAGCTGGGCGGAAGAGAATCCTTTGGATTCAGGGGATGCATAAGCAAACGCATGCGGGGCCTGCGCCCAGCCGGTGGCCGTAAGCAGCAGAACAACCAGACTACCCAGCAGCAGGGGGGTGTAGCGCATTTGGTGAGATTGGAAGAAGAAACAACTAACTTACTTGGCCAGGCTGGTCCCTTCGGGAAGCTCATTCCGTACCTGGAGCGCTTGCTGCAGATGGCGCCGCTCATGGGCTATCAGGATGTCAAAAGCGGTTTCCAGTTTATACACAATGAAGCGATTGGCCGGAGAGGAGATAACAGCCCCCTGCTGCAGAGGGGCCTCTGAGCTGCTGATCTGCTGCTTGAGCTCCTGCTGGTGCCGGGCAAAGCGCTCCAGAATATCGGCCGGCAGTTCGCTGGCAGAAGGCTCCCAGATGGGAAAGGTTTTGGTCTTTTTGCCTGCCCCCGGCTGCACGGCTGCCAGCAGGGTTTTGCCCAGCAGCCTCACGATAAATCCGATTCTGGCACTAAAAGGCGCCTTGTAGGTGCCCTGCCGCAAGGATTCCAGGATGGGAAAATAGCTGCTGTTGATCACCATCAGGTGGTCCAGATTCTGCGCAATGCTCCAGCGCTGCGCATCTGGCTTCCAGTTGAGCTGCTGCTGGCTGAGGGCGCCAAACTGCTCCTTAAATTTGCTGGTCAGCTCATCCAGTTGCCGGGTCCAGGGTTGGGTATCCATTGCCGCAGGGGTTAATTCTATATACAAGCTACAAAAAAAGCCAGCATCTGTTGCTGGCTTCTTCTATTAAATGAGTTTTACACTAGCGTGCCGAGGCAATCAGGGGCTGTGCCTCCTGGCTCTGGGGAGCGGCTTCTTCGGGCAGCAGCTGGGCATAGCGGGCCTGGCGCTGCATGATCTGCTTTACGTAGCGCACCGGCTCACTGCCGCGGCAGTAGCCCAGCTTGGCGGCTTCATCATTGTAGTATTCGGGCTCGGCCTTTTTCTCCAGGAAATAGGCTACGTGGCCCTCCCAGAGCTCGGGCTTCTTATTGTACTTGCGGGCCAGGCGGCGGGCATCCAGCACATGGCCCTGGCCTACATTGTAGGAGGCCAGCACAAACTTAATGCGCTCGTCATTGTCCGGAATTTCATCCATCCAGAACTTGTCGAGCCATTGCAGGTAACTGGCACCGGCCATGATGTTCTGGCGCGGATCAAGGGGGTCTTCGGCACCAAAGATCTCGGCGGTTTCGGGCATAAGCTGCATCAGGCCGGCGGCGCCCATCCAGGACTCGGCCTCGGGATTGAACTTGCTTTCCTGATACACTACGGCTGCCAGCAGGCGCCAGTCCCAGCCAATTTTGGCGGCCGCTTCCTTAATATGGGCATCGTAGGGAGAAAGCTGGTTGCCGCTGATAGTGGAGTAGCTGCTGGAGGCCAGCATCTTCATGTTGGTGCGGTTCTTGAAATATTTGTTGTAGATCACAATGTAGTCGATAGACTTGCGGCTTTCCAGCAACCAGTTGTCTACTGCCTTCAGCAGCTCGGGAGAGGTTTTGCGCAGGCCCCAGCCAATGCGCTGCGGAAAGCTCAGGGGGGTGCTCACATCCAGGTTGGGGTAATAGGCCAGGTTGAGCTGGGCTACATTCTCATCGGCAATGGTATAGTCGATCTCGCCTTCGGCCACGCGGCGGATGAGGGCTTCTACCTCTATGGAGGCATCTTCTTCTACCATCAGAATATCGGCCCCTATTTCGTCAGAGAGGTTGCGCAGGCGGGCAAAGTGGGAGGAATTGCGCTTTACATACACCTCTTTGTTGGCCAGCTGCAGGGGGTTCCGGATCAGCTTTTTATCGATCCCATCGGCGGTAAGGCTGCGCCAGTTGGTGGGCTTGCGCTGCACCAGCATCTGGCGCACCTCGTTGTGGTGAATGGTAAAGGCTATTTTCTCCTGCCGCTCCTTGGTGATGGTCAGGTTATGGGCAATAATGTCGCCCTCTCCCCGCTGCAGCATGGCAAAGGCCTTGTCCAGGTCGGTCACAATCTTGATCTCCAGCTCCACATCCAGCTTTTTGGCCAGACGGGTGAGCAGTTCATACTCATAGCCCATGGCCTGGCCCCGGTAGATAAAGTAGCTGGTAGAGCTATTATCAACGATGGCAATTAGTCTGCCGCGTTTGCGAATGTCTTGCAGGTCCAGTGCTACAGGTTCCTCGGCTGCATCCTTTGCTGCAGCTCCCCCCATAAGGGCCAGGCTGAGCATATCGGCTTGCTGGGTCTCGGAACCGGAAGGCTTGCAGGCCAGAAATAGTAGCACTATTCCGGCTGTGCAGAAAGCGGCTTTCCAGGTGTGAAGCACTAGCTGCTTGTAGTGTTTTTTTACATTCATAACTCTGTTTTTATGCCGGCGCTGGTATCCCAAATGGGCTCGGCGAAGGCGGGTGAACAACAGAATTGTTGGCAACATGCAAAAAAATATTCAAATAAACTAAAAACCGCCCTGGGGCAGGCTCAAAGATACACATGTTGCCGAACAAACAAGGCCTATAAAAATTGCTACTTACGGCCCTGCTGCTGTTGCAAAAAAATCTGTCTATAGTACGTGCGATTGATACAATTGGTTTTAAATGCTATTTACATGGGGCTAACGCGCTAAGCTGTTGCAACTTTTATGAAATGCGTGCTGCCCAGGATTAACGGTCTGAATATCCCGCAGTGCTGCTTGCGCCTACAGTCCTCTTGGTGTTTCAGGTAGCTAACGTCTCTTTCCATATCCTCTAAAAATCTTGAAAAATAAAAATTTTACTTCTTGTCATAACGCCAGCTGGTGGGGGTAAAGTATGTGACAGCTATTGTTGCACTTAAAAGATACAGCATCCGCTACGGTCAGCGGACTGCTCTGCTTCTAAGCAGCCCTTTGTGAAGCACTTACGCCTATATCAAAGCTTGCAAGGAGGCTATAAGAGACAGGACAAAAAGAAGAACTTTTGCTTTTGGGCAAAATTTTCCAGCTTTAGGCCCTCTTTTTTGTGCTGATCAGCCCCTTTCAGCCCATACGTCTCAGCACTTGACAGGCCTCGCTTGGGCCTGACAAGTGCTGAACCACCCATTTGTGTACCATAGCCCCTCCCCTTCTTTCTTCTGATTGCCCTCATTTCTCACCTGATTTTCTGCTGCAAGCCTAAGGGCATCCTGTGTGCTGGGGGATAGCCGAGATTGAACTGTGAAATAATTACTAATGAAAAGAGCCCGACTTGCGCACAAGCCGGGCTCCTCCAATGGGGTATGGTAGTATAGTGCCTAGAGGCCGTTGGCGAGCTGCCCGGTAATGCGCAACAGGTCTATCTCGGCCAGTTTAAGCTCAAATACAGCATTGAGCAGGCGCAGCTCGGCCTGCTGGGCATTTTGCTGGGCTACGCGCAGCTCAAGGGAAGTGGTTACCCCCAGCTGGTAGCGATCCAGGGCAATGGAGGCATTCTGGCGGGCATACTCCACATTTTCCTGCTCCAGGGCCACGCGCTGCCAGCTGTTGCGGTAGGCAGCCGTAGCATCGGCCTGCTCGCTGCTCAGGTCCAGCTCCAGCTGCTGACGGTCCAGCTCGGCAATGCGGGCCTGTATGCGAGCCACCTGGGTGGTGCGGCGGGTATTCAGGCCATCAAAAAGCAGCCAGGTACCGGAGATACCATACGTAAAGCCTGAGGCCTGCCGAAAAAGCAGGTTGCCTACCTGGTTATTAATGGTGGCAAAGTTATAGCCTGCATTGAAGTTAATGCTGGGCCAGATTTGCGAACGTTGCTCTTTAATAAACTCCTGCAGGGCTGCAGCCTGGTATTCGGCAGCCCGTAGCTCCGGATTCTGGGTAAAGGGCTGCGGCTCCATCAGGCTGGCAATGAGCGATGAATCGGCCGTAAGGGTATCGGCTGTGGTAAGGGGGCGGGCAGGTTGCTGGCCCAGCAGGCGGTTTAGCGCATGGCGGGCATTTAAGAGCGCCTCCTGCTGCGCCAGCAGGGCTGCCCGGTCGGCATTGTAGTCTACCAGTGCCGAGAGATACTCCTGCTTGGAGGAGCGGCCCACCTCATAGCGGTCTTTGGCCAGCCGCAGGCGCTGCTCAGACAGCTCCAGGGTACTTTCCCAAACCGCTACCTGCTGCTGCTGCAGGGTATGTCGGTAATAGGCCTGCAGCACATCGGCGGCAAGTCCGTTTACAAAGTTCAGGTTTAGTTGCCGGCTGGCATCATACTGCAGGCGCAGGCGCTCGTAGGCATAAAACATGCCCAGACCGTCAAATACCGTCCAGTTGGCCGTTACTCCGGCATTGAGGTTATTGGAGCGGGCGCCCCGGCGGGAGGTTTCAATGATACGGTCACCGCCGAAGATCTCCAGGTTTTCATTGTTTACCGACCAGTTTTTGGCGCCGGCGGCCGTTACCCGGGGCAAGAATCCCGCATTGCCGCGGGTATAGTTCTGGCGGGAGATCGATACATTCTCATCCGAGATCTGCCGGCCGATGTTTTGCTCCAGGGCCAGGCGTAGGGCCTCCTCGGGCCCCAGGTAAGTAGCCCCATTCTGAGCAAGCGCAGCAGTTCCCAGCAGCAGCCCGCCCAGGAGCAGGCCACTATAGGTAAGGTGTTTCAATTTCATATAAGCATACGATCAGGCACGTACCTCCCGGGCTTTGTTGCTGGTAATGTACATGTACAGGGCCGGAATAATGTATAAGGTAAGGCCAGTGGCAAAAATAAGCCCGCCGATTACGGCTATACCCATGGATACCCGGCTTTCGGAACCGGCGCCCAGGGCAAGGGCAATTGGCAGAATACCCAGAATGGTGGAAAGACTGGTCATGAGAATGGGGCGGAAGCGCGATCCGGCCGCATCCACAATGGCTTCTCGCAGGGACAGTCCCTCGGCTTTGCGCTGGCTGGCAAATTCCACAATCAGGATACCGTTTTTGGTTACCAGGCCTATGAGCATGATAATGCCAATCTGGCTGAAGATATTGAGCGTTTCGTTAAAATACCAAAGCGAAAACAGCGCCCCTACCAGGGCCAGCGGCACGGTAAACATGATGATCAGCGGGTCGCGGAAGCTCTCGAACTGCGCCGAGAGCACCAGGTAAATGAGCACCAGGGCAAAGAGAAAGGCAAAAAGCAGGCTGTTGGAGCTCTCCTGGAACTCGGCAGAGGCCCCTGCCAGGGTAGTAGCGAAGGAATCGTCCAGCACCTCTTCCTTGATCTCGTCCATGGCCTCAATGCCTTCGCCCAGGGTATAGCCGGGGTTCAGGTTGGCCGATACGGTGGCCGACACATAGCGGTTGTAGCGGAACAGCTGCGGAGGGGTGCTCTGCTCCGATACGCTCACCAGGTTATCCATCTGGATAAGCTGTCCGTTGCCGCTGCGCACATAGAGGCTGCGCAGGTCGGTAGGGGCATTGCGGTCTTCGGCCTCTACCTGACCAATTACCTGGTACTGCTTGCCATTCATGATAAAGTACCCAAAGCGTGAACCGCTCAGGCCCAGCTGCAGGGTTTGGGCAATATCGCGCACCGATACCCCCAGGCTGCGGGCTTTGTCGCGGTCAATCTCGATCTTCAGCTCCGGTTTGTTGAATTTCAGGTTCAGGTCCACAAAGCTAAAAGCCGGATGGCCGTTGGCCGCCTCCATAAATTCGGGCAGCTTTTCCTTGAGCTTGTCCAGGTTAGGCGCCTGTATCACATACTGCACCGGCAGGCCGCCGCGGCGGTCGCCAATGGTCTGCTCCTGCGATACAAAGCCCCGCGCACCGGTTTGGCGGGCAATCAGGGGGGTAATGTCATCCACAATCTGCTGCTGGCTTCGCTGCCGCTCATCGGGGTTTACCAGGCGGGCCCGTACAAAACCTGTATTTACGGAAGAGGAAGCACCAAAACCCGGCGAGGTAACCGTAATAAGCGAATTGGCCTCCGGCACTTCTTCCTGGATCAGGGCAATGAGGCGGTCAATGTAATGATCCATGTACTCAAAGGTAGCCCCCTCCTGCGCCGTGGCATTAATGCGGAAGCCGTTGCGGTCTTCCATTGGCGCCAGCTCGGTAGGCAGGGTGGCAAAAAAGAGCCAGATAATGCCTATAGATGCCGCCATAATCGGGAAGGCCAGCCACTTTTTATCCATAAAGGCCTCCAGCGAGCGGTTATACCCCTTGTTGATCCAGATAAAGAAAGGCTCTGACTTGCGGTAGAACCAGTTATAGCGCTTGCGGCGCTTCAGGATATTGGCACACAGCATGGGGGTAAGCGACAGGGCCACAAAGGAGGAGATCACCACCGCCCCGGCCACCACAATGCCAAACTCCCGGAACAGGCGGCCGGTGAGGCCCTCCAGGAACACCACCGGCAGAAATACCGCCACCAGCGCTACCGTAGTAGATATTACGGCAAAGAAGATCTCGGAGGCACCCTTTAGCGAGGCCTCCCGGGGGTTTACCCCTTCTTCAATCTTGGTGTAGATATTTTCCAGCACCACAATGGTATCATCCACCACCAGACCAATGGCCAGTACAATGCCCAGCAGGGTAAGCACATTGATGGAGAAGCCCATCAGGTACATGATAAAGAAGGTACCGATAAGGGCAATGGGGATGGTTACTACAGGTATGATGGTGGTGCGCCAGTCCCGCAAAAAGGAGAAGATGATGAGC
Organism: Cesiribacter andamanensis AMV16; assembly: GCF_000348925.1. GTDB lineage: Bacteria > Bacteroidota > Bacteroidia > Cytophagales > Cyclobacteriaceae > Cesiribacter > Cesiribacter andamanensis. Next base: position 7,286 of record NZ_AODQ01000103.1, on the reverse strand, counting down.
ACCACCAGGCCAAAGGCCAGAAAGATGGTTTGCTTTACTTCTTCAATGGAGTCCAGAATGTATTCGGTGGTATCAAAACCAATGCCCAGCTCAATGTCTTCGGGCACATCGCGCTTCAGGGTTTCCAGGCGTTTGTAAAACTCCTCGGCAATCTCAATGTTGTTGGTACCCGGCTGGGGCACCAGCACTACCCCTACCATGGGAATGCCATCGCGCTTGAGCACGGTGCGTTCATTTTCAGGAAATAGCTCGGCCCGGCCCACATCCTCAAAACGTACAATCACATCGCCGCTCTCTTTCAGGATGAGCTTGTTGTATTCATCCGGGGTGTTGAGGCGGCCTAGCGTACGCACGGTAAGCTCGGTATTGCGGCCTTCCACACGGCCCGAGGGCAGCTCTACATTGTCCCGCCCCACGGCATTGAGCACATCCAGGGGGGTAAGTGAGTAAGCCGCCAGACGGGCAGGGTCCATCCACAGACGCATGCTGTAGCGCTTCTCGCCCCAGATGCGCACTTCGCTTACGCCGGGTATGGTCTGAAAACGCTCCTTGAAAAGCGTATTGGCAATATCGGAGAGCTCCAGCAGGGAGCGGTTGTCGCTCTTCAGGTTCAGGAACACGATGGGGCTGCTGTCGGCATCGGCCTTGCTTACAATGGGGGGGTCAGTATCGGGCGGCAGCTGCGATTGGGCCCGGGACACTTTATCCCGCACGTCGTTGGCGGCGGCTTCCAGGTCTACCCCCAGCTCAAACTCTACCGTAATGGTGCTACGGCCATCGCGGCTTACCGAAGTAAGGGATTTAATGCCGGCAATGCCGTTGATGGATTCTTCCAGCGGCTCGGTGATCTGGCTTTCGATGATATCGGCATTGGCCCCTACGTAGTTGGTACTTACGGTAATGATGGGAGGGTCTACACTGGGGTACTCCCGCACCCCTAAAAAGGAAAAGCCAATCCCACCAAAAATGAGAATGACAATGCTCATGACCACGGCCAGTACCGGGCGGTTTACACTTATTGATGATAATCCAGCCATACCTTATTGAATTTGTGCGCTCTCTCCTCTTGGACTATGAACTCCTGTAATTTGTACCGGGCTGCCGCCCCGTACCTGCAGAATGCCGGTGGTAAGTACCGAATCGCCAGCCTGCAGGCCGGATACAATCTGCACCTGCACATCGGTGCGCTGGCCGATCTCTACTTTTTGCTCGGCTACCTTGCCCTGCCGCACCACAAATACCTTATGGCCGTTGAGCTCCGGCACTACGGCCTGGGTAGGTACCAGCAGCGCCTCATCCATCTCCTGCAGTGTAAGCGATACCCGTGCAAACTGGCCGGGCAGCAGGCTGTGGTTCTGGTTGGGGCTGGTGGCCCTGATCTTTAGGGTACGGGTGGCCGGATCGATCTGCGGCTCTATGGCATAGATATCGCCGGTATATTCTTCAGGGGCGCCATCGGTAGTAAAACGGATCTTGGCGCCTGCCTTAATGGCACTGCTGTACTTGCCGGGAACGGAAAAATCGATCTTGGCCGGCTCCAGATCATACATGCTGGCGATGGAGGTACCCGGGGCCACATAGCTGCCTTCGCTCACAAAACGCAGGCCTATGGTGCCGCTAAAGGGGGCAATCACCCGGGTTTTGGCAATCTGGGCCTGCAGCAGCTGAATATCCGCCTCGGCACTTTGCAGGTCGTTTACCGCCTGGTCATATTCTTCCTGGCTTACGGCCTCACGTTCCAGCAGCTGGCGCTGGCGATTTTCCATATCCTGCACCAGTTTCTGGCGGGCGCGGGCTTTTTGCAGCTGAGCCTGCAGGTCGTTATTGCGGATGGTAAAGAGCAGCTGGCCTTTGCGCACATCCTGCCCTTCCTTAAAGTTGATGGACTCCAGAATGCCGGGCACTTCGCTTTTGAGCTCCAGCATTTCATTGGCCATAACCGAGCCGGTTACCCGCAGCGTATTGGTAAATTCCTGGGGCTGTACTACGGCTACTTCTACCGGAATAGGCCTGTTTGCGGCATTTTGGGTGGCGGCCTGCTGCCGGGGCTGGGCTTCTTGCTGCTGCCGTATCTTTGGCCACGCAATCAGGCCCACTACCAGAAGGATCACCACAATAACAAGAATGCGCTTAGGCCAGGTTTTCATAGAAAGATGTTTAGACATCAAATTTTATAAACTAACAGCTAACTGCCTCCGATAGGGACAGCTCTTTGATAAACGGTTTATTTTGGAGCCGAGCGGACAGCGGTTGGGATGAGTGGCAATAAGCGAAAAACGCTCACACTGAGCCACATACCCCTTGTTTCTCCCGGCCTATTCTCAGCCCGCAAGTTACAACATACAGGGATGCAAATATACCGCAACGGATATTAGAGTAACGAAAGAGCCGAAAGTTTAATCGGTATGGCCGATAATTTTTTCACCGCCATTAGAGGTAACAGCCCCTGGCCTGCCTTTAGTTTACCCCCCAGGAAATTGCCCAACGCCAGCGCAGCGCCTGAAAAAAAAAGGCCATCCTCTGCAGGATGGCCTTTAAGAATGTATAGTGCGTATGCCTTAGTTGAAGGTATAGCGTACGCCTAATTGCATTTGCCATACGTCGCCGATACCGCTGCCATAGCGATAGCTATCGGTACGGAGTACACCACTGGTAGTGTTCAATTGATAAGTTGGAGTATACTGACCAGCTGTCTCGCCTTCTGTTAGGCTTGCAACACGAAGAGGAGAAGCATTAGTAGCAAACTGGCTAACTCCCCAGTTGTTGTTCAGCATATTACCGAAGTTGATGATATCGGCACGAAGTTGAAGGGTGTTACGCTTTCCGCCAACATTTACAAAAAATTCCTGCTGGAAAGAAAGGTCAAGCTGGCCTACCCATGGAAGAATAGCACCATTGCGTTCGGCATACATGCCTCTTCTGCTGCGCAGGTACTCATTTTGCTGGATCAGAGTCTCAAAATAGTTCCGCTGAGCATCTTCTGAATAGGTAGCACCTCCTGTAGACAGAGGCAGGAACGCCATATTCTGGAGCTCTTCTGAAGTAGGCACATAGATCAGATCGTTACCAAACAGCTGGTCACCATTAGCATCACCTGAATAGGTATAGCTAAAACGGCCTTGGTTACGCAGTTCGTAGAACAGTGACACCTGACTGGCCGTATTTTTCAGATATTCCTTGCGGTAAGAAAGTGAACTGATCAGACGGTGGCGCTGGTCATTCTCACTGAAGGCAAGGTCTGGGTAGTTATTACCACGTACGGTGCGGTTATCGCGGAAGGAAGAGAAGGCCTGAGAACCGGCAGACTGAATATCCTTTGCCTCACCGAAGTTATAGGCGACCATGGCATACAGACCTCCCTCAAACGTCTTTTGAAGCTGACCGGTGATGGAGTAAGAGTATCCGCCCTGGTAGTTGGTCAATACAGTAGCATCGGTGATGTTGGAATTGATACGGTTACCAGCGTCATTACCTGCATACACAGGCCGGCTATCTGGTCCTACCATATTTCCTACACTAGTGGTCTGGTTTGCATTGTAGTAGAAAACATTGTAAACACTGTGGTTGTAGATACCTTCCAAGGTTGCTACGATGTTTCCGGGTAGTTCTTTGTCGATCGCCAAGTTAGAGCGCCATACCTGAGGGAACCGGAAGTCATTGTCCACAAAAGCCAGACCAATGGTGCTAGGCAGGGTCGGGTTGGCGGGAATGTTGTTATCAATAGCGCCGGTAAAGGGATAATAGGTTACTGTAGGATCATCGCCGCCAGTAGTCGGGTTGTTTACACGATTAGAACCGGTAAGTACACCATTATTACCCACCTGGTTGGATACCCATACGAAGGCTGGTCGACCTGAGAACAGACCTGTACCACCACGCACCTGTAGCGAACGGTCACCCAGTACATCCCAGTTCAGACCCACTCGAGGAGACCACAGGATGTGCGCATCAGGTAGTTTAGATGTACTGAAACGCTGTGTTTCGCCTTCAGGATTTCTGAATGACAGTTGCTCTACAGCAGGGTTATTCAGAGCAGTATTTCCAAAGAACGGAACATCGATCCGCAGACCAGCCGTTACTTTGAAATTCTGGAATGGCTCAATTTCATCCTGAATGTAGGCACCTACCTGGTAGGCTTCGGTAGTGGCAGTTGGCAGAGCGCCACCAGGCAGCGCCGAATAGGTTTGCTCAAACTGACGATATGTTACATTCTCGCCATTAGCTGCCCGATAGAACTCATCCAGTGAGTTGAATACATAGCGACCATAGTAGTTTGGCGTAAAGGTATTACCGAAAGTGAAGCTCTCAAAGTTTACCCCTGCGGTGATGGTATGACCGGTCAGATAAGCAGTAAAGTTGTTTTGTGCCTGCCAGGTATCGGTATCCAGACGGTTATTAGGCGTAAACGGCTCATAACCAAAAGTAGTATAGTTACGGCCATCCTGCAGAATATCAACCAGTGGGAAGATGCCACCACGGGAATCACGGTAATCCCGGTTGGCAGTATAACCAGCTATGAAGTTATTGGAGAACTTATTTCCAAAGGTAGAGTTAAGCTCGCCAATGATGGAGTAAATATCATTGTGAATGATGTAGTTCGACGCCTGGAAGTTAAGGGCAAACAGGTTGCTCCGACGACCGTTAAAGGCGCCTGACTGCGAAGCCAGTACATCGGTGAAAGACTTCAGCTGGTTGTACCGCAGGCTGAACTTGTGGTTGTTATTAATGTTCCAGTCCAGACGGGCCAGAATCTTATCGGATTGGGTTTCCAGCGGGTAGCCTTCATACTCACCCGGATCATAGCCATAACGCTCAATCAGGAAGCTGCGCAGCTGGTCCAGTTCAGCTTTTTGTACACGGGTAACGTTGTTACCTTCCCGTCCAGGAGCCGCTGCTATGAAAGGAGTTGCCGGATCGGTACGTCTTTCAGATTCTCCGTTAACAAAGAAGAACAGTTTATTCTTGATGATTGGACCGCCCAGGCGGAAGCCATACTGCTTTACATCAAACACATCGGTTACTACCTCTGTACCACGGGCTTCTTTGCCCACAAAACGCTCACTACGGAAGTTGTAGAAAACAGAACCACTGAAATCGTTATTGCCCTGACGGGTAATGGCATTGATACCAGCACCGGTAAAGCCGCCCTGGCGGACATCATAAGGAGCAAGGTTTACCTGAATCTGCTCAATGGCATCCAGCGAAATGGGGGTTGATCTGGTTTGGCCGCCCGGAGTAGAGCTTAGACCAAAGGAGTTATTAAAAATAGAACCGTCAATGGTCAGGTTATTGAAACGTGCATCCTGGCCACCGAATGAACGGCCGCTTGACTGTGGCGTTAAACGCGTAAAGTCATCAATGCTCCGGCTGATGGTGGGCAGCGAGTTGATAGCTTCATTAGAAATATTGGTGGCAGCGCCAGTCCGCTCACTGTTCAGTACAGGGTTTCTTCTCCCCACTACTTCAACAGCATCCAGGGTTTGACCTTCGTCTGTAAGTATAGCGTTCAAGGTAAAGTTTTGGCCGAGACGCAGATCTATTCCATCAAATATTCTGGTTTCATAGCCTACGAACGATACAGTAACTCTGTAAGGACCACCTACACGCATGGCAGGAATAGTAAAGGAACCATCACCACGAGTAGCTACACCATACTGAGTTCCTGAAGGCTGGTGAACGGCAATTACGTTGGCACCTGGTAGGGTAGTGCCATCGCTACTGCTAACTACACCACTCATGCTGGCTGTAGTTACCCCCTGACCTACTACCATTGCAGGCAGCAAACACGAGGCAGTAAATAGAAATGTTAGTAGAATTTGCTTCATTTTCAATGAATAATTAAAATGATATTGCGGGGCAAAATTAACAGTGGTTCAGCCAAAAACTGGGCGAATATAGATTATGTATTTGAAAACATCAATACTCTCGACTTAACATTCCGGTAACATTGGGGCGTATTACCCATTCTCACCTGCAAACCTACATTAATCTTTACAACTTTCAGACTAACAGAAAATTAAATCTTCCTAAAAAAGAGCTAAAATCAGCTTAGAGGCCATTCCTGGCCTTTTTTCTCAATAAGAATTTGCTGACCTGCACTGCCACCTGAAACCGGAAAGCACAGACAAATACCCATGCGACTTACCAAACTCAATAAAATAAAATCCACTTTTATGTTCCTTTTTTTAAAAAGATCCAGCCTTAGCCTTGCTAGAAATTTTCTGCAGTCATAAAAAAAAAGGATATAAAAATCTGGCAAAGCTTACCTGACCAACTGGCTACCGAAGTAGTACGGCATTTGAACGGAGAGTCTATATGATTTTTAGCGAAACAGCCGCTTGAAAAAAGTATTGGTGCGCACCCGCCACTCCCGGTAGGTTTTGGCTTCGTTTTTGACCTCCGGCGGGGCCCCCAGCAAAAAGCCCCAGGGCTGCAGCGCCTCCCCGGCATCAAAGAGCACCTTCAGCATGGCCATAAAGGGGATGAACAGGATCATGCCAGCCGGCCCCCACACTATACCCCCCACCAGCAGGCCCAGAATGGCGGCAAAAGGATTGAGCTGCACCCGGTTGCCCACCACATTGGGGGTGATGAAATTGCCCTCCAGAAACTGCACCAGCCAGAACACAAAGGCCACCCCGGCGGGGTACACCAGCGAATCGGTGGTAAACAGGGCATAGAGTATGGGCAGCAGTGAGCCTATAAAAATACCGATATAGGGAATAATGGTGAGCAGCGCCCCCAGCAGGCCAAAAAATACCGCATAGCGGATGCCCACCAGGTAGAGTCCTATTGTATTGAGCACCGCTACGATCAGAATAACCGTAAACAGCCCCAGGATGTACTCCTGCATCACGCGCTGAATCTGCTCCAGCACCCGCAGCATGCGGTCGTGCTGCTGGCGGGGGGTAAGCTTGTAGAGAAATTCCTTGAAGAAGGAGCGGTAATAAAGCATGAAAAAGAGCCCGATGGGCACTATGATCAGGTAGTTGAGCAGGCCGGCCGTAAAGTTAAAGGTGGTGCGGAACAGGGTATCGCTGTCCTGAAAGAAATTGGCCACCGTGGTGCGCAGGTAGGTCGACTGGTCCCGCTCATCAATGCCAAACGTGCGCTCCAGGTAGTCCTGGATGTGGCCCAGCTTTTCATCTACCCGGGCACTGATCTCGGGCAGCTCCTGCCGGATGCTGTTGAGCTGCAGCGCCAGCATGTAGCCGATCACAAAGATGGAAGTAAGCAGCAGGATAATGCACAGCACCGCCGCCACACTGCGCGGAATCAGGGCCCCT
>NZ_AODQ01000102.1 GCF_000348925.1 Cesiribacter andamanensis AMV16 | reverse complement strand
GCCAGGTTTGAATGCCCTGGAGCAGTAATCGACCGGTATGGGGACGGCCCCTCTAATCGTAGCGCAGGTGCTTTACCGACTCGCCGGAGTCGCGCAGTTCCATCAGGGCATCAATGCCAATGGCCAGGTGCTTGTTTACAAACTGCTGGGTAACCTTCAGGTCACTTTCGGCGGTCTTCACCCCTTCGGGCACCATGGGGTTGTCAGATACCAGCAGCAGGGCGCCGTGGGGAATCTCGTTAACAAAGCCGGTGATAAAGAGGGTAGCGGTTTCCATATCTACGCCCATGGCGCGGATGCGGTGCAGGTAGTTCTTGAACTCCTCATCATGCTCCCACACCCGGCGGTTGGTGGTGTAAACGGTTCCGGTCCAGTAGTCCATTTCATGCTTTTTGATCATGGACGATACGGCACGCTGCAGGCGGAAGGAGGGGAGGGCCGGAATTTCGGGCGGCATGTAGTCATTGCTGGTACCATCACCCCTGATGGCGGCGATGGGCAGTATCAGATCGCCCAGCTTGGTCTTTTTCTTAAGGCCGCCGCACTTGCCCAGAAACAGGGCCGCATGGGGCCGGATGGCGCCCAGCAGGTCCATAACGGTGGCGGCCATGGGGCTGCCCATGCCAAAGTTGATAATGGTAATATTTTCGGCCGTGGCGCTTTGCATGGGCTTGCTTTTGCCCATCACAGGCACCTCAAAGCGCTCGGCGAACATTTCTACATAATTGGCAAAATTGGTAAGCAGAATATATTGTCCAAATTTTTCCAGCGGAACCCCCGTATAGCGGGGTAACCAGTTTTCTACAATTTCCTTTTTGCTTTTCATACTGTTATTTTGCTTCCATGAAAAAGTTAAACCTGCCTGCCTATGACTATAAACTCAGGAAACAGGGCGAACGGTTTTATATATTTGATCCGGTACGGCGCAAATGGCTACTGCTCACCCCAGAGGAGTGGGTGCGCCAGCACCTGCTCCACTACCTGATGGGGCAGCTGGGCTATCCCCGCGGGCTGATCACCACCGAGACCGGCCTGCGCTACAACGGCATGCAGCGCCGCTCCGATCTGCTGGTGCGCGATGCGCAGGGAGCGCCCTATCTGCTGGCCGAGTGCAAGGCACCGGAGGTAGCCCTTACCGAGGCGGTGTTCCGGCAGGTATCGGCCTATAACCACATCATAAAGGCGCCACTCTTGCTTATTTCAAACGGTCTGCAGCACTTTTGCTGCCGCTTTGAACAGGAGCATGAAAGATGGCACTTTCTGCCCGAAATACCCCCCGTGGGGGGAGTAAAAAAGCTGCCTGTTGGGGCAGCTTTTTTTAGGTATCGATCATTCCGGAACGGGAAATACTAGCTGCTGTAGGCGCCTGACATTACGCGTTCCAGCGGGGTGTAGGGCAGGTTGAAGGCGTCCGATACACCCTGGTATACCACCTCACCCTGTACAACGTTCAGGCCAAGGCGAAGCTCGGCACTGTCCTGACAGGCCTGCTGCCATCCTTTGTTGGCCAGCTGTAGGGCATAAGGCAGGGTTGCATTGGTTAGGGCCTGGGTAGAGGTATAGGGAACGGCGCCAGGCATGTTGGCAACGCAGTAATGCACCACATCGTCAATGATGTAGGTGGGGTTCTCGTGGGTAGTGGGCTTGCAGGTTTCAATACAGCCACCCTGGTCTACGGCCACGTCTACCAGCACGGTGCCGGGGCGCATGGTCTTGAGCATGTCGCGGGTGATCAGGTTAGGTGCCTTGGCACCAGGGATCAGCACTGCACCCACAATCAGGTCGTGGTCTTTTACCAGCTCCCGGATGGTGTAGTCGTTTGACATGCGGGTGATCACATTGGCAGGCATGATGTCGGAAAGGTAGCGCAGACGGGGCAGGCTTACATCCAGAATGGTCACCTGAGCACCAAGGCCGGCAGCCATTTTAGCGGCCTGTGTTCCTACCACACCACCGCCCAGAATCAGCACCTTGGCAGGGGGTACACCCGGTACGCCACCCAGCAGAATGCCCCGGCCTTTCAGGGGTTTCTCCAGGTATTTGGCGCCTTCCTGTATGGCCATGCGGCCGGCAACCTCCGACATGGGGATCAGCAACGGCAGGCTGCGATCGGCCTTCTCTACGGTCTCATAGGCCAGGCACACCGCCCGGCGCTCAATCATGGCCTCGGTAAGTTCCCGCGAAGATGCGAAGTGGAAATAGGTAAAGAGCAGCTGATTTTCGCGGATAAGCCCGTACTCGGGTGCGATTGGCTCCTTTACCTTCATGATCATATCGGCAATGCCGTATACATCCTCTATGGTCGGCAGAATCTCAGCGCCGGCAGCCCGGTACTCATCGTCCGAAAAACCACTGCCAATACCGGCGGTGCTCTGTACGTAAAGGGTATGGTTGAATTTAACCAGCTCCTGAACACCGGCGGGGGTTAGCGCCACGCGGTTTTCATTATTCTTGATCTCCTTGGGAACTCCAATTACCATTGCTTTTGCATTTAAAAAGAATGGCACAAATATAGCAGATGTCTCCTAATTTACGGTAGCAATGGGCGGCTTTTTGGTGGCCGGCCTGCTGCAGAAAACACAAAAAAACGCACCTAACTTTTTAGCGCCTGCAAACGTTTGAAGTAGGCAACAGCACGCATAAAAAAAGGCATTCAGAAGATTAATTCCTAAAAATCCGGCTTTACTCAGATTCCGTTTGGCAAAAAGGGTTTTTCCCAAATTATTCCTACTTAAACGGCAAAATACTTGCAGATTCATTTGGATCTCATGGCGGGGGCGGTTTTTTGAATGGTGCCCAGAATGCCTATATTTGTTAAGGGCCTGCAAAGTCTTTTTCCTAACAATGTTTCCTGGAATTGATAAGTTGCTTGCTCCCTCAGAAGATTATTTCTGTTTTTACTAGGTCTGATTATTTAAATTCTGAATATGGAATCATTGGGTACTCGCACTGCTGCTCTGGAAACCGAAGGTATCGCCCTGAATCCCGACGAAATTCTGCAGGATTATCGCCTGGGCTGGGCCAGCCGGCATGCCAGCCTTCTGGGGCGTAAGGAAGTGTTTATGGGCAAAGCCAAGTTTGGCATCTTTGGCGATGGCAAAGAGGTGGCCCAGCTGGCCATGGCCCGGGCCTTTCAGCCTGGCGATTTCCGCTCGGGCTACTACCGGGACCAAACCTTTATGTTTGCCATTGGTGAGCTGAACATGCAGCAGTACTTTGCCCAGCTCTATGCCCATACCGATGTTGAGGCCGATCCGGCCTCTGGCGGGCGCCTTATGAACGGGCACTTTGCCACCCGCATGCTGGATGAGCAGGGAGAGTGGAAAGACCTGACCGCAAGCAAAAACAGCAGCTCCGATATATCACCCACCGCCGCCCAGATGCCCCGTCTGCTGGGCATGGCCTATGCCTCCAAGCTTTTTCGCCAGAATCCGCAGCTGCATGGTCTCAGCAAATTTTCTGTGCAGGGCAATGAGGTAGCCTTTGGCACCATCGGCAATGCCTCTACTTCAGAGGGCATGTTCTATGAAACCATCAATGCAGCCGGTGTGCTGCAGGTGCCCATGCTCATCAGCGTTTGGGACGATGGCTATGGCATCTCGGTGCCCCAGGAGTACCACACCACCAAAGGCAGCATTTCTGAAGTGTTGGCGGGCTTTCAGCGAACGGACGAAAAAGCAGGGGTTGAGATCATCCGCGTTAAAGGCTGGGATTATCCCGCCCTGGTTGAGGCCTACCAGCGCGCCGCCGCCATTTGCCGCAACGAGCATGTACCCGTACTGGTGCATGTAGAAGAACTTACCCAGCCACAGGGCCACTCCACCAGCGGCTCGCATGAGCGCTACAAGAGCGCCGAGCGCCTGGAGTGGGAAGCTGAGCATGACTGCCTGCGCAAAATGCGGGAGTGGCTGCTGCAGCATGAACTGGCCAGCGAAAGCGAGCTGGAGGCCATTGAAAATGAAGCCGCCGCCGATGCCCGCGAGGCTAAGAAAGAAGCCTGGGAAGCCTTCCGCGCCTCTGTAAAAAGAGACCATCAGCAGGCCGAAGCCCTGCTGGAGGAGGCTGCCGCCCGCCATGAGGCTATTGCCCCCCTGCTGGATGAGTTGAAAAAAGTGCTGAACCCTATCCGCATGGATGCCATCCGTACCGTAAAGCGTGCCCTCTGGCTGCTGCGGGCCGAAAGCAGCGATGCCAAACAGGGCCTTGCGGACTGGTTAAAGAAGGTACTGGCCGAGAATGAGGAACGCTTCTCCTCTCACCTCTACAGCGAGTCACCCAAAGCGGCCCTGCAGGTGCAGGAGGTGAAAGCCGATATTCGGGAAGAAGACCCCCTGGTAGACGGGCGCGAGGTACTGCAGGCCTGTTTTGATGCCATGCTGGAGCGCGATCCGCGGGTATTTGCCTTTGGGGAAGATGTGGGCCGGATAGGCGATGTAAACCAGGCCTTTGCCGGTCTGCAGGCCAAGTGGGGCGAACTGCGGGTGACCGATACCGGCATTCGGGAGTGTACCATCATCGGCCAGGGCATTGGCGCGGCACTGCGCGGCCTGCGGCCCATTGCCGAGATCCAGTACCTCGATTACCTGCTGTACGCCATCCAGATCCTGTCAGACGACCTGGCCTCGCTGCAGTACCGCACCAAAGGGGGGCAAAAGGCGCCCCTGATCGTGCGTACCCGCGGCCACAGGCTGGAAGGGGTATGGCACAGCGGATCGCCCATTGGCATGATCCTGCACTCCCTGCGGGGCATGCACGTGCTGGTGCCCCGTAACATGACCCAGGCGGCCGGCTTTTACAATACCCTGCTGGCCTCTGATGAGCCCGGCCTGATCATCGAAGTGCTGAACGGCTACCGTCTGAAGGAACGTATACCACGCAACCTGGCCGAGTTTACCCTGCCACTGGGTGTACCCGAGATCCTGCGCGAGGGCCAGGACGTAACGATTATTACCTATGGCGCCATGTGCCGCATTGTGCTGGAAGCGGCGCAGCATCTGGACGAAATGGGCATTAGCTGCGAGGTAATCGATGTGCAGTCGCTGCTGCCTTTTGATGTGCACCACAGCATCGTAGAATCCTTGAAAAAAACCAACCGCGTGGTGTTTGCCGATGAAGATGTGCCCGGAGGCGCTTCGGCTTATATGATGCAGCAGGTGCTGGAAGAGCAGGGAGGGTATTTTTACCTGGACAGCCAGCCCCTTACCATTGCAGCCAAGGCCCACCGTCCGGCCTATTCGTCGGATGGAGACTACTTCTCCAAGCCCAGCACCGAAACAGTGGTGGAGCGGGTCTATGGCCTGATGGCCGAGGCCGAGCCACAGCGCTTCCCGGCTTTGTACTAAGCCAACGAAATCCTTTCGGGATAAAGCAAAAAGAAAAGCTTCCTCTTCATGGGGAAGCTTTTAGTTTCTGGGGTAATTCAGAAAGTGCTTAGCGTTGTACCTGTACGCCCCTAAGGGTGAAAACAGGCGATTCGGCCACATTGCTCAGGTTGAGATCCCGATCGGCTATGCGTACCTTGATCTTGAGGCTGTCGTTGGCAAAGGAGACCAGCCAGCCCCGGCTGCCGAAGCTGCGGGTAATGGTGCCGCTGATGGCCGATCCATTGCTGGAAAACATGCTGATGGGAAGGCGCCCATTGAGCGATTCGCCGCAGCTGGAGCCTGACTCTGCTGCATAGTCTACAAGTATTTCCTGCCCATTCCGGATTCTGTACAGATCTGCAAAATAATTGTAGTAGAAGCGGTTGGGCTTCACATAGACCGTGTCCCGGCCGTTGAGCTGATCCAGCAGAAAAACCCCGCCCGTAATGGTGCCTATACGGTACTTATTGCAGGTATACGCAGGCAGCGTATCAAATTCCCCTATCTTCAGGTAAGTGCCATCCGGTTTGAATACATAATCATACAGATGATAGGGAGGAGTATCTTCTGTACCCCGTAGGCCCAGATCGCCATTGCCATCCTGAAAGGAAACCGTCACCAGCAGCGTATCCGGCTGGCCGGAAGGCATATCAATAAAGCGAACATTCTCAAAGCTGATCTCGGGCTCTACCGGAAATTCCGGCTCACTATAACAGGCAGACGCCATCAGCAACAGGCTGAGCAAAAAAGGGCTGTATTTCATATCTGTGATGTTCGTTGTTAAGTTAACGAAAAGAAAGCAAAAAAAGTGTGCTACCTGCCCCTGGGGCTGCTGCCAGAACTCACCCGATAGCCGGGAGCTCAACCCTACAGGCCTACTCTGGCTTGTCTCAGCGCTGTCTGCCTGTATAACCCTAAAACAGGGGTTGCGGTTGTAGCAGCAAGCTTGTTTTTTCAGTACCGGCCTTAATGACAACCCAGAGGGGGAGCCGGCAGGGGGTAGGTGCTCCGGCTATTTGCAGGGGATACCGGCCTGCATACAAGTAGCAGGGGAGGAACGGGGGCATTCCGAAAAGAAGAGGGTTTTCAGAAGATGCTATTGGCAGCTGTGTACTATGCCCGAAAGGGGTTCCTGGCAGAGATTTTGCCCCTTTAGGAGGCTGGCCCTGGCCTTGAATGATAGAAGTAGCCCATTTTCTTGCACTGCCCCCGGCGGTTCCAACCCATGTTAGGTTCAGGAAAGGTTTTTAATGAGTTTTGGGCTAAAGGCAGGGGATTTCAGCCTGCGGACAAGTACTGCGGGGCTTCTAAATGGGGCAATAAAGCCCCTAAGGGGAGATTATGCGCCTAAATGAACCCTAGGCTGTAAAACAGAGTTTGCTTTGATGATCAGGGAGGGGCAATAGCCCTATACTGTACAATTAAAACCGGTTACAGTTCAAAAAATGCCGGCTTTACGCGCAAAACGTTTAACAATGCGAAATAAATTACGTATTCTTGTATGAAGGGCCTAACCCTTCTATTTTTGTTTAGAATAAGTGTTATACCAACAACAAGGAAATCATGAAACTGAGAGTATTACTGTTTGCCCTGGTGGTACTTGGCATGGGTGCCTGCACGCAGCGGACCTGTCCTACCTACACCAAAAATGATGTTCAAAAACAGGAAGTTCAGGCCGCGCAGGACGTACGCGTATAGATATAAATGGAAATCAGCCCCTAGAGGCTGATTTCCGTATATTTAACCACATCTTCTTCGGTGATTGCCTCACCGCTCATAATCACAAGCCGTTCTACTACATTTCTGAGTTCCCGGATGTTTCCGGTCCAGTCGCCTTCCTGCAGTTTAGTGATTGCAGCTGGCGTTATTTGTTTTTTGGCTGTACCATATTCCTGCGCTACATCTTCCAGAAAGCGGTCTACCAGCATCGGAATATCTTCTTTACGCTCCTTTAGAGGAGGCACGCGCACTACAATTACCCCCAGGCGGTGGTAAAGGTCTTCCCGAAATTTGTTTTCGGCGATCATCTGCCGCAGGTCTTTGTTGGTTGCCGCCAGGATGCGCACATCTACCTGAATATCCTTATCGCCGCCCACGCGCGTAATGCGGTTCTCCTGTAGCGCCCGCAGTACCTTGGCCTGGGCAGACAGGCTCATATCCCCAATTTCATCCAGAAAGAGCGTGCCCCCATTGGCCTGCTCAAACTTGCCGATGCGCTGCTTTACTGCTGAGGTAAAGGCCCCTTTTTCATGCCCGAACAGTTCGCTTTCGATCAGCTCAGAGGGAATGGCCGCACAGTTAACCTCTACCATAGGCCCCTTGCTGCGGTTGCTTTTCTCATGTAGTGAGCGGGCTACCAGTTCCTTGCCCGTACCGTTAGAGCCAATGATCAGTACCCGCGCATCGGTGGGGGCTACCTTCTCAATGGTTTCCTTTACCTGCAGCATGGCGGCAGACTCGCCCACCATGTTCCATTTATGGGCTACTTTTTTGCGCAGGGTTTTAGTTTCGTGTACCAGCTTGCCTTTGTCCAGTGCATTGCGCAGGGCCAGCAGCAGTCGGTTAAGGTCAGGGGGTTTTACAATAAAATCGAAGGCGCCTTTTTTGGTGGCATCTACGGCTGTTTCAATGGTGCCGTGGGCCGAGATCATGATAAACTGCGATTCCACGCCGGCTTCCATGGCGCGCTCCAGCACTTCCAGGCCATCCAGCTTGGGCATTTTAATGTCGCAGAGCACCACATCAAAATGTTCGCTGAGCACCTTGGCCAGCCCTTCCTCGCCATCGGAGGCTTCGGCTACCTGGTAGTTTTCAAATTCAAGGATTTCCCGCAGGGTGTTGCGAATGCTCTTTTCGTCGTCAATGACTAAGATCTTTGCCATACATAAAGGTAAAAAAAGTAAACGCAAGCCTGTAAGCCGGGTTCTGTATCCCAAAATGAATTTTGGGTCCCTATCATTTATCTGGGCCCGGTGTCACCACCGGGCTCTATCGACCTACCCATCCCTCTCTTGCCGGCCAGTGGCCGGAATTTGAGCGAGCAACTCTGGCCCCCCAAAAGGGGGAAGAGGGACCTATTTGGTCTTTCAACTCCTGAGGTTTACCATGCGCCCCCTGTCACCAGCGGGCCGGTGCGCTCTTACCGCACCTTTTCACCCTTACCCCGGCTTGCGCCGTGGCGGTTTGTTTTCTGTGGCACTGGCTGTATTCCGGCAGGTGCCGGAACCCTTCCCGTTAGGAAGCAGGATGCTCTGCGTTGCCCGGACTTTCCTTCCCGTCTAGGCGACGGAACGATAAGGCGGCTTGCGTTTACCGTTTATCAACAATGCTTTTGCAGGTAAAAGTTTACCAAATTATTGGATTCTGCAAGTGATGCTACAAGATTAATGAACGTCCATGCCGGTCAGGCGGTACTCCCACTCATCAGCGGCAGTGGCTACTTCCAGGATGATCTCCTTGAGCAGGCTCTCGGTGGCATTGTCCAGATAGGCAGAGGCTTCTACCTTAAGGGCAGCATCAAAGAGGGCAAACTTAGCATGCGTAAATTCGGTATTTTGGCGCAACAGCTCCTCAAGATCTACATCTGGTGTATAATCACACACCTTGGAGGAGAATTCAATGCCCTCGCGGTTGTAGCGCTCGTTGAACCGGATCACCCCAAGCACCGTCTGGAAGCGGTTTCCGTCCAGAGGTACAATGATTACGGACTTGGTTTTGTCGTACTCAGAAAACTGCCCTCCGATCTCCAGGGCGAAATTTTCCATGAATTCGTTGAACTTCATGATGCTATAGTATGCGGTTTAAATTTCAGAACTCGATAAACGCAATCTTTTAGCACTTCTAAAAGTGAATTGCGCCCCTAAAACTAGGCATGTACAGAATTTTTCATCTTTACACTATTTCAAGCGTACGCGTGTAGCTCCGTAGCCCCACTTTTCTTTGTGGTCGTCTTTAAACCAGGCTATCGTATTCATGGCGCTCAGGCGGCGGTGCAGCTCCTTGCGGAGGGTGCCGTTGCCCACTCCGTGGATAAAGGTAATCTCCTCCAGGCCGGCCGCCAGGGCACGGTCCAGCACCTGCTCAAAGGTAGCCAGCTGCAACTCCAGTATGGCGGCGCCGGAGAGGTCTTTGGGATTCTCTACGAGTTTTTCGGCATGCAGGTCCACCTGGCTGGGGATGGGGCCGGCAGGAGGTGCCTGCCGGGTTTCCGGCCCGCTTTGCAGGGTCTCCTGCAGCTTTTGCGCCTCGGCCGGTGCCAGAAGGCTAGAAGGGCTCAGGGCCAGCAGATACGCCTTGGCGTCCAGTACAGGTGCCTGCCGCAGGCTGCGAAAAAAAGTGGCGGCCTTGGGGTGAACCCGCTGCTGCAGCACAGCTGCCAGCCGCTCGCCGGGCTGAGCCGGGTGGGGCAGCAGGCGTACCTGCCAGGCCGGCCACTGCTCAAACTGCTGCAGATCGGCCTGGCTCAGTTTATGGGCCTGGCGGGGAAGCAGCTGTCCGGAGGCCAGGGGTTCATAGCGGCCGGCCTGCTCAGCCACAATCGAAAACAGCAGCACATCGGGGGTATTATTGACCAGATGAACGCTCAGCAGGCGGTCGTTCAGGGGCTTGTAAGCAATAAAATAGCCTTCCTGGGCAGTTGCCCCCTTTTTCGGCAGGGGAGCAGGGGGCGCTGGAGCTTGTTCGCTCTCCGGCCGCTTAAAGAACGAGGCTTCTTCGCGGGCTACCACCACCACTTCGCTTTTGAGCACGGGTATCTGAAAGCCATCCTCAATCTCGATCTCGATCAGTTTGGGATCAATGATACGGGTAACGATGCCTTCTTCTTTTCCTCGCAGCATGCGCACTTTATCGCCTACATTCATGAACGTATCCCTTGCGGGTATTGGGTATAAGGGGTTAAAAATAGACCGGATGCAGGTGCAGCCGGTTGCGGCTCCATTCCAGGGCCGGCGCCGGTAAATGTATGCCATCCAGCACAAATAAAAGCCAGCGTACCGCCCTTTTGTTGCTGCGGATGTGGCTTAAATTTAGATCGGGCGCCAGGAACCACTGCCGGTAGGCCAGGTAGCCCTGCGCGCTGTTTTGGGCCGCATTGGCATACACCATGCCACTGGCCCCATAGCCAAGCGCCAGGTTGAGCCAGCGGGGGCTTCGGCCGCCACTCAGCTGGCTCAGGTCGGCACTTAGCCAGTAGGTTTGCCCGTTGTAGTCCTTCAGCACCTGCTCGTGCAGGCGGCTGCCCAGCAGGCTGGTTCGCCTGGGGGCCCAGCGGGTGGGATGAAACGAAAACTTGGGCCGCAGCAGCTGTTTTTCCCAGAGTAACTGCTGGCTGCCCCAGAGCAGGGCACCGCTGGCATTGGCCACCAGATCGCCTGAAGAGGCGCCGTAGGCTTCTGAATAGCCATCCAGAAACTCAATAGGCAGCAACCAGGCAAAGCCGGCCAGGCTACTCCAGAGCGCTGCTTTGCGTGGCGCCATACCGGCCCAGCGAAAGGAAGCATAATGGAGCCGGCCCAGGTGGTACGTGCTGTAGGCATGGCCCAGCTTATCCATCTGCTGCCAGTCCCGGCTATCGTTAAAGAAGTGAAACTCCGTGCGGCCCTGGTCTTTGTACCAGAGCTGATGCAGACCCAGCAACAGGCCACCATAAGCGCCGCCTTTTACCAGCAACAAGGTATTCAGCCGGCCCCTGTGCAGGGAGTCGGGCGGGTGCTGGGCCTGCGCACAGAGCACCGGCAGGCAGGCAAACAGGAGAACCAGAACGCTACGGAACATGCTACTTGGTGCTAGGGGGGCACAGCAGGGGAGGCGCCTCAGCTACCCGCCTGCATCTACCAGTAAATTTACAAGAGGCGGGCGGCCACCAGCCACTTTCTGGCACTTTTTTTGTCATTTACACGTAGAAAAGAAACAGCACTGCCCCTTTCTGCCCATATTTACACAAGCGGTTTGCGTGCACCAAAGATTTTCCCTAAGATAACACCTCCATTGGGAATAATGATGGGAATGTTTTACGTTGTAGTCTTGTAAAAAACGAATTATCAGAGATCATGCTATACATGAAGAAACTGTTCTTGTTCCTCTTTCTGGTCGCCAACCTGAGCATCCAGTGCCAGGCCCGCCATAGCGACTACACGCCTTTAGCGGATACCACCTACCTGAAGCCTACACCGGAGCTGGAGAAGGAAGCCCGCCTGATCCCGCAGGCGCTCAACCGCATTCATTACCGCAAGGTAGCCATCAATGATTCGCTCTCCGAAGTAGTGCTCAAGAGCTACCTGCAGGCGCTGGATCCCTATAAAGTGTATTTTCTGCAGAAAGATGTAGATGCGTTTCAGCAATACCGCCACCGCTTTGATAATGAGCTGGAGGCCGGCAAGCTGGATGCCGCTTTCGATATTTACAACACCTTCCGGCAACGTTTTGATGAGCGCATGGCGGTGATTGATTCTCTCAACAAGGTGGAATTTGATTTTACCGTAGACGAATACTACGAGGCCGACCGAGAAAATGCCCCCTGGGCCAGCAACAAGGGCGAGCTGAACGAGATCTGGCGGCAGATCATCAAAAGCCAGGCGCTTAGCTACAAGATAGCAAACAAAGAGTGGCCCGATATCCATACCAGCCTGAGCAAGCGCTATGCGCAGATGAAAAAGAACATCCACCAGCAGAAAAGCGTGGATGTGTTTCAGGTCTACATGAATGCCTTTACTGAGTCGTACGATCCGCATACCTCGTATTTCTCGCCCGTTACCTCTGAGAATTTCAAGATCTCCATGAGCCAGTCGCTGGAGGGCATTGGCGCATCGCTGACCACCGATGGCGACTACACCAAAGTAGCCGAAGTGATTGCCGGCGGCCCGGCCTTTAAAAGCAAGCTTATTCAGAAAGATGACCGCATTGTGGGTGTAGCCCAGGGCGAAAAAGGCGAGATGGTGGATGTGATCGGCTGGCGGCTGGATGAAGTGGTGCAGCTGATCCGCGGTTCCAAAGGCAGCAAAGTACGCCTGAGCCTGCTGCGGGCGGCCGATGGGGTAAATGCCCTGCCTGTAGAAATTACCCTGGTACGGGATATGGTGAAGCTGGAGGAGCAGGTGGCCAAAAGCAAACTGGTGCCCTACACCAAAGATGGCAAAACCTACAAAGTAGGGGTGATCACCATTCCTACCTTCTACATGGACTTTGAGCAGGCCCAGCGGGGCAACCCCAACTACAACAGTACTACCCGCGATGTGCGCCGCCTGATTAAGGAACTGGAGGCTCAGGGCATGCAGGGCCTGGTAATCGATCTTACCTTTAACGGAGGCGGCTCGCTTACCGAAGCCATTGAGCTTACCGGCCTGTTTATTCCCAGCGGTCCGGTGGTGCAGGTGCGCAATGCCGATGGCTCCATCAATACCGGCGACGATCCCGACCCGGCTACCGTCTATGGTGGCCCGCTGGCGGTGGTGATCAACCGCTTTAGTGCATCAGCCTCCGAGATCTTTGCCGGCGCCATACAGGACTACCGCCGCGGCGTGATCATTGGTGAGCAGACCTTTGGCAAGGGCACCGTGCAGAACCTGATTGATCTGGACCGGCTGGTAGGCAACTCCGGCGCTGGTATTGCCGGCCGAAATGGCGGCGGCAGCAGCAGCAAGCTGGGCCAGCTGAAAATTACCCTGGCCAAGTTTTACCGCGTAACCGGCAGCAGCACACAGCACAAGGGGGTAACGCCCGATATTGAACTGCCCAGCGAATTCAGCGCAGCCGATTTTGGTGAAAGCGCCTATCCGGCCGCCCTGCCCTGGGATCAGATCAAATCCAGCAAATACAAGGAAACCAAAACAGTGAATGACCGGCTGCTTGCCCAGCTGCGCTCCAATTACCAGAAGCGCCTGGCCACCGATGCCGACCTTATTGCCCTTCGGGAAAACATAGATGCCTCTAAGGCTGCCCGGGCCGAAACCCGCATCAGCCTGAACCTGGAGAAACGCAAAGAAGAGATTGAGCTGCGCAAGAAGCGCAGCGGCAACAAAGATACCCTGGAGCAGCAGATCAACAGCCTGGAGCTGGAGGATGCCGAAGCCCAGGAGGCCATGAAGCAGGCCGATCCGTATGTGAAAGAATCCATCCGTATCCTGGCCGAGCTGATTGCTGCCTAAGCGATACCTCCCTTATATATAAAAAGCTGCCCCCCTTGGGCAGCTTTTTTGTTATGAGCAGTGCCGAATCTGCCGCTTTTCCCCAAATTTGGCCGCTTAGTGTAAACTGATTTTTCAAAACCAATTTCTTGTTTAGCTTACCCAAAACATACTGCTTTATGAAACACCTGCGCTTCTGGCTGCTGAGCGGCCTGCTGCTGATGGCCGGCCTTGCCTATAGCCAACAGGAACCCGGTACCAAAACCTTTATCTTTATTCGCCATGCCGAAAAACTGGCCGAGCCGCCTGCCGATCCGGACCTGAGCGAGCAGGGGCAGAAACGAGCCCGCTTTGTGGCTGCCCTGCTGAAGGAGCAGCCCATCACCGCTCTCTATGCCACCCCCTACCTGCGTACCCAGCATACAGCCAAACCCCTGGCCGAACTTAAGGGCTTAGCGGTGCAGACCTACCAGCCCCAGCAGGGGGCAGGCCTGTTGCAGCAGCTGAAGGCACGGCCGGGTCAGGAGACCTTTGTGGTGGTGGGCCACTCCAATTCAACCCCAGCACTGGTAAATTCCCTGATGGGGCGGGAGGAGATAAAACCCATCTCGGAAGAGGATTATGAAAATCTTTTTGTGGTAACGGTAAGCCCGCAGGGGGTGTGCAGCCTGGTACGGATGCGCCTGCCGCTGGAGTAGGATCTATCCCTTACAAACAAGAAAGCCTGAGCGCAATGCTCAGGCTTTTTTATGACGTTTGTGTCGGTTTCTGAATTTTTTGCCTACAAAGTCGGCTTCTTCTTCGTAGATTTTTAGGGCCCTTTCCCATCCCTTCAGATAACTGCTAAAGAGCGTGTTGCTGTTGTCTAATAAAATAAAATTCATAGCCTCCTGATTAACGAATTGGCTTCCCTTCTTAACGTATTGGCTTTTCTTTTTGATATGCTGAATGCAGATCAATAAAACGCTTCAAATTTAATCTTTTTTTAATAAGCAGGAAACTCCATGTAACAAAAGAGTTTCTTTTGTATTTTCTCAATTTAGCCCAGTCCTCTTTATACCAATTGGTTGTTAAGATTATCCAACAGGGCAAATACCAGTTGGGCAGCCAGCTTAGCGGTACGCCCATCCTGATCCAGGGCCGGGCTTAGTTCGGCAATGTCCAGGCTTAGCAGCTTACCGCTTTGGACAACCTCCTGCAGGATGAGGCGCACAACCCAGGGGTCCAGTCCAAAAGGGGTAGGGGCGCTTACGCCGGGGGCGTGGGCAGCAGCTATGGCATCCAGGTCAATGGTGAGGTAGATGGCTTCCTTGTCGTGCATCCAGTTGCGCAGGCGCAGGCGCACATCTTCCCACTGCGATTCGCGCATGTCTTCGGCCAACACGTATTTGGTATTGAGCCGGTGGGCGGTATCAAAGAGCGCCCGGGTGTTGCCGGCATGCTGTATGCCCATGCACAGGTAGTGAAAGGGCAGGCTGTGATGCTTGCGCAGGTCGGCAATTTGCCGGAAGGGGGTGCCGCTGCTGGTTTCTACCTCATAGGTGCGCAAATCAAAGTGAGCATCGATGTTGAGAATGCCCAGGCTGCTGCGCTGCTCGTGGTGTAGGTGCTGGTGCAGGCCCAGGTAATGCCCATAGGCCACCTCATGCCCACCGCCCATCACCACCGGCAGAAAGCCCATGGACAGCAGGCTTGCCACCTTTTGGCCCAGCAGCTGCTGGCTGCGCTCCAGTTGCTGGTTGGGGCAGATGATGTTGCCGGCATCAAAGAGCCCCAGCTTCTCCTGATCGAAGTGCACGGGCAGGCTGGCCATGGATTTGCGCAGCTGATCGGGTCCCAGCTGGGCACCCAGGCGCCCCTTGTTGCGCCGCACCCCTTCATCCGAACAGAACCCCAGCAGGGCTACATTTTTGGCGGCGCCGCTCTTGTGCACCGACTGGGTGAGGTCCAGCTGGTTCAGGATCTGATGCCAGCGCAGGCCCATGGCACCATCGGTATAGTCGGTGCGGCCTTCCCAGTACTTTTTTTCTGCCAGTTGATACATCCGTGGGGTGGGGGTTGGGTTTGGTGATTGTATGGATTGATACGCCGGGAGGATAACTGCCGCCCGCTTGCGGTAAATCAGATTAACGCTCAGGCGCTTTTACACGGGTGCCGGCTTTCCAGACCAGCTCGGGCTTGAGCTTGCCCTGCTGGTAGAGGATCTCCCGGTAATCGGCTGCCGGAAAAGCCACCAGATCGGCCAGCATGTCGGGCGCCAGCTGGCCCCGGTCCTGCAGGCGCAGGGCATGGGCGGCCCTGCAGGTAATGGCCGCCAGGGTTTCGGCGGTGGTGAGCTTTTCGGCGGCGCCCAGCACGGCGGCCTGCATCAGCAGATCGCCCATGGGGGCCGAGCCGGGATTCCAGTCGGTGGCAATGGCCAGGCAGCCGCCGGCATCCAGCAGCTGGCGGGCAGGGGTGTAGCGCATGCCCAGGCCCAGCGAAGCGCCTGGCAGGGCTACTCCTACGGTATCGGAAGCGGCCAGCGCCTGCAGGTTTTCAGCACTGCTGCTCTCCAGGGGTCGGCGCTGTGGGCGCCGGCCGCTACGGCTACCGGCACCCCCAGCTGGCTGAACTGATCAGCATGGG
>NZ_AODQ01000101.1 GCF_000348925.1 Cesiribacter andamanensis AMV16 | reverse complement strand
AGGCCCAGTATGCGGGGCGATGTGCAGGCCGGATTCTACCAGGCCATGGCCCTGGCCGAAGGGGGCCGTGGCGAAGAGGCCGCTGAGCATTGGATAAACCTGCCCGACACCGCCCTTTCGCCCAGTCTGCGACAGAAAAAAACCCAGGCGCTGCTGGCCCTTAGCAACAATTCGCTGGAGGGTATGCCCCAGGCCGAAGCGCTGGCCGGCATACGCCTGCGCCTGAGGAGCGGCAGTCTTATTCCCGCCGAGATCAATGCCCTGCTAAGCATGCTGTCCGAGCAGGAACGCACCCAGGCCCAGCTGCACCTGGCCCGCCAGGCCCTGAACAGGGGTTCTGCAGAAGAGGCCGTCCCCTACCTTGCCCCGCTGCAGCAGGCCCGCCTTGGCGAAGCGCACCAGCAGCAGCTGCATCTCCTGCTGCTTCAGCAGCAACTGCTTAGCGGAAAACCTAGCCGGCAACCGGCAGCAGCCGGCTCCGATCCGTTTGCCCGGCAAAAAGAAGCGGCTCTGCGTCGGCTGGCCGCCGGCGATACGGTAGCGGCTCTGCAGCAGTTGCGGCAGCTCACCCGCCTTACGCCTTTTGAAGAAGATGCCCTGCTGCTGTCGGCCAGCCTGCACAATGCCCGTCAGGAGACCGAAGACGCCTATGAGCTGCTGCGGCAGGCCCTGCTGCTGAACCGCTATTCCATTCCCCTGCTGGAAGCCTATGCCCTGCAGAGCCTGCGCATGGGGCTTGAAAATTATGCCCAGGATGCCTTGCTGGAGCTGGAAATCTCCTCCCCCTCCGAGCGACACAGCCGCTTCCTGACCCGCTACGAAGCCCTTAGAGAAAGCCTGCCCGGTGCTGCCGGCTGGTGATTTCCGTAAGCCCGCCCACCGGCGGGCTTTTTTAATGTGCTGATAACAAGTGAGTTTGGGCACCTAACCTTGGCGCAAATGTTTGCGTAAGAAAAGGTACAACTTACCGTACCTTATCTGCCCGCCAAAGCATTTTTGGGGCAGTGAGACTACCATTTTTTACGCCTAGACGCTACCTTTATGAAACCCATAGATTTTGAAAAATTAACGCTTGATGAGAAGGCCAGGCTGATTCTCAGCAAGGGTGTATATGTCTCCAAGTCCGAATTTTTTCAGCTGGAAATATCCTTATACAGAATAGAAAATGATTTTGTAGAGCTTTGGTACGAGCCTATCACCGGCCGGGTCATGCGCATCGATTATCTGAAGGGCAAGTCGGTAAATCCCTACCTCAAACACCTGTGTGCTGCCAACCTCAACTAAGCCAAAGGGGAAGGATTCACCTGCAATCCCGCATATTTTCCTTTTATCACAAAAAAGTTGGTTTGCCTTATTTTTACTCCGTTATTCGTTAAAAACCTTTTATATACCCCTATAAAAGGTTTTTTTTATACCCATTGAAATCCAAGGCTATGAAAGAGGTCATCCACACACGCAATATTTCCAAACTTTACCGCATGGGGTCCGAGACTGTCCATGCCCTTAAATCCATTTCCATTGAGGTAATGCGGGGGGAATATGTTGCGTTTATGGGTCCCTCGGGCAGCGGCAAATCCACCTTTATGAACATCATTGGCTGCCTGGATACCCCCACCAGCGGCCAGTACATCCTCAATGGTCATGATGTAAGCTCCCTGAGCGAGAGCGAGCTGGCCGAGATCCGCAATAAGGAGATCGGCTTTGTATTCCAGACCTTTAACCTGCTGCCCCGCCAGACCGCCCTGGAGAATGTAGCCCTGCCCCTGATCTATGCCGGCTACAACGCCCGCCAGCGCACCGAAAAAGCCTATGCCACTCTGGAGAGTGTAGGCCTGGCCGACCGCGCCAAGCACCGACCCAATGAGCTCTCCGGCGGGCAGCGCCAGCGGGTAGCCATTGCCCGGGCCCTGGTAAACGACCCCAGCATTATTCTGGCCGACGAGCCTACCGGTAACCTGGACAGCAAAACCTCTTACGACATCATGGAGCTCTTTCAGCGGCTGCACGATGCGGGCAACACCATTATTATGGTAACGCACGAAGATGACATCGCCCACTATGCCCACCGCATTGTGCGCATGCGCGATGGCCTAGTTGAAAGCGATCTGATCAATGAAGAGCGCGTAAAGCTCGCCAAACAACACAGCCTGTGAAAATCTATACCAAGACCGGCGATGCCGGCACCACCGCCCTGCTGGGAGGTACCCGGGTGGGCAAAACCACCTGCGGCTTGAAGCCTATGGCACCCTGGATGAATTAAATTCCTGGATGGGCCTGCTGCGCGATCATGAGGTAAACCAGCCGCGCCAGCACCCCCTCAAGACCATACAGGACATGCTCTTTACCCTGGGCTCCCACCTGGCCACTGCTCCCGGCAAAACCATACGCCACCTGCCCGGCTTTGGTCAGGAAGATGTGGACATGCTGGAGCGGGAGATCGATGCCATGGAAGAGGGACTGCCCGAGCTGAAGAATTTTATCCTGCCCGGCGGGCACATGGCCGTATCGCACGCCCACATTGCCCGCTGTGTATGCCGCAGGGCCGAGCGCCTGGTGGTAAGCCTGCATGAGCTCGAGCCGGTAGAGGAACTGATCCTGGCGTACCTTAACCGTTTGTCCGATTATTTATTTGTGCTGGCCCGCCGCATGGGCCATGAGCTGGGCGCTGCCGAAGTCAGCTGGCAGCCCCGAAAGCTTGCCGAATAAGCAGAATTTTTATATATTAGGGAGGCCGAAAACCAAATTTTCTGCTTCCTCAATCGATTTCGGAATAAAATTTTGCAAAATGGTTGATACCCTCCCTATTGATATTACCAGGGCCAAACAAAGCCGTATAACAGAGGTCGACTTCTCCAACATACCCTTCGGCCGGGTCTTTTCCGACCATATGTTTGTAGCCGACTACGACGGCACCGCCTGGACCAACCTCCGCATAGTTCCTTACCAGCCCCTGCAGCTTAGCCCGGCCAACTCGGCCCTGCACTATGGCCAGAGTGTTTTTGAAGGCATGAAAGCCTATAAAAATACGGCAGGCGAGGTGGTGGTTTTTCGCCCGCTGGATAACTTTCATCGCCTGAACCGCTCTGCCGAGCGCATGTGCATGCCACCCCTGCCCGAAGAGGTGTTCATGAACGGCCTGATGGAGCTGCTGAAACTGGACAACCAGTGGGTACCCGATGGCGAAAATACCGCCCTCTACATTCGCCCCTTTATCTTTGCTACGGATAATTACATAGGCATCCGCGCCTCCGACACCTATACGTTCATGATCTTTACCTGCCCGGTAGGTGCTTACTATTCTGAGCCGGTACGGGTTAAAATAGAAACACATTACAGCCGCGCTACCGAAGGGGGCACCGGCGCCGCCAAGGCTGCCGGCAACTATGCCGCCTCGCTCTATCCCGCCCGCAGGGCGCAGCAGCAGGGCTATCACCAGCTGGTGTGGACCGACTCCAAAACCCATCAGTACATTGAGGAATCCGGCACCATGAATGTGATGTTCGTCATCGATGGCAAATTGATCACCACCCCCCTGAGTGATACCATTCTGGCCGGCATTACCCGCGACAGCGTGCTTACGCTGGCCCGGGAATGGGGCTATCCCGTAGAGGAGCGCCGCATTGCCGTAAGCGAAGTGATTGCTGCCGCCAAAGAAGGCCGCCTGCAGGAAGCCTTTGGCACCGGCACGGCTGCCACCATTGCCCAGATCATCCAGATCGGGCATGAGGAGCAGGATTACATGCTGCCCCCCATTGCTGAGCGCAAATTCTCCAACCGCGTGTTCAAGGCCCTGAACGACATCAAGTCCGGCCAGGCAGAAGACAAGTGGAACTGGGTATACAAACTGTAGCTGACCCCCTTATTCTATGGAATCCAGCGGTTTAAGTGGGCTTACGCTCCTGTTAGTGGTGATCCTGGGGGTAGCCTTCCTGGGGCTCTACATCTGGAGCATTGTATGGGCCTATAACGATGCCAAAATCCGCAACCAGCACCCGGTGCTGGTCGCCATTATGGTAGCTCTGCTCTCCTGGCCCCTGGGCCTGGTGATCTGGCTTATTGTGCGGCGCTGAGGCATTTGTAAGATGAGCATCTTTAGCAGCACCGGAGCGCTCCGGTGCTGTTTTTTTTGGCCTTTTGCCAGTAGACCGCGAATTGCCTACCTTTGCACTGCAAAAAAAAGCAGGGCTGGCCAAAACTCATTTACCGGTCTTCCCTATACTGTATACGCATTATCCTATACTTAATACATTCATCACATGACCACTGAACAGCTCAAAGACATGAAGGCCCGCCTATCGGCCTTGAGGAGGTATCTTTGACTACGATACCAAAAAGCAGGAGATAGAAGACTTTGAGAGCATGTCTACCCAGCCCGGCTTTTGGGATGATCCCCAGGAGGCCGAGCGGATCATGCGCGAGATCCGGAGCCGCAAGGCCTGGACGGGCAGCTACGAGCAGGCCCAGACCATTTTTGATGACCTTACCACCCTCTGGGAGTTTCTGGAGGCCGGCGAGGCCACCGAAGAAGAAGTAGACCGGGAATATAAAAAGCTGGAAGCAGCCCTGGAGGAGGTGGAGTTCCGCAAGATGCTCAGCGGCGAAGAAGATCAGCTCAATGCCATGCTGGAGATCAACTCCGGCGCCGGCGGTACCGAAAGCCAGGACTGGGCCAGCATGCTCATGCGCATGTACATCATGTGGGGCGAGAAAAATGGCTACAAGGTGCGGGAGGTAAACCTGCAGGAGGGCGAAACGGCCGGTATCAAATCCGTAACCCTGGAGTTTGAGGGTGAGTATGCCTATGGCTACCTCAAGTCCGAGATAGGGGTACACCGCCTGGTGCGCATCTCTCCCTTCGATAGCAATGCCCGCCGCCATACCTCCTTTGCCTCGGTCTTTGCCTATCCGGTGATTGATGATACCATTGAGATCGAGATCAACCCGGCCGACCTGAGCTGGGATACCTTTCGCTCAGGGGGTGCCGGTGGCCAGAACGTAAACAAGGTAGAAACGGCCGTGCGCGTGCGCCATGCCCCCTCTGGTCTGGTGGTTGAGTGCCAGCAGGAACGCTCCCAGCACATGAATCGCGAAAAAGCCCTGCAAATGCTAAAATCGCGCCTCTATCAACTGGAGATCGATAAGCGCAATGCCGAGCGCGACAAAGTAGAAAGCACCAAAAAGCGTATTGATTTTGGCTCGCAGATCCGCAACTACGTGCTGCATCCCTACAAGCTCATCAAAGACGCCCGCACCGGCGTAGAGCGTACCGATGTGCAGGCTGTACTGGATGGCGACCTCAACGACTACATCAAGGCCTTTCTGATGCAGGAAGAACCTGAGAACTAGCAAGCCAAAGCCCCGCCATACGCGGGGCTTCTTGTTTTTATTTTACAACCACCTTCGCGTTTCCGGAAGGTACGCTGGGCCGGTCGGGGGCTATGGCCAGGCCACCCTCCTGCGCAAGCTTGCGCTCTGGGGCAGGCTGCTCCTGATGGACATGCTGCCGGGCATACTTCTCCAGGGTCAGGCGGGCCAGCAGGTAATTCACCAGATTTTCGGTACCCTGCCGCTGGCGCACGCCCTGGCTTTCCAGCCCATCGCAGCAGCTGCCGGTGGCGGCATTGTAAAGGGTCTGGCGCAGGTGGTTGTTGCCCAGGAACCAGCTAAAGGCTGCCCGCATTTTTTCCAGATAGAGCTCTTCTCCGCTGGCTTCATAAAACAGTTCCAGGGTCATGATGGCTTCGGCCACATCCTGCGGAAGGTTGCTGAAGCCAAAGCGCTCTTCGCAGCCCAGCTGGCATACCGGGCTACCGGTACCGGGCAGGGGGTCTTCCATAAACATAAAGTTGAGCAAAAAGCTAAACGACTGCCTGGCTGTACGTTTGTACTGGGGCTGGCCGGTCTCCTGCCAGGCCAGCAACAGGGCCTCGGGTAAAAGGGTATTGGCAAACGAAAGACCTTTTTCAAACCAGGCCCACTCCCGGGTGGCGATGGCGGTATACTGAACCTGCAGGCGGCTGGCCAGCCGGTCTACACGCTCCCGAATACCGGCATCCTGCGCCTGCTGATTATAGAGGTGCAGCGCTTTAATGGCCAGGCTCATAGACCGCAGGGAGGCCAGCCCATCCAACTGCGGCAGGGCACGCGCAAAGCGCTCCCGGGCCAGGGTGTTTAGCTTTTCGGGCAGGGGCTGCTGGCTGGCCAGCAGGGCGCCCAGGGCCCAGAGGGCCAATATGCCGGCTTCTTCTTCCGCGGCCGTGCCGGCAGGGGGCAGGGGCCTTCCCTGCGCATCCAGGCGGGCATGAAAGCTGCCATCGGGCTTCTGGCTGTGGCAGATCAGCTGCAGGTACTGCTGCAGGAGCGTCAGGTGCAGCTGGCTGGGCTGGTAGCGGTACAGCTGCAGGCTGGCCAGCAGGGCCCGGGCATTATCTTCCAGCCAATAACAGGCAGCCCCCTCTTCTGCTGCAGGTGCAGGCATGCGCTTGAGGCCAAGGGAGGTGGTGTGCCGGCTGAGGTAGTCGGCATTAAGGGCCGGCAGGCGGTAGTTGGGGCGGATGGCGATCATTTCAGCAAACACATCCTGGTAGCCCATGGCCACATTGGGCCAGTAATACTGGCGGGTAGCCGCCCGGGCCGCCCGGCTCTTGTTGAGGCGCAGCTGGGGATTGGACAGAAAGGTTTTGGCCAGGCTGGCATACTGGCCGGCACAGGAGGCCTCTACCACCACCCCTGCCTGCCGGGGCACAAACTCGCGCGTAATGGGCGATGGGGCCGCAATAACCGGGCAGCCCATGCTCATGGCCCGCAGCAGCCCGGAGGTGTTGTTTTTGCTCAGGTGCAGGTACACATCGGTAAGGCCCAGATAGTCCTGCTGC
This sequence comes from Cesiribacter andamanensis AMV16, assembly GCF_000348925.1. GTDB lineage: Bacteria > Bacteroidota > Bacteroidia > Cytophagales > Cyclobacteriaceae > Cesiribacter > Cesiribacter andamanensis. The sequence continues at coordinate 9,345 of NZ_AODQ01000101.1, read as the reverse complement.
TCTTCTTCACGCAGGTTTCGGTTCACAAAGGCCACATGCTTTTGCAGGCCCTTGCGGAAAATATAATCCTTGATCTGAAAGCGGTAGCGTTCCCCCTCATGCCGGGCGGCAGTGCCATGTGTTGGACCCAGGATCAGGTAAATAACCGAGGGGTGTTCTTTTCGGATCTCATCAAGTGCTTCCAGGGCCTGCTCCAGCCCCTTACTGCGCCGCAGGCTGCCAATGGAGCTCAGCACCAGGCGGCCCTGCAGACGGTATTTTTCCTTGAGCGCTTCCCGATCGGGCTGTGGCAGCACCTCTACCCCGGGAGCAATTACCCGCAGCTTATCGGCTGCTATGCCATAGGCCTGGTGCAGCAGCTGGCGATGATAGCGGCAATGGGTAATGAGATAGTCGGACCGTCGGCTAATAGCACCAATCAGGGTCTTCAGGGAGGATTCAGGCTCGGGCAGTACATTGTGGAGCATGACGGCCAGGGGCTTCTCCAGGGCTTCTATGAAGTGGAGCACATGATCGCCCCAGCGCCCCCCACCCCACAGGCCAAAGCGGTGCTGAAGACACACGGCCCGAATGTCGGTATCCTGATTGATGGTGTGGGCCAGGTTGCGGCAGGCGATGGCATCTTCGGTATTCAGCACATAGCGCACCTCCTCGCCATAGAGGCGCTTATCGGCATTGTTGCCCTCCAGGGCGCCCACTTCTACCGATAGGCTGGCGGGATCGAAATGCTCTCCAAAACTTTGAACCAGATGATGGGTATAAGAGGCCAGGCCACTTTCCCGGGGAGGATATGCGCTTAAAAAAAGTATCATGTATATAAAAAATAAGTATTGCCTTTTCCGAAAGTCCTCTGCAGGCCACTGCCACTTGCCTGGCCGTGCTGCAAACAGCTATCTTCTTACGGTTGGGATATAGGAACAGCAGGCTAAAAAATCTGCAGCCTAATTTGCTCCCTGCCGGTACGTGTAGTAAGATACTGCTTACGGGCCAGTGAAACAAGCAAAAATGCCCGCACAACTACCCGCCGATGAATGCGAATGCCAGAACGAGAAGTCTGGTATATAGAGCCTATACGTGTTAGAAGCGCCAAGGGTCGCTCAAAATGCCTCAAAAGATAGGGGATTTTGAAAAAAAATAGGCCCGCCCCTACCGGGCCACCGAAAGGAAACCCCCGGCAGCCCTGAGGGGTGGGCATACAGCACAACGCTGCCCCCCTCCGGCGGCCGCAGCCTGCCAGCTCAGCTGGCCGTATTCGGATAGGACAAGAAGTCTTTGCGGTTTTGGATTACCCCTGGGAGCTGCGGCTGAAACCTGAAGCTGTTACCACCAATGAGCCATTGCTCTAGCCCTGACCCGGACGGTTGTCCTCCAGCCACGCTGCCACCCTGGGGTATACATCGGCCGGAGCATCGGCATGGGTAAGCAGGTCAATGTGGCCATAATCATGCCGGAAGCCGGTAGCCTTACCTGCCACCACCAGCTGGTTGGGCTGGTCAATGCCGGTTTCCTGCATCAGGCGGTGCACATCTATGGGGTGGCCCAGCACCGTGTCACTGGCCCCGGTCAGGTAGAGGGCCGGTGGCAGGGCCTGTTGCCGGAGGGCCTGGCCGTAATCAAACCCATCGCGGGAGTCCCGCCACTCCTTTTCCACCACCCAGCGGTGCGTTTCGCGGTAGGAGCGGGCCGACTCATCATCAGAGCCCATCTTCCATTTGCGGGCAGGCAGGTAGCCATACAGGCGGGTAAGGGCCTCGCCCATGGCGCTCCAGGCGCCGTCCACCATCAGTGCTTTTTTGGGATTCCAGACCCCCAGCCGCCGCTTGGTGCCAAAGAAGCTTAGCGAGCTTACCGGCGCCGGTGCCTGCCAGCGGGCCAGGTAAGCCAGTAGCAGCACCCCACCCCAAGAGTGGCCCATCCAGTGCTGCGGCAGCCCGCCCCTGAGCCGCACAATCTCCTGCAGCATGGCCGGAAAATCCTCTTCCAGAATTTCGCGCAGGCCCCAGCCCGCCCTGGCCGATACCCGCGGGCTGCTGTTGCCGCGCCCCCTGAGGTCGGCCACAAATACATCATAACCCCGGCCAGCCAGCCAGGGCGCCAGCCCCTTGCCCGAAGCCGAGTAAAAGATCTGGCCGTTTTCAATAGAGCCATGCACCAGAAATACCGGCTGGCCCGGGGAGGCGCCCTCCGAGCTGCTCCCGGGGGCTGCTGTAAAGCGTTTCAGATGAAGGCGCTGCTGGCCAACAGCAACAAAGTGCGACTCGGATGTAAAGGGCCTGGAAGAGGTATTCGTATGCATGCATACAAATATAGGAATTTCTTCTTCAGTTTACTGCACTAAAAAAAGCCATCCCCCGGGATGGCTTTTGGCTGGCGCTTAACCGCTTAGGCCTGCGCGTTTGTCTTATTAAGGGATGCTTCGCCTGCGGAAACCCCCTTGGCAATCACCTCTACCATGCTTTTGCAGAAGGCGGGCAGATCATCCGGATTGCGGCTGGTCACCAGGCCGCCGTCTATGACCACTTCCTGGTCTTTCCAGAGCGCCCCGGCATTGATCATATCCGTTTTGATGGATGAATACGAAGTGAGCGAGCGCCCCTCTACCACATCTGCCTCTACCAGCAGCCAGGGGGCATGGCAGATGGCAGCTACCGGTTTGCCCTCTGAAAAGAAACTGCGCACAAAGGCTACCGCCTTCTCATTGTCCCGCAGGTTATCGGGGTTCATCTGCCCGCCGGGCAGCACCAGGCCATCGTAGTCCCCTGCATTCACCTGCTCTACTTTTTTATCTACCGGAAACTCATCGCCCCAGTGATCATGCTTCCAGCCCTTTACCTTACCGGCTTCCAGGCTGATGGTATGCACCTCGGCTCCGGCCTTTTCAAGGGCTTCTCTGGGCTGCGTATATTCTACCTGTTCAAATCCATTGGCCACCAGTATGGCCACTTTCTTTCCTCCTAGGGTATTTTTCATGCGTATTTAAATTTTCGGTTAACACTTGGTTTAGGGTACGCAAACCCCTGCTTTTCGTTGTAGTGCCTGCCTGAGCCTCTCCTCATGCCCCATCTTCCTGACGGGCAAAGGCGAACCAACAAAAACACTTCTTTTGCCCCTTAACCCTCGTGCAGAAATGGCGTTAAAGCAAATGCCCAAGCAAAACAAGAAGATGGCAGACGAACAACCCACCCGACAACTCCTCTATGTAACGGATGATGCGCCCGGCTTTCTGCGCAAAAAATGGGGCCGCGGCCATCGGTATTTCGATGCCAGCGGCGCTACCATTGACAAACGTACGCTCAACGGCCGGCTGGAGCGCCTGCGCATTCCCCCCATGTGGGAGAGCGTCTGGATCTGCGCCGAGCCCGACGGCCACCTGCAGGCCACCGGCTACGATGAAAAGGGGCGCAAGCAGTACCTTTACCACCCCCTGTGGCAGGAGCACCGCAGCCGCCACAAGTTCGATAAGCTGCCCGAGTTTGGCCAGGCCCTGCCCCTGATTCGGGAGCGCATTGCCAAAGACCTCTGCAAGCGAGACTGGCCCAAGGAAAAAGTGCTGGCGCTGGTGGTATCGCTGCTGGACGAGACCTATGTGCGCATCGGCAACCAGGCTTACCTGAAGGAAAACAAGACCTACGGCCTTACCACTCTGCGCCGTAAGCACCTCTCGCTGGAGGGCAAAAAGGCCGTGTTCTGCTACCGGGCCAAAAGCGGGGTGCAGCAGACGGTAAGTGTGCAAAACCCCCGCCTGGTGCGGCTGGTGCAGCAGTGCAATGAGCTGCCGGGCCATGAGCTCTTTCGCTACTATGAAAAAGGCACAACGGGTGGCCAGTCCATCAGCAGCGGCGATGTAAACCAGTACCTGAAGGAAATAAGCGGAGAAGATTTCAGCAGCAAGAACTTCCGCACCTGGGGCGGAACCGTTACAGCCGTAGAGCGGCTGGAAGAAGCGCAGCAGGAGGTGGCCGAAAACCCCCGCAAAGACCTGCTCGCTACCGTAGTGAAGAAAGTAGCCGAACGCCTGGGCAATACCGAAGCCGTTTGTAGGGAGTACTACATTCACCCCTACATTCTGGAAGCCATTGAAAGCGGCTATCTCTCCCAGAACCTCAACCGCTTCAAGATCAGTGAAGCGGGGCCCTACGGACTCAAGCCCATGGAGCAGGTAACGCTAAAGGTGCTGCAGAAACAGCAAAAAGAAAAGGGGGAGGCCATTGAGATTCTCACAGCCGATACCCCTTCTGAGCAAAACTAATCACGTGCAGCCAGTCCCTAGGGACGGCGGCTCAGAACAATAAATGCATGGATCATGCCCGGGATGCCACCCAGCATGGTCAGCAGCAGGTTTAGCAAAAAAGTACCCCCAAAGCCAACGCGCAGCAGCACGGCCAGGGGTGGTAGAAAAATAGCTAGAAGAATATCGATAATGGACATAGGTGTATAATTTTAATGGTCTACTCTAGTATTATTTTCAACACGCCATATAAAATTTTGTTTTTTTCACCATTGCATCCTCCCTCTTTCAGGAATTGCCCGTATATTTAGGTACGACTGCCCCTAAACGATGCTCGATTTTATTTAGTACTGCCGGGCTGGTCTATTTTTTGCCATTGGCACACATTATTTGCCCGCTCGGATAAAATAGCTTCCGTTTTGGTGCAATTTTTGTGAGATTGAAAAGAAACTTTAGCGCGCTAAATGCAGCCTGTATGAAACACCTATACACCCTTTACCTGTTGCTCCTGCTATCGGCCATGGGGTATGGCGTACAGGCACAGGTACGCAGCAGCAACGCCTCCGCCATTGGCCAGAGCGGCGAGTTTACCTTCTATGGCGATAAGGTGATTGACCCCCGCAGCGATGTGCGTCTGTTCCCCAACCCTGCCGTTGAGTACCTCATTATTGAGATCAGCAGCGAAGGGCTTACCAACATCAGCTTTGAGCTCAATAACATTATTGGCAATGCTTTTGCCATTCGCAGCGAATCCCTGGGCGGCAACCGCTACAAAGTGTGGGTTAAAGACCTGCGCCCCGGCTATTACTTCATTACCCTCAAGGACGAAAGCAGCACCTATAAGCGTACCTATCGCTTTCTAAAGAAATAAGTCTTTTCTGCCATTAAATAGAATTTTCAGAGGCCGTAGTAGCATACGGCCTTTTTTTATGGCTACATTTGGGTAATCTGCCACCTGTTTTCTCTCCTGCTTATGATGCCCATGCCCCTGCGAACACTCGTTCTTGTTCCTGTGCTGCTGCTGACCCTGAACCTCTCTGCGCGGGGGCAGGGCCCTGCCGCCCCGGCCGATACCAGCGCCCAGCAAGCGCAAAAGGGGAGCTGGATTGTGCTGCCGGTAGTCTACTATTCACCCGAGACCCGCTTTGGCTTTGGCGCCCTGGGCATGCATCTGTTCAAATTCCGGGGGGCCGACTCGCTCACCCGCACCTCCAATGTGCAGGCCTATGCGCTCTATACGCTCAACAAGCAGCTGCTGATCTCACCCAAGTATACCCTGTTTACCAATGGCGAGCGCTACATGCTCAGCGGCAACCTGGCCTACTTTAAATTTCCGCAGCTCTACTACGGCATTGGCAATGATCTGCCCCAGGAAAATGAGGAGCTGGTAGACTACTCATATTTTCGGGCCGAGAACAAGTTCCTGAAAAAGCTAACACCCAGCATTTTTGGCGGTATTCAGTGGAACCTCTACAGCATGTTTGGGGTGGATTCTGATCCGGAAGGAGTGCTGGCCCAAACCCAGCCCCTGGGCTGGCGCGGCTACCGTACCTCCGGCCTGGGCCTGGTGGTGGCCTACGATACGCGCGATATCGTGGTAAACCCCACGGCCGGCGCCTTTCTGGAGCTTACCTCCACCCACAACAGCAAGGCCCTGGGCAGCCAGTTTGTCTACTCCCGCTACAGCCTGGATGCGCGCAAATACGTCCGACTCAACAAAAAAGGGCACATTCTGGCCCTGCAGGCCATTGGGCAGTTTACCCGCGGAAGTGTACCCTTTATGGAAGTGCCGGCCCTGGGCAATGAGATCATCATGCGGGGCTATTATGAGGGCCGCTACCGGGACAAGCAGTATGTGGCCGCTCAGGCCGAATACCGCCTGCCCCTTTTCTGGCGCATTGGTGCCGTGGGCTTTGCCGGCCTTGGGGATGTAGCGCCCAGCCTGGGAGACTTTACCCTGGCCAGCCTGAAGCCCTCCTATGGCTTGGGCGCCCGCTTTATGGTGAATAAGGCAGAGCGGGTAAACATACGGGTAGATTATGGCTGGGGCAAAGGGGGCAGCAGCGGCTTTTACCTGGAGATCACCGAAGCCTTTTAAAAAGTTTTTCTTTTTTCGCACCCCCTTCCAACCATCTGCCTGGGGGGCAGCGTCTTGTGGGTAGATAAAGCAATCCTGTGGATGCGGGGGCCATCTGCCGACAGAACTACTCCTACACCGGCTTCCTCATGCACACCGCTTTATCCAAGGGGTTCTTTTAGAAGACAAGGGATGTGCAACCGCCTTTTCTTCTTATATCCACCTCAGGTAACTCTCTCCTCAAAAAGCACCGCATGTTCCAGCGGTGCTTTTGTTTTTTCCCTACCTGAAGGGGGGATCAGCCTGCGCTGCAGCTTCTTTTCCCCGGGCCGGGCGGCTGCCAGCGTTCAACAAAAAAGAACACCTATCAGTGCCCGTCTTTGCAATAAAGCCCGCCTATGGCTTGCCAATTCGATAGAGCCTGCCGCCATCGGTGATCGCATACAGGGCTCCGTCAGTTCCTTCAACAACGGCTCTAAAGCGTTGCTGCTGGTCGGCCAGTAGCCGTTCTTCACCGACCACACGCCGGTTTTCCAGCACCAGCCGGGCAATGTGGTGGCTGTTGAGGCCGCCAATGAAGAGATTATTCTGCCACTCCGGAATGGCATTGCCGCTGTAGAAGGTCATGCCGCTGGGCGATAGCACCGGATCCCAGAAATACACCGGCTGTTCCATGCCCTCCTGCTGGGTAATGCCCTGCCCAATGGTGTCGTTATTGTATTCGATGCCATAGGTAATGACCGGCCAGCCGTAGTTTTTACCTGCTTCAATCAGGTTTAGCTCATCGCCTCCCTGTGGACCCATTTCCGTAATCCAGAGATCACCCGTCTGGGGGTGTAGGGCAATGCCCTGTATATTTCTGTGGCCAATGGTATAAATGGCAGCCCCCTCCCCGCTAAAGGGATTTCCGGAAGCAGCCTGGCCCTCTTTGGTAATGCGCAGGATCTTGCCAAGACCGGAGGTTTGGTCCTGGGCATGCTTGCGCCGCTCTGGCCGGAAACGATCGGCGGTGGTTACGTACAGATTCCCTGACTGGTCGAACAGCAGCCGGCCGCCATAGTGTTTGTCACCCTCGTAGGCTGGCTCGGCGCGGTAGATCACCTGGGGGTTCTCAATGCGGCCTTCATCTGCCGATAGCCTTCCTTTGCCAACAGCGGTAAGGTTGGCGCCATTTCGGGGCTCTGTAAAGGCCCAGTACACCATCCGGTTGGTAGCAAAGTCCGGATCGAGTACCAGCCCCAGCAGGCCTCCCTGTCCTCCGGCTTTCACCTCCGGCATACCGGTGATTTTCTCGCTAACCTGCCCGTCTGTGGAAACAATGCGCATTCCACCCTCTTTTTCAGTTAGCAGGAATCTACCGTCTGGCAGAACGGCAATGCCCCAGGGCTTGGTTAGCTTGTCGGTAACAATTCGTACATCATACGGGGTAGTCGTCTTTACTCCCGGAGCCCGAGTCTGCCCCTCAAAGGCCGGTGCATAGCCGGCATCCGGCTCCCGGATCTCAACTGGCTGGCCCGGTGTGGTATTGCCAATGGCTTCTGAGCGGCTGGCATCATTGGTACCCCCTCCGCATGCGCTTATCCACACGATGGCGCCTACTAGTAGCATGGTCGATTTCTGCATAGCTGTAATAATGTTAGTCCCTATCCCATTCTAACTAGCCTTACCTCCATACTGTTAGACCCATCCCGCATGTTGCCTGCCAGACGGTTGGTGAGAGCGCTAATCAGGGGACCTGCCAAAGCGCTGGCCGGCAGCGAAAGAGACTATGCAAAGAGCCGAAACATAAGTGGGAAACACGCCTTCTGGGCAGTGCCTGTGGAAGCTAATGTGAAGGGAACCCGCTAAAGCAAAAAGCACGGTGGAGTCCATCTTAGGTACGTTGACCAACTGCCTGGGCCTGCAAAAGATCAACACCTGGGGCTTGGAGGCCGCCCACAAAAGAGGGGGATAAACTTTTGCTCCGGTAGACGAAAACCAGCCGCTCTGGCAGCCTCCAGACCCGCTGTGACTGCTGGTCTTTGGCTTGTTTTAGTGAAACTGTGGTCTGAAAGGAAAAATTACCGGCGAATGGTGTTAGCCAGACATTAATATCCCTCTTTTTCGGGGAGTTGTGCAACAGCTACTGTTGTTAGGCACAGTGTTATTTATTGTTTTCTTCTTTATGAACCTTTAAATAAAAGAGAGCTAATTCAGAGGAGGAATCTGCAGCTAGTTTAGCATATGTCTTATCTAAACCTTTGAATGAGGGTTCATGTCCATGGCCACTACCAAAATTATTTCTCAATTCAGCGATGCCTTGCACTATTGAAGACAATCCTCCTAAAACCTTTAGAATAGCTCTTTCTGCAACTTCTTTATTAGGTGTCTCTGGAGGAAGGAATTTTAATAGTTTATTTGTTTCCTTAACAATGCGCCCAACATCCCAATTTGGGTCAACTTCAACTTGTTTATCTATGAGGATAGTTTTACAAACCGTTTCTATCAATTCTTTAGCTATACCAATCGTAAGGTGAGGCTTTTCATGTAAGCTTCCATACATGGTATTGAGCTGGTGCTGAACATATCCTTCATTAAGGATTCCTAAAATTTCATCAGAGTTTTTACCTTTCTCTCTTTTATATTTTGTTCTTCCAGGTAGCCAAAGAACATCTTTTATATGTACTGAATCAGTAATCGCCAGTTCTTTTACTGTTTCTTCGATTTTCGAAGTCAGGTCTTCATAACTCTTTAGATTTTTATAGTATTTGGCAGGAGTTAATATATGAGCATCACAAATAGTGAATTCTTTATCAGGATTCATCATATCAAACCCTAGATCTAAGAACTCAAGTTTAAGCTCACATTCATTTAGAAACTCTGCAGCAGCCTCTTCTTCAGTTTCCATTAACCAGTCAAAGGCTCTATTACCTAAATCTTCTTCGTCCATGAGTTTTTTGCATTGTGCCTAACGTCCTTTGAATAAAGCAGGCGACCTTCACCGGCCTTTGCTATGCCCACGCAAAGGTAGACAATAGCATTGTCAATGGCTGAATGAGCT
>NZ_AODQ01000100.1 GCF_000348925.1 Cesiribacter andamanensis AMV16 | reverse complement strand
ATGCAGCCACGGGCATCTGTTACCGTTACCGAGTAGGTGCCGGCGCTCAGGCGGCAAGGTCTTGCGTGTTGGCACCGGTATTCCAGGCATAGCTATAGGGGGCTGTGCCGCCGGCTACCATCAGGTCCAGGCTGCCATTGGCCTGGCCGCAGCGGGTGGCAGTAGCAGTGGCCTGCAGGCTGGGGCCTGGGGTTGGGTAAGGGTGGCGCTCAGCGCTAGTTGCTTGCCTGCGCCATCGGTAATGGTGAGGGTGTAGGTGCCGGCCGCTACATTGGTCAGGTCCTGGCTGGTAGCGCCGGTGCTCCACTGGTAGCTGTAGGGGGCCTGGCCACCGCTAAGGCTGGATGTGATGCTGCCCGAGGCCTGGCCAAAGCAGGCCGGGTTGGTAGTGGCCAGGCTGCCACTCATGGGGGTATAGGGAGGGGTGGCCGTGCCGTAGTTCACACACTGGCCGGCCTTGTAGGCGACCAGAAAACCACAATAGGGATCTGCCGTGCTGCAGCTGCTGGCGCAGATGGTGTAGGTTACGGTAAAGCTGCCGGCCTTTCCCTCTTCGCCAAATCCTTTGATGTTATCTACCTTAAGGCCGGTGATACCGGTGGTAGGGTCGGTGGTGCCAATCTCCATAGGCCAGCCCTTGGAGTTGCTGGCCTGGGTAATGGTGCCGCAGGGGATTGAAATATTGAAATGCGACAGAGCGGAGGAGCAGCTGCCGTCATTGTTTACCTGTACGGTATAGGTAGTACAGCTGCCGCTGCTGCTTTGGCTGATAATGCTGCTGCTGAAGCAGGATGCAGCGCAGTTTTTGCCGGAGGCGGGGGGCTGGCACTGGTTTACGGCAATGGTAGCGCTGCCGCAGGTGGTGCCGCTGCCGGCAGCATCCTGCATGCTCACCAGCGAGTATTTTTGGGTGCGTTCAGGGGCTACTTTTAGTTCATACAAGGTAGCCGAAGTGCTAACGGTCTGAGTAGTAGTTCCGTCGGTATACCGAAAGGTGAAGGGGGCTTGCCCCTCCAGTGCTACAAACAGGCTGGCCGTTTCGCCGGCACAGATGGGCTGGTCGGCACAACACTCAAGACTTGCAGAAGCCTGCTGGGCGAATCCTGCTCCGGTGGCTGCCAGGAGCAGCACTACTGGAAGGCAGAAGTGGAGTAGCAATCTTCTCATATAGAGGAATAGGTTAGGTGGTTGAGTAGGCTAGCGGCCCGGGAGCTGCCAAAAGGCGGCCCATAGAGGCATGACTATCCGGTTCCAAGTTTTACAAAAAGACGCAGACCCCGAAATTTGGGTTGAGCTGCAGGCAGAGCAGGCTTGAACGGTCAGTGTAAGGTTTGGTAGGGCCAGGGCACCTAAAAATTGGCTTAGCACATCAAAATTTAACTTTGCGGGTACGGAGCTTCACTTAAAGGGCTTAAAATCCAGTTTGTTATCGGGCCCATCCTACAAGCGGCTATAGCACTATTTGGATGTAGGAGAGGATCCTGCCGAACCAAAAATGCCTCTATGCAGATTGAGAGCCCCTTTTTCTACTTAAAGCTTTACTTTAAGGGTTGGAAAAGCCCGATGTGCTTACGCAGGTAGGTTTTTCTGTAAAAGGCGGCCCTTTTAGGGGGTAACCGATGGTCATACATTGTTTGCAAAGAGGCTTATTTGCCAGAGAGGGATGAAGTGAAAGCAGGAAAATAGAGACATTTTGTCTTGAATAGGGCTAAAAATTCGCTAAAAAATGCCATTATGGCTGAGTTTGCTGGAAACAAAAGAGCTGGTGCAGGTTTTGATAGAGTGCTGATACTAACAAGCAGTGCATATGAACTTCGAAAAATATACCATTAAAGCACAGGAAGCCATCCAGAAATCCGGCGAGATTGCGGTTGGCAACCAGCAGCAGGCCATCGAGCCGGGCCACCTGCTTAAAGCCCTCCTGACGGTGGATGAGAACGTGGTGCCCTACCTGCTGAAAAAGCTGAACGTAAACCGCCTTCAGCTCGATAATGCCCTTGATGAGCTCATCAAGGGCTATCCTAAAGTAAGCGGTTCGCAGCCCTACCTATCCAATGCTTCGGCCGCTGCCCTGCGCAAGGCCGAGGACCAGTTGAAAAGCTTTGGCGATGAATTTATTGCCATCGAACACCTGATCCTGGGCATCCTGGACTCCGGCGACCGTGCCGGCAAAATTCTCAAAGAGCAGGGGGTAAGCGATAAGGACCTGAAGGCCGCCATCAAAGAACTGCGTGGCGGCAGCAAGGTGAGCGACCCCAATGCCGAGGCCAAGTACAAATCGCTGGAGCGCTACTCCAACAACCTCAACGAAATGGCCAAGCAGGGCAAGATCGACCCGGTGATTGGCCGGGATGAGGAAATACGCCGGGTGCTGCAGATCCTGAGCCGCCGCACCAAGAACAACCCCATTCTGCTGGGTGAGCCCGGCGTGGGCAAAACGGCCATTGTGGAGGGCCTGGCCCAGCGCATTGTGCAGGGCGATGTACCCGAAAACCTCAAGAGCAAGCAGATTGTAGCCCTGGATATGGGTCTGCTGGTGGCCGGGGCCAAATACAAAGGCGAGTTTGAAGAGCGCCTCAAAGCGGTGATCAAAGAAGTGCAGGACAGCGCCGGCGAGATCATTCTCTTTATCGATGAAATGCATACCCTCATTGGGGCCGGCGGGGGCGAGGGGGCTATGGATGCCGCCAACCTGCTGAAGCCTGCCCTGGCCCGCGGCGAGCTGCATACCATTGGCGCCACCACCCTCAAGGAGTACCAGAAGCATGTGGAGAAAGACAAAGCCCTGGAGCGCCGCTTCCAGTCCGTAATGGTGGATGAGCCCTCCGTGCCGGATGCCATCTCCATCCTGCGGGGGATCAAAGATAAGTATGAGCTGCACCATGGGGTGCGCATCAAGGACGATGCCGTCATTGCCTCTGTAGAGCTGAGCCAGCGCTACATTACCGAGCGCTTTCTGCCCGACAAGGCCATTGACCTGATGGACGAGGCCGCCGCCAAGCTGCGCCTGGAGATCGACTCCATGCCCGAGGAGCTGGACGAGCTCAACCGCCGCATTATGCAGCTGGAAATTGAGCGCGAAGCCATTCGCCGGGAAAAGGACATTGATAAAGAAACCCAGCTGACCCGCGATATTGCCGAGCTCAATGAAAAGCGCTCAGCCCTCAAGGCTAAATGGGAGAGCGAAAAAGAAGTAGTGCAGGGCATTCGCCAGGCCAAGGAAGACATTGAGCACTTTAAGCTGGAGGCCGAGCAGGCCGAGCGTGCCGGCGATTACGGACTGGTGGCCGAGATCCGCTACGGCCGCATCCGCGAAGCCGAAGAGCGGCTAAACCAGCTGCAGGCCAAGGTAAACGAGCTCAACCAGGGCAACAGCCTCATCAAAGAAGAGGTAGATGCCGAAGACATTGCCGAGGTAGTAGCGCGCTGGACGGGTATACCCGTAAGCAAAATGCTGCAGAGCGAGCGCGAAAAACTGCTGCACCTGGAAGAAGAGCTGGGCAAGCGCGTAGCCGGTCAGAAGGAAGCCATTGGGGCCCTTTCCGATGCCGTGCGCCGCAGCCGGGCCGGTCTACAGGACCCCAAGCGGCCCATCGGTTCGTTTATCTTCCTGGGAACTACCGGGGTGGGCAAGACTGAGCTGGCCAAGGCCCTGGCCGAATACCTCTTTAATGACGATAGCGCCATGGTGCGCATCGACATGAGCGAGTACCAGGAGCGCCACGCCGTAAGCCGCCTGGTGGGGGCGCCTCCCGGCTATGTGGGCTATGATGAAGGGGGCCAGCTTACCGAAGCCGTGCGCCGCAAGCCCTATAGCGTAGTGCTGCTGGACGAGATCGAAAAAGCGCACCCGGATGTGTTCAACATTCTGCTGCAGGTGCTGGACGATGGCCGCCTGACCGATAATAAAGGGCGGGTAGCCAACTTCAAGAACACCATTGTGATCATGACCACCAACATTGGCTCGCACCTGATCCAGGAGCGCTTCAAGCACCTGAATCCCTTTAATGAGGATGAGGTGGTGGAAGATACCAAGAATGAGGTCATGGAGCAGCTGCGCAAGCAGGTACGCCCTGAGTTTCTCAACCGTATTGATGAGGTGATCATGTTCCGCCCGCTGGATAAGGGGGTGATCCGCCAGATCGTCGACATCCAGTTTGGGCTGATCCAGAAGCGACTGGAAGAGAACGGGGTGAAGATCGAAGCCACCGACGATGTGCTGGACTTCCTGGGCGAGGTGGGCTTCGACCCCACCTATGGCGCCCGTCCGCTCAAGCGCGTGATGCAGCGGGAGATCCTCAACCCCCTGAGCAAGGAGATTCTGGCCGGCCGCATCAACAAGGAAGATGTGATCGGTATCACCCTGAACGATCAGCGCCAGATCGAGTTCCTGAACCTCAACGAGGTGGAGATCGACAGCAAGTAAGCGAACGACTGATAGTGAATAGCAAACCCCCGGTGCCTGTAGAGGGCCGGGGGTTTTATTTTGATCGCCTTTCATTTTCCTTATCTTGACGTTTTAAAATGCCGCTTCATGAATTGTACTGATACTCCGCCTAAAGACCCTTTCCTAAAAGGGCTACAATTTTTACGCAAAACGAGATTCCCCTCTTGGGAGGGGCACAGGGGTGGTTGGCTGATAAGGCTAGCCCCTTTCGGATAGCGGCAATAGTTCGGGATCTCCCCTACAGGAACTGGACCCTATACATCGGTCTCCTTCTTTGTCTGACAGTACAGCCAGAGGCGTCTGCCCAGCGCAAACGGCCCGCCACCCCCTATTATCCCGAGGCTGGTAATTGGGAGAAAAGAACGCCGGAATCACAGGGCCTGAATGCTGCCCGGCTGCAGGAAGCAATCCGTTTTGCTCAGGAAAATGAAGCCAAAGCGCCCCGCAATCTGCGGGAGGCCCATTATCAGGGCTTTGGCAAGGAACCCTTTGGGGATGCCATAGGCCCCTTTAAGGACAGAGGTGAACCTACCGGCCTCATCATTAAAGGAGGGTATATTGTTGCTGAATGGGGCAATCCCGAAGAAGTGAACCTGACCTACAGCGTCAGCAAAAGCTTTCTTTCTACCGTAGTAGGCCTGGCCTGGCAGCAGGGGCTCATTCGCCGGCTCGAAGATAGGGTGCACCCCTATATGGCTCCCATCATTCCCTATACGCTGGCTCCTGCCGTCAACAAGGCCGATCTGCTGGACCAGCCGGAGGTGCTGGAACCCTTTGCCAGCCCCCATAACCAGAAAATTACCTGGGACCACCTGCTGCGCCAGACCAGCGACTGGGAGGGTACCCTCTGGGGAAAGCCCGATTGGGCCGACCGCCCCCAGGGGGAGGCAACAAGCTGGCGCACCCGCCCCCGCAACGAGCCGGGCAGTGTGTACAAATACAACGATGTGCGGGTAAACGTACTGGCCCTGGCCGCCACCAACCTGTGGCGCCGGCCCCTGCCCCTGGTGCTAAAGGAAAAAGTGATGGACCCCATCGGCGCCTCCGGCAGCTGGCGTTGGCTGGGCTATGAAAATTCCTGGATCGTGCTGGACGGGCAGCCTGTGCAGGTGGTGAGTGGTGGCGCCCACTGGGGCGGGGGTATGTTCATCAGCGCCCTGGACCAGGCCCGCTTTGGCTACCTGACGCTGCGCCGCGGCCGCTGGAAGGAGCAGCAGCTCCTGTCCGAGGCCTGGATGGCCCATGCCCTAACCCCTACCTCCGCCAATACCGGCTATGGGGTCATGAACTATTTTCTGAATACGGATAAAAAACAATTCCCCAGCGCCCCCGAAAGCGCCTTTGCCCACCTGGGGGCCGGCACCAACATGGTGTATGTCGATCGGGAAAACGACCTGATCATTGTAGCCCGTTGGATTGAGAACAGTGCATTGGATGGCCTTATTGCCCGTGTGCTGCAGAGCCTGCAGCCCTAAAGGGGGTGGTGCTGTGGTTAGCCTGCCGCCCCTCCCGGGAGAAAAAAAACTGCTGCACTCTGGCAACAAACGGTAAAGAACGTGTGTCCCTGTAGTGGCCGATGGCGGGATGTGCGGGAAAATTCGGCCTACTTCCCTATCTTAGAGGCAGGCAGGCCCTTCGGTCAGCCCGGCGACTCTTTCCATGATCAGAAAAAAACTACCCTATTTTGCGCTGCTCGCCAGCCTGCTTTGCATGCCGGCCTATACCCATGGGCAATCCTACCGGGAGCAGCGCCTGGAGTTTGCCGCCTATAATGTAGGGCTGAATGCCCTGATGGGGGGCATAGGGGCAGCCATCAACAAAAAGCCGGGGCAAACCGCCGGCAATGCTTTTCTCAAGGGTCTGGGCAAGGGAGCCGCCGGAGGGCTGCTGATCCACCAGGCCAAAGCTGCGGCCCACCGCATTGATCGGCACGAAAAGCTGGGCTGGGCCTGGCCTGCCCGCCTTACCAATGCGCTGGGCAGTTCCATTGTGCAAAATGCGGCCACCAACAGGGGCATGCTGGACCAGCTGCACCTTAACCTTTGGCTGGTTCGGGCCGACTATGACCTGAAGGAAAAGCAGTTTCTGATGCGGCTGCTCCCTACCGCCGTCTATGGAGCCGTAAAGTTTACCAACTACGGGCATCTGGACCTGAGGCGCTCGCTGCATACAGGCTACCTCTATTATCAGTTTACGTCCCAGGAGCTGCTGGACCAGGGGGTGTATGGCCGCTCGCTCTCCATGGCCATAGGCGTTGGCACGCCCTATTACAGTGAGTACATGTACCATGAGGTGGTGGCGCACGAGGTAGTGCACGGCCTGCAATATGAAAGCGGTGTCTGGATCAACGCCTACCTGCACAAACCCGATGCCTCCCTCAAAAAACACTTAGGCTGGTACAAGACCCTGGGCCGCTTTGTGTACCTGGATGCCAATACGCTGGTGCAGAAACCCATGCGCCTCTTTGGCCGGCAGGAAGGCTGCTACCTGAGTCGCTTTAGCGAGAAGGAGGCCCATCATTACGCCACCCGCTCTTACATTAGCTGTGAGGAGACCTATGGCGGCTTCTTTCCCATCCGCTAGCCGCTAGTCCTACTACACTGGTTGAGCATTTCTATTCCTGCTTCGGGCAGGAGAAAAGAGGGGTGCTTTTTGCTTTATATCAAGTATATCTAGCACCTATCTCATAAAGCATTAACTTTTTGTGCCTGAAAACGAATAAGCTTCTACTATGCTCCTATAAAAGAAGTATAGTAAGCCACTTTTTAATTTTAATATACGCAAGATGAAGAATCTACATGTTGGAAAGTCGGTGGGGATGAAAGTAACACTCTTACTTAGTCTTAGCATGTTCCTGTCGTTTGCTGCTTTTGCCCAGGTGCCTCAGCAGCCGAGCCAGCCACCGCAGCCGAATCAGGAAATCAATGAAACCATCTCAGATGCTGATCTGGTAACCTTTGTTGATGTATATGTACAGGTTGTAGAAATGCAACAGGAGATCGAAATGGCCATGATGCAGGCCATTGAAGAAGAAAACCTGGCCTTGGAGCGCTTCAACGAGATCCTGCAGGCACGCCAGAACCAGCAAAGCGCCGAGCAGATCGGTGCCTCTGCTGAAGAAATGGCTTCCTTTAACAATGCCGCCCAGAAGATCATGAGCGTTCAGCAGGATGCCCAGCTACAGATGCAGGAGGTGATCGAAGAAGAGCTGGGCCTTGAGAAGTATGAGCGGATTGTACTGGCCTACCAGCAAAGCCCCGAGGTGCAGGAAAAAGTAAACAGCATTCTGCAGCAGAAAATGGAACAGGAAGGCATGGGTACGGGAGAGGGTGAGTAATGTACTCTCTTTTGTAGCCAAAAACTTTCCTTGAAGGCAAAGGCAATTCATCCCGAATTTTGAAAGGATGAAATTTGAAACAAAAAACGGCCTCTGAATAATTTCAGGGGCCGTTTTATTAAAAATAAGTGTTCTCTACAATTCGGGATAACTCATGTTTCTCTTTCCTGCAGTCATATACGCCTGAGGATGCCGTCTCACTCCAGCTTCAGGCGGTATACCAGCAGGTTTTTGAGCTTTTCCTCGTTCTTTACCTGCCCCTCTTCGTCCAGCTCCGAGACAAAGCTGTTGGCAATAAAATACAGCCAGCCTCTGCGAATGGCACCGGTGGTGATCTTGTCAAAATCCGGATGGTTATTGGCCAGTACCTGAATCTTCTCCACTACTTTTCCGCTGCCATCCAGGGTGAATTTGCTGATGGTTTCCGGCATAAATACGCTTTGCAGCCCAATGAGCGCCCCGCCATGGGTATACAGCCCATCCACACCAATGATGTAATAATCGGGTGTTTCAATGGGGGTAGCTTCTTTGCTGCTATAGTTCACCCGGTAGAGCCCGCCGGCGGTGGCTACTACCAGCGCCTGCCCATCGGGCGAGGGCGTAATGCCATTGGGGTACACAAAGGTGCCGGGCGGCAGCAGGTACTCCAGCGAGTCGGTGGCCGAGTTGAGCCAGAGCAGGGCACCGGCCTCGGAATCGGTCAGGTACAGTTCATCGCCTATCAGTTGCAGGTCGTTGAACAGGTGGCTTACCTCTTCGGTCTTGGGCAGGTAGTATTTCTTAAGCGGCCGGCCGGTGTCCAGGCTTATCTTGTAGAGGCTACCCCAGCCGGCACTATCGGTATTGGTGTTGGGCTGGTAACGGCAGGCCCACAGCAGGCGGCGCCCGGCATCAATGTGCAGGCCCAGATAGCCAAAATCGCCCCAGCTGCCGCTGTTACTAAACTCCTCTGCCTTGCCCCTGGCCGATAGCTGGAGAATCTTCTTTTTATTGATGCTGCCTACAAAGAACTGGTCCGTTTGGGCATCATAGGCAATGCCCTCGGGAATAAGGTCTTTTTCTTTTATTTCAAAGGCTTTTCGCAGCGTAGGGTACTTCTGGCCCACACAGCCCATGGGCAGCCAGAAGAGAAAAAGGAGCAAAAAGGGTCTCATAGTGCTACAGGTTGAGAGAAAGTTTGATATCCTGCGCAAGTCAGGCGCGGTCTGTGTAGGGCGCTATACCCTTTACTCCATCAGGAAAAGGAGGGGTAACAGCCCGCCGGCTGAACGAACGCTCTTAGTACAAGTATCCTTCGCCCTTGTCTTCTTCCAGGGCTACCCCCAGGCCAAGCACCAGGCGATTCACAAAATTAAAGTACGAGATCACCAGGGTAGCATCCAGCAGTGCCCGGTCGTCCAGTCCGGTTTCCCGCAGGGGCTGCAGGTGCTCATCGGGTGTAATGCTCTCGGGCGCCAGTGTAAGGGCTTCGGCCAGCTGGCAGAGCAGCAGATCGGTGTCGCCCAAGTCCAGCTGGGTGTAATCGCGCTGCAGCTGGGCAATCTTCCGCTCATCTTTCCAGTAGTGCTGCAGGGCGGCTCCATGGTGGGCGGCGCAGTAGGCACAGCGGTTGGTGGCGCTTACTACCACGGCCATCATCTCGCGCTGGTAGCGCTGCAGGGGCGATTGAGCAAACATAAGGCTCATGTAGAGCTCCATGTGATGCAGCAGGCTGGGCGGATTCAGGCTCTGGATCTGATGTACTCCGGCCAGTTTGCCGCGGCTTTGCAGCAGCTGGTCGTAGATTTCCTTCAGCTGTCCGGTGGCCTCATCAGGACCAATGGTTTTGATATGGGGCATGTGCAAAAAGTATACGGCAAAATAGCAGCTTCGGGCAGCATTCCTATTACTTTTTTAGTGGCTGCTTTGTTGCCCCTTTTTGCTAAAAATTCAGCATAAAATCGGTGAGGTTCTCTTCGCGCTGCAGGCCCAGCTTTTTACGCAGGCGGTAGCGGCTAATTTCTACCCCCCGCACCGAGATGCTCAGCAGCTGGGCTATTTCTTTGGTGCTCAGGTTCAGGCGCAGGTAGGTGCACAATTTCACCTCCTGCGGGCTTAGCAGGGGGTAGGCGCTGCGGAGCCGGTTTGAAAAATCGCCATGTACCTGATCAAAATGGTACTGAAAATGCTCCCAGTCATCCTCCCCATTAATAGTATGCTCAATGGTGCGGGTAATTTTCTGCAGCTCCTGCATGAGCTCCCGGTTCTTTGATTTTTTGCTGATAGAGCTCAGGTTATCCTTGATCTCGGAGATAAATTCATTCTTGCTCAGGATCAGCATTGTTTGGGTAGCCAGCTCCCGGTTCTTATGCTCCAGCTCGGCCTGCAGCTTTTCATTGCGCAGGCGGTTGATCTCTTCTTCTGATTTGCGTGATACTTCCTCCAGCTGTGTATCGCGCAGGCTTAGCTCTTCTTCTTGCCGCCGCACAATATGGTCTTTCTCGCGCTTGTGGCGGCGGTGCTGCACCTGCAGCACCAGCAGCAGCAGCACACTGGCCATAAACACATAGGCCGAGTAGGCCCAGGCGGTGCGGTACCAGGGGGGGCGTATGCTGAAGCGGTAGGTTACCTCGGCACTTTGCTGGCCCAGGCTGTTCTGGCTGCGTACATGAAAGGTGTACTCGCCCTCGGGCAGGTTGGTGTACTCCTTTTCGCTTTGCAGGGTCCAGGGACTCCAGCTTTTTTCGTAAGGCTCCAGGTAAAACTGGTAGCGGGGTTTGCTCAGCGCCTCATAGGCCGTGCTGGCAAAGGCAAACTTAAGCGAGTTGGCCTCAAAGGGCAGGGCAGGGGCCGTAGCCTGCGCCTTGCCATGCCCCCCGTAGAGCAGGGAATCGGCCTGGGTGCTCAGGCGCACGCTGCGCA
The DNA here is from genome assembly GCF_000348925.1 of Cesiribacter andamanensis AMV16. Taxonomy (GTDB): domain Bacteria; phylum Bacteroidota; class Bacteroidia; order Cytophagales; family Cyclobacteriaceae; genus Cesiribacter; species Cesiribacter andamanensis. Next base: position 6,121 of record NZ_AODQ01000100.1, on the reverse strand, counting down.
GGAGTGTAACAAAGAGCGGTTTCTCATTCTGGGGAACAAAGGGGTTGTAATGCACAAATCCTTCTTTGGCGCCCAGCAGCAGGGTATGGTCTTCCAGCACGCTCAGGCTTTCAAGGTCGTCGTTCAGCAGGCCCTGCAGGCGGTTGAAAAGGGCCGTTTCTTTGATGTATCCCTTTAGCGGGTCTTTGCGCAGTACGCCTATCTCTTTATCCCCAATGAAGTAAATGTTGCCAAAGGCATCGTCCTGCATGATCTGGATGTGGTTATCCGGGCCCAGCAGGCGGGTAAACGCTTCATCCAGCACAAAGCGGTCGGTGGCGGGCTGGTAGCGGTATACCCCTGTTTCGGCCGTAAACAGCAGGTCGTTCTCAATCCGGAATACATTGATCAGGATGTTGGACGGAAAGCCATGCGCCTGGTGGTAGTGCTTCACCTGCAGGATGCTATCGCCCTGCGACGACAGGCGGATGTTGTAGGCCCCCTTATAGCCGTGCGTCATCCAGATGCTGCCATCGGCGGCCTGCTCCATCACCCGGGCCGATTCCTCAAAGCCCTTCAGCTGCTTTTTAAATCGCCAGCTACCTCCTTGGGCCGGCTGTTCAAATAGGGCCAGCCCATTGTAAGTGCCCCCGATGGCCCGGCGGGGATTTTGCTTCAGAGGCAGGTACATCCACAGCCCGGTAAGGTTCCCGATGGGTTCGGCTCTCTGCCTGCCAACCCGAAAGGGCCCCACATGATGGCCCATCAGCACCTCCGGGCCCCATTGGGCCAGGCTGTAAACCTGCCCCCGGCTGCCGGGCACCAGCTCTGGGGCGGTCTGCCGGCCCCACAGGCGGTACAGGCCGTTGTTGGTACCCAGGTAGAGCGTATCCTGCCGCAGCAGGCCGGTATAGCCGGTGCCGGGCAGGCCGCTTTGCTCGTTGAGCAGCCGAAAGGGGGAGCTTAGCTCTACAAAAGAAAGGCCGTTGTTCATGCCCGCCCAGAGGTTGCCGTTGGCATCCTGGTACAGGCTCAGCACGGTGCGGTTGGTAAAGCCCCGGTCTTTGGTAAGCTGGTAGCGGATGTGTCCGTTCTGGTCGGTGATCAACAGGCCTTCGGTTTGGGTGCCAAAGGCATAGTGACCGTTTTTGAGGAGCAGGGCGCCATTGATGATGGCCTGTTCCAGCAGGGGGGCCACCGGTGCCTGCCAGGGCTCCAGGCGCTGGCCATCGTAGAGAAACACCCCATCCCGAAAGGTGGTAATGAGCAGCTGTTGCTGGTTGTAGGGCACTATGCCCGAGATGCTACTGTGGGCCAGTTTTTCGCCATCGGGCAGCAGCTCCAGGCTGCCGGCCTTGTACTGCATCAGGCCCTGGCCCTTTACAACCGTATACAGGCGGTGATTTACATAAAAGGAAGGTTCCAGCGGGGCAGCCGGATCAAGGATGCTGTGCAGCTGCTGGTCTTTGTAGATAAAAATGTAGCGAAAGGTGCAGACGTAGAGCGTATTGCGGTCCTGAAAGATGCGCCAGGTCTCATCAAAATTGCGCTTATCGGCCGGCAGCTGGCTGGCCAGGGAGGTATACTGCAGGCTGCCGGCGGCATCAGGGGCAAAGTAGCCAAAATCGCCCTGGCTGCCAATGTAGATCTTATCATCGGGCGCAATGGCCAGGCAGCGCAGCTTGGTGCCGCTGGGCGAGCCGTACATGCGCCACTGCGTGCCATCGTACTCCAGCAGGCCAAAGTTGTTGGCAACGTAGAGGATGCCTCGTGAGTCCTGGGCCATCTGCCAGTTCTGGATACCTGCACCGTACTCGGCGGTGCCAAAGTTACGGATCAGCGGTATACCCCGCTGGGCTGTTGCCGGCTGGCATAACCACATCCCCACTACAAGCATCACAAGCAGGGAGAGGGGCAGGGAAAGGTTCTTCTTCATACGCATGCCGGGTAGATCCGGGGGCTGTTTCGATTCTCTTCTAAGATACGGCAAGAAAGCATGCCAACGAAATACTTCCTAAAAAATAGTAGTAGAGCCTCTATTCGTTAAAATTGGCGAATAGTGAGTCTGGAGCCCACTTTTTAGATTTTTTAAGGGGGTTTGATGTAGTAATGATGTAGTGCTATTTAGGGGATTGATGTAGTGGTGATGTAGCTAAATAGTTGTGATGGATTAGTGGAGTTTGGTTATTGCACTGGATCGCGCAAACGTTTTCTGCCCTGTCCCCCCTTTATCTCCTTGGGCCACAGATAGGCTGCCGCAAACCTTGCCGGTACACCCTCAACCAGTTCACCATCTTGCTAAATCCACTATACAGTATGAAGTTTTATCTACGTCTTATTCTCCTTTTGATTGGGGTGGGCGCTGCATTGCAGGTTCATGCTCAATCCGTAAGCGGGCGGGTTACCGATGACATGTCCGGTGAGCCCCTGCCCGGGGTAAGCATCCGGGTAAAAGGCACTACCCGCGGAGGCATTACAAACCTGGACGGAGCCTACAGCGTGCAGGCTGGCGGCACCGATACCCTTATCTTCTCCTACATTGGCTATCTGCAGGAAACTGTGCCGGTAGCCAACCGCAGCACCATTAACATTTCCATGGCGCCGGATGTGGAGACCCTCTCCGAGCTGGTGGTGATCGGCTATGGCGCCACCACCAAAAAAGAGCTGACTGGGGCCGTATCCATTGTAAACGAAGAAGCCATCAAGGGCCTAAACCCTGTGCGGCTGGAGCAGGCTCTGCAGGGGCAGGTAGCCGGCGTAAACATCAGCACAGCCTCCGGCTCTCCGGGCGGCGCTGCCAATATCCGCATCCGCGGTATTACCACCAATGGCAACAACGATCCCCTGATTCTGGTAGACGGAATTCCCTATTCTACCGAAGGCCTCAATGCCCTTAACCCGGCCGATATTGAATCGGTAAACGTACTGAAAGATGCTACGGCCGGTATCTATGGGGTGCGGGCGGCCAATGGGGTGGTGCTGATCACCACCAAAAAAGGCCTTAAAAATGCCAAGCCGGTTTTCAGCTTTGATGGCTATACCGGTACTCAAAGCACCGCCCGCCGCCTGAACCTGCTGAATGCACAGGAATTTGCCGTGCTGAAAAATGAAGCCTTTGCGGCTGGCGGCCAAAACCTTCCCTATCCCAATGCCAACCTGGGCCAGGGCACCGACTGGCAGGATCAGGTTTTTCAGGATGCGCCCATCCGCAACTACAATTTTGGCATGAGCGGCGGTACCGATAAGAGCACCTACTCCATAGGCAGTTCGTATCTGGATCAGGAAGGCATCATCGGCGGCGATAAATCTTCATTCAGCCGCTACAATGCCCGCATTAACTTTACCACAGAACTGGCGCCGCGCCTGAACCTGGAAAACGTATTCCTGATCTCCAGCGAAAAAAGAAAGACCCTGCCGGAGAACGGCATTGGCTCGGTCCTGTATAATACCATCAATGCCTCGCCCCTGGATCCGGTTCGGCAGGAAAATGGAGACTACACCTACCTGCTTACCTTCAATGACCTGATCAACCCCGTGGCCCAGATGGCCAATACCTTTAATGAAGGCCGGGCCAACAAACTGGTAGGCAAGCAGGAGTTCAGCTACGATTTTGACGATCGCTTCAAGCTTACGGCCCGGGCCAGCTACAGCTATGCTACCGTAGCAGGCAAGGTGTTTAACCCCCTGGTGCATTACGGGCCCGGCAAGGCGCAGAACTCTACCTCCAGCCCCAGCCTGATTCCCGATTCGCTTACCCTCTTTAGCTATACCACGCCAGACGGGCAGGCGATTCGCTACACCATACCGCGCCACAACAACGTAAGCGAAACCGAGCAGCGCTTTTTCGATTACAACCTGGAGGCCTTCCTGAACTACAACCAGACCTTTAATACCAATCATGCCCTACGGACTACCCTGGGGGTATCGTTTCTGGAAGTGAAGGGCGAAAGCATGACCGGCACGGCCTTTAACGTGCCCTATAACTCCTGGGACTACGCCGATATTTCAGCAGCCGAAGGCGCCAATCTGCTGAATACCTCTTCTTCCTGGCAATCACAGTCGCGCCTGCAGTCGGTCTTCGGCCGGGCCGAGTATTCCTTTAAAGAGAAGTATATCCTATCTGCCCTGCTACGCCGCGATGGTTCCTCCAACTTTGGCAAGAACAACCGCTTTGGCTACTTCCCGGCAGCTTCTGCGGCCTGGGTAATCTCGGATGAGGCCTTCTTTACACCTCAGTTCATTAACTTTATGAAGCTGCGCGCCAGCTACGGGGTACTGGGCAACGATAAGATTGGCCAGTTCCGCTACCGGGCACTGCTCAATGGCGAAGGGGTCTATGTCTTTAACGACAACCTGGTAACCGGTCGTGCGGTGGGTACACTGGGCAACCCCGACCTGCGCTGGGAGCAAAACAGCCAGTTTAACATAGGGGTAGACCTTACCCTGCTGAAGGGCAAGCTGGATGTAAGCACCGACTACTTTATCAAAGCCACCAAAGACCTGCTCTTTCAGCCTGATGTATCGGGCGTGCTGGGCGGCTATGGCGCCGGTGGTGCACCGCCTTTCGTAAACGGCGGCGACATCCGAAACAGAGGATTCGAGTTCCTGATCAGCTACCGGGAAGAGCTGGGCCGCAATGGCGGCTTCAACATCAGTTACAACCTTACCACCATTAAGAATGAGGTGACCGCCCTGCCGGCCGGTGTGGATTTCTATGACTTTGCTTCCTTTGGCGTAGGCGGCATGTCGGCCACCCGCATGGAGGTAGGCCAGCCCATTGGCTACTTCTTTGGCTACCAGACCGATGGGGTATACCAAAGCCAGGAAGAGATTGCCGCCCGGGGTGTAACCCAGCCCGGCGCTCAGCCCGGCGACCTGCGCTATGTAGATCAGGACGGCGACGGGGTGATAAACTTCAGCAACAACTCCGACAAAACCTTCCTGGGCTCGGCCATTCCCAAAGTGACCATGGGCCTGAACCTGGGGGTAAATTATGCCGGTATCGACCTCTCGGCCAACATCTTCTCCTCAATGGGCAACAAGATTCTGCGCAACTACGAGCGTCAGCAGCCGCTGGCCAACCTGCAGAACTACCGCCTGGGCCGCTGGACGGGTGAGGGCTCTACCAACGAGCACCCCCGCCTAACCACTGCCGAAAACCGCAATGCCGTAATGTCGGACTACTATGTGGAAGATGGTTCCTTTATCCGCATCCGCAACCTGCAGCTGGGCTACTCCCTGCCCCAGAGCCTGATCAACGAGATAGGGGTAGAGCGCCTGCGCGTGTATGTATCGGCCAATAACCTCTTCACCTTTACCGGCTACAAGGGCTTTGATCCGGAGTTCTCTTCCGGAGATCCTACCCAGGCAGGCATTGACTACGGTTTCTACCCACAGGCCAGAACCTTAATGGTTGGCGTTAACCTTAACTTCTAAGCTAGATGAAAACCCTACGCAAATATTCCTTAGGACTACTGGCCGGCCTGACCCTGGCGGTAGGCTGTGAATTTACCGACATCGACCCGCCCTATGCACAGGATGCCGACGCCTTCTTCAACTCTCCGGAAGATTATGAGCTGGCCCTGGTAGGCGCCTATGACCTGCTGCAAACCTCCTACCTGAGCCTGTGGCTGGGCGAGATTGCCTCCGACAATGCCATTGCCGGCGGCGAGAGTGTAACCGATACCGAGGGCCTGCACCAGATCGACAACATGACCCATGGTGGTGTAAACAACGAGCTGCGCAGCTTTTTCCGCTGGAACTATGCCGGCATTACCCGCGCCAATTACATCTTTGAGCACAAAGATAAGATTGACTTTGACGGGAAAGACCGCATACTGGCCCAGGCGGCTTTTCTGCGCGCCTACTATTACTTTGAGCTGGTGAAGGTGTTTGGCCCCGTACCCCTGGTGGTAGACCGCCGCATTGGCGCCGATGAGGTAGCCTCTATTGAGCGCGCCCCAGTAGAGCAGGTGTGGGCGCAGATAGAGACTGACCTCACCTATGCCGCCGGCATCCTGGGCTGGACTGCCCCCCAAAAGGGTAGAATCACCAAGGGTGCTGCCCTGGCCCTGCTGGGCAAGGCGCACCTGTACCAGAACGAGTTTAACGAAGCGGCCACTGCCCTGGACCGGGTCATTAC
>NZ_AODQ01000099.1 GCF_000348925.1 Cesiribacter andamanensis AMV16 | reverse complement strand
ATTGTAGTCGGCAAAATAGTTGTCGATATACGCACTATAGGTAGTAAAGGGCATCAATGGAGGGCCACTGCTGACGAAAGTTCACCCCCACCCGGCCGGCGCTGCCATTGCCCGTAAGGGCCGGGTTCAGGTAGAGGGGGTTCGCATAATACTGCGAAAACTGGGGATCCTGTGCAAATAAGGGGGTGCTGGTGAGGAGGAGCAATCCCAGCACGATAAAGGTAAACTTGGTCATATAGGAGCAAAAGATAGGGCGCCAGTCTAACAAATTTTACAAATTTATCGGATTAACCTGCAAAAATGCACAGATAAATTATATTCACCGTTCGCTTTCCACTAGTTAAACGTATGGGTGGCGAAAAGCGTTTTACTGCTGAGGCCAAGGGCAATGTAAATTTTTGCGCGCTTAGCTGCTGCTGTTCCCATTTCTGTCTTCCGGGCGTCTGGAGGCGGAAAAGCCAAAAGTAAATCAGCTGCTTAAGTCACATTTTTGTATATTCAACGTTTATATAGATCGATCCTGTACTTTGCATGAAACAATATACGCAAAAATTGCCTCTTGGCCTGCGCATGCTGCTGCTGGTAGTCCTGGGGCAACTTCCTCTCCTTGCCGGTGCACAAGACCTTTCAGATAGCAGGTGGTATTTTGGCAACTCTGCCCAGTGGCTTTCTTTTCTGAACGGACGCGTGGCGCAGCAGCCCGGACAGGTGGTTCCGTATGGGGATGCCGGCAGCGTGGTAGCCACTGATTACCGCAGCGGCGACTTGCTTTTTTATTCGGATGGCGTACAGCTGATCGGTCCCAATGGCCCCCTTGCTGCTATTCTGCCGGGTGATCCCAGCCTTCCTCAACCCGTGCATGCCATTCCCATTCCGGGCGTTCCCAATACGTTTTACCTTTTTTTCATCACCCCGGCCAGGGGCATGTCGTATGCCCGCTACGATGCCAACACCGAAACCTATACCCCCCTTGGCAACCTGAACATTGGCGGGGAGGCCTCCGGTGTGATGGAAGTGGTGCGCGGCAATACCAACGATAACTATGTGTACTGGCTTCTGGTACCCCTGCGGGGCGATGATGCCCGCTTTACGGTAATCCGGGTAGAAGATAACCTGGCCACCCCTACCCCTACCACCCTAACGGCCCAAACGGATGTAGCCGGTTTCAACCCGGTGTCCATGACCTTCCACTACCGCAACAACCTGCTGGCGGTAGGCAATGGGGATAATGCCGATCTGCCGGTAATGCTCTTTCAGGTAGACCTGGATGATACCGTTCCCGATGCCGGCCGTATCACCTTTTATGACAATCTTTCTTCCGTTACCTCCGCCGGGGGCAACATCAGCGGCCTGGCCTGGTCACTCAACCGCCTGTATGTGGCCAAAGAACAGAATGCCGACGCCAATGGCAGCGGCAACCTGTTTCGCTACGACCTGACCGATCACCAGCCGGGCAATGAGCCCACCCCTCAGATTGTAGCCAATGCCATTGCCTACCGCAGCTATGGCCTGCGAGCGGCCCCTAACGATCAGGTATATCACCTGCTGCAACCTACCGCCGGAGGGCCCATTATTGCCGCCCGGGTGCAAAGCTCCCCTGACCTTACCCTTGTACAAAATGTTTTTGGCGCTACCAACTTCAGGGGCAGTCAGTTTTCCCGCTCGGCTTTTCCTTCTTCCATTCCGGTTACCATTGATTTTGACTACAGCGCCGCCTGCGCCCAGGTACCTACCTACTTCTACCCCATCTTTGGCGAAAACGGACCCGAGCAGGTCGACTGGTTCATTAACGATGTGCGGGAATCCAGAGACCTGCAACCCTACTTCCAGTTCAGCCAGGCCGGCACCGTAGAGGTAAAGATGCGGGCCTTTTACCCGGGCACCATCCGTGAAGTAGTAAAAACGGTAACAATCAACCCCGGCCTGCAGCTCAATGTGCAGCCCGAGTACATCATCTGCCCTAATGATTCCGAAACCATTACCCTGGAAATTCAGGATGAGAATGGGGAAGCCGCCCAGGTAGACCCCTCCAGCATTACCTGGTACCGCCCCCTAAGCGCTGCAAAGGGCGGCAAGCAGGTGGTTGAATCAGGGGTAGAAGAAATAACGGTTGATGCCCTGCCTTATACCGATCCGCAAACCGGGGCCGTGACCTACCCCGAGGCGGGCACCTACTATGTGGTGGTGAATACGGCAGACTGTGAGCTCTATGCCTCCTTTGAGGTGGTGGTGTACAACAACGAATTCTTCAAGTTCAATACCTGGTACTTTGGTGATGGCGCCGGCATCAACTTTAATGTGCAGCCAGCTGCCGCTACAGCTGCGGGCGAAAACCAGATGCAGGGCCCCAACGACTCGGCCCTGGAGGGTACCACCATCTCGGCCGATGCCAATGCCGACATTCTCTTTTACACCAATGGCGAAACGCTCTGGACCCGCGATGCCGATGGCGATGGCACCCATGATCGGGCTCCCAATGGCGATGCCCTGTCTGCCCCCCCTACCCCTGTTGGCGGCAGCCGCTCGGTAACGCAAAACTCCCTGCTGATCCCCCACCCCTCAGACCCTACCCTGCACTACCTCTTTACGGTATCTGACCAGGCCGAGCGGGCGTTGCGCTATACTGTAGCCGACCTTAAGGGCAATGTAATGGCCGATGCCCGTCCGGATGTGGAACTGGCCCGCTCTTCGGGCGATTATGTGCGGGGGCGCCTGCTCTTTACCCAGATGTCCGAAAAACTGGCCGGCTCTTCTACCAATGGCAGCGGCTGGGTGGTGGCGCATGAGCTGGGCAACAATCGCTTCATCAGCTATGCGGTAAAGCCTGAGGGCATTGGCTCGCCGGTCTTTTCCCAGGCGGGCAGTGTGATCAATGAAGCGCAATCGGCCGGCTATATGGCCTTTTCGTCAAATGACAGCCTGCTGGCCATGGCCGTACCCAATGTAGATGGGGCCAACCGGGTAGAGATCTTCCGCTTCAATACCCAGACCGGCGAGGTACAGGATGGCAGCCACCTACGCATTACCATCCCTGCCGAAGGGGGTGCCCAGATCTACGGCCTTACCTTTTCGCCCAACGACAAGCGGGTATGGCTTACCACCCGGGGCGCCACCTCCTACCTCTACCAGTTTAGCATCGATAGCCTCTTTGATCGAGATCGCACCCAGAACAGCCTGGTGCAGGTAGCCGCGGTAGCGGGCGAAGAGCTGGGCGCCATTCAGCTGGCCCCGGATAACTTCCTCTACATTGCCCGCAACGGCATTGGCAATGTAGGCTCTATCCAAAACCCCGATGACAGCCTGCGCGCAGGCAGTGTAGCCGGAATATATGAGCCGGATGGCATTGCCGGAGGCCTGAACGGAGTCAGCCTGCTGGGCCTGCCGAACCTGATCCATCCGGCCGGACGCTCGGTGATGGACCCCACCGTTTTTGCCATGAGCGCCTGCCAGGCCGAAGAAGGGCAGGATACCGAGGTGGTGGTATACGGCACCCGCCGCTACAACAACGAAACCATTATCTTCCGCTTTTTCAGCCTGGCCAATCCCGGCACCCAGCTGCAGGAACTGCGGGCCGAAGAAGGGGTGGATTCGGTAACCGTATCGCTGCCGCCCGGCGACTACCGGGTAGAGCTACTGCTGGAAGCCTGTAACCTGCAGTACCCAACTGATTACGACGATGCCGAAACCGTGGAGGGCTTCTTCTCCATCTCCCCTGCCTCAGTGGCCAACATCCTCAATGATGATGCCTCCGGCGAAGATCCACGCATCTGCGAAGACCAGTCGCTGCTGCTGCAAGGCGAGGCACGGGTAAACGGACAGGTGATGAATGCCGCCAACTACCAGTTTAGCTGGTACAACGATGCCAGCGGCGAGTTGCTGGGCAGCGAGCAGAACCTGACCGTAACCGAAGCCGGCGTGTACCGCCTGCAGCTGCTGAATATCGTTACGGGCTGCCCGGCCGAGCCTGCTTTTATTAGCGTGCAGGATGCCCGCCCCGAAGCCGAACTGGGTGATGATATTGGCGTCTGTGCCGGCGAACCCCTGCCCGTCAACCAGATCACTGCCTCGGGTGTACCGGCCAACCATACCATTGAGTGGTTCCGCTCTACCAATGGCCTGGCGGGCCCCTTCACCAACCTGCAGAACAATACCGTTAGCCAGTCGCTGGCCGATATCAATACGGCGCAGGCAGGTAGTTATCTGTATGTGATCAAAGTAAGCGGTGCCGAGTGTTTCCGGGCCGATACTCTGGCCATTACCATAGGGGCGGGCCCCACGGTGCGGCTGCGCCCCACCAACAACAACTGTACCGGCACCGCCGATCTGGTGGCCGAGGTGCAGGATGGCGTAGGCCCCTTCACCTACCAGTTCTTCCGCGAGGGTGCCTCCCTGGGCCCCGGCAATGGGGGTATACTGCAGGTGAGCCAGAGCGGCTCCTATACCGTGCAGGTAACCGATGAGGCCACCGGCTGCGTAGCCACCTCTGAAGCCGTTAGCCTAAATGTGGAGAACCCGCTGGAAGATCTGCGCATTGAGATCACCCCCGGCTGTTCGGTAGAGGGCCAGGCTGCGCTGAATGAGCTAACGGCCAGCAGCAGCTTTAGCGGACAGGTTACCTACCAGTGGTACCGCCTGAACAATGGAGTGCCCGAGGCCCAGCCTTTTGACTCAGGACCAAGTGTTTTTGTACCCAATGGCAACTACCGGGTAGTGGCCACCACCCCGGACCCCAACTGCTCCAGCAATGGGGGTACGGCCGATGCCAGCGTGGAGAGCGTTGTTTGGCCCAGACCCCTCATTCTGGACCGCTACACCATTTGCCCCAGCATACCGGAGCTGAGCAGCGTAACCATTCCGCTGGCTGGCTATACAGGCGTTGCCTGGTACAACCGCACCACCGGCCAGCTGCTGAGCCGGGCCGAGAGCTTTACGGCTACCCTGGAGGGTGAGTACGAGGTACGGGTAGATGGCTGTACTGATCCGGTGGTGTTCCGGGTAGCCTATGATTGCACCCCGCAGCTGTATCTGCCCAATGCCATCCGCATAGGGGGTACCAATAATGTATTTAGCATCATCAACAAAGACATAATCGCCAACATGGATCAGTTTGAGATCCTGATCTACAACCGCTGGGGAGAGGTGATCTTCCAGAGCAGCGATGGCAATTTTGAATGGCGCGGGAAGGGCCCGGGGGGCCAGACCGTTCCCATGGCCAATTATGCCTACCTGATCCGCTACCGCAACCGCTTTGGCGAAAACAGGGAGATCAAGAAGGTGTATGGAAGTATTTTGGTGATGTATTGAGAAGTAGAAATAAAACTATCCTATTAAAGCCGACCTAGGGTCGGCTTTTTTTGTTTGAGGGGTATAAAACGAACACTATTGCCTACTGCCGGCGCATGCTGCCTGCAGCCCTCCCCAAACCGGTTGGGTGTTGGTGATGTGGGATGATTAGGCCTATATTTACAGCGCCAATCTACTCCACCATGCTTGTTATTATCTCTCCTTCCAAAACGCAGGATTTTAGCCCCCTGCGCCAGCCCCTTGCCCACAGCCAGCCCCAGTTGCTGAAAGAAAGCAGCCTGCTGGCAAAGGAACTACAAAAACTGAAACCCAGGGCACTTGCCGAGCTGATGGACCTGAGCGATAAGCTGGCCGATCTCAACTGGAGCCGTTACCAGCAGTGGCAGCCTCCCTTCACCCCCGAGAATGCCAAACCCGCTCTTTTTGCCTTTAAAGGGGATGTGTATACCGGCATTCCGGTAGAGGACTATACCCCCAACGAGCTGGCCTACGCCCAGGAACACCTGCGCATTCTTTCGGGTCTGTATGGCCTGCTGCGCCCCCTTGACCTCATGCAGCCCTACCGCCTTGAAATGAAGATCAAGCTTAAGAACAAACGCGGGGCCGATCTGTATAAGTTCTGGGGAAACCGCCTCACCCAGGCGCTCAATGAAGCACTGGCCGGACAGCAGGAGCCTGTTCTGATCAACCTGGCTTCCAATGAATACGTTAAAGCCCTGCAGCCTAAAAATATCAAGGGCCGCATTCTTACCCCCCAGTTCAAGGAGTTTAAGGAGGGGAAATACACTACCATTGCGCTCTTTGCCAAACGAGCCCGCGGCCTGATGACCGACTACATCCTGCGCAACCGGATTGAAGAACCAGAAGCGCTTAAAGGCTTTGCGCTGGACGGGTACAGCTTCAGCGAACCCCTCTCCACCCCCGCCGAATGGGTATTTGTACGCTAAAAAGTAAAAAGCCACCCCAAAGGGATGGCTTTTTCGCTTTACACTCAACCTTATCTTACTAACCAGAAGATCTCCCCTGCCCCGGCTGCGCATCCACTCAAGCAGCCATGGGAGGAGCAGTAGAGAAGCTTTCAAACCAAATATACCTGCCAATTCTAGATAGTAAAAATCAATTATATTGATACTACAATAGTTATCATCTATATTTGATGCATGAGCACCATTACGCAACTGGAATACCTGCTGGCGGTAGATACACACCGGCACTTTGCAGCCGCTGCAGAAGCCTGCAATGTTACGCAGCCTACCCTGAGCATGCAGATCAAAAAACTGGAGGAAGAACTGGGCGTACTGGTCTTTGACCGCAGCAAGCAGCCGGTCATTCCCACAGAGGCGGGCAAAGCACTGCTGCTACAGGCCCGTACCGTGGTGCAGCAGCATAAGAAATTGCAGGAGATTGCCGATGGCTTTAAAGGGCAGATCAGTGGTGAGCTGCATTTGGGTATCATTCCTACGCTGGCCCCTTATCTGCTTCCTTACTTTGCCGGAGCCTTTGCCAGGGAGTATCCACAGGTAAAATTGCTGGTGCAGGAGCTGCCCACCGAAGAGATTGTGCACCGCCTCAAAAAAGACCAGCTGGATGTGGGCCTGCTGGTAACCCCACTGCACGACCAGAGCATCTCGGAGCGTCCGCTCTTCTATGAAGAGATCAAGCTTTACATTAACCCCCAACACCCCCTTGCCCGGCATCAGGAAGTAAGCGCCAGGCAGCTGAGCCAGCCAGACATGTGGCTGCTGGCCGCCGGTCACTGCTTCAGAAGCCAGGTGCTGAACCTTTGCCAGCAAAAGAGTGCGGAGGGCGAGCTGCCCTTTCGCTTTGAGAGCGGATCACTGGAAACCCTGCGCCGGTTGGTAGAGACCGAAGGAGGCTTTACGCTGCTGCCCGAGCTGGCTACCGAAGAGCTGCCGTCCGAGCGCCAGGAGTTGGTGCACCGCCTGGCCCAACCCCGCCCCCTGCGGGAAGTAAGCCTGGTGTATACCCGCCACTATGCCAAGCAGCGCCTGCTGGAGGCCCTTGCCCAAACCATTTTGGAGTACATTCCCTCCCGTCTGCAAAGATCAGATCGGGGCACGGTAGTAGAATGGAAGTAAGTACGTGGGGGTAAAAGAGGAGGCTAAAGTGGAAAAACCTACTTTTCAGACGTTTTTGTACCCAGCCGCTACAAAATCCTGGAACAGACACCCCTTTCAGATAAGGGTTTACCTTTCTCCATCAGAATCCATCCGATCTGAAACATTAACAGGCTTGCTCAAGAATAATCAAACACGCAACGCTTCCTCAATGCTGGCGGTATAGCGGATATCCAGCTTATCAAAGACAGCTTCGGGATATTTCTGATAGATTTCCTCCCGGCCGGCTTCTACGCATTTCTTAAACCAGGGCTCATAGGGTAGGATCTTGCGGTGAATGCGCAGGCCATGGGCATGGTACATCTCCTGCTTCCACTCCACAAAGTACCACTCCATGCTCGGCTGATGAAAAGCCCGCAGGCTGCGCTTGTCAAAGATAAAACGGCCAATGCCCCGATCGGCCACCAGGCTGCTGCAGGTGCTGAATATCTCCTTAAAGGCTTCAATGGAAATGTAGGGGGCCAGCGTCTGGCAGATCAGGGCCTGATGCTGGGGCGCTTCGTACAGACTGGCAAAGGGAGTGCTGAAATGAAGAGGTAAGGAGGTAAGAATTTCCTCTTTGGGCGTGGCAGACATGATACACTATAAATTTGGCAGAACAACAGAAACAGAGGTTCCTTTTCCCTCTTTGCTTTTAAACTCAATCTTACCCCCCAGCTTTTGCACAGCCATGCGAGACAGGTAAAGCCCCAGGCCACTGCCGGTAGACAGCTCACTCGCCCGGAAAAACATATCAAACACCCGGTGCTGATACTCCAGCGGAATGCCGGTGCCATTGTCCTCAACCACCAGCCTGGTTTGGGTATAATAGGGCTGCAGCACAATGCGGATGGCATGGCCCTGCTGCAGGCGCCGGTAGCGGATGGCATTGCTCAACAGACTTTCCAGGATATTTTCCAACATGTGGGCATCGGTACAGAGGGGGCGCTCCAGGGTATTGTGGACCCTCACCTCGGGGTACGCCCCCTTTAGTTGCTGTTTGAATTTATCCAGCAGCCTGTCCAGCAGGACCGCCAGGTCTACGGGCTCGGGATAAACAGGATTTTGACGGTACTCGGCAATGGAGGTGGTGGTGCGGGTAAGGGCCTCCAGCTTTTGCAGGGGGGTATGCAGCATCCTGAGGTATTGCTGGCTTTCTTCATCCAACTGCACCCCCTTCATGGTGCTCTCCAGCAGCGACAGCAGCCCGAAGGCCGAGCAGATGGGCCCCTTGTAATCATGTGAGGAGCGGTACAGCAGGGTATTCAGTTCATGATTGGCCACAAAAAGCTCCTGCTGGGCTTTCTCTCGTTTCTGAACCTCCAGCTGCAGCTGGTCTACTGATTTCTTCAGATCCCGGGTGCGCTGCTCTACCATCTGCTCGAGTGACTGGTTATGCTCGGCAAGGGCCTGCCGGGATTGCTCCAGCTCCTCCTGAATCTCCATCAGGTAGGTGGTGGTACGGGACAGCATCTCTTCCTGCGCTCTAATGTGCTCCTGCAGCACGCGCATCTCCGGATCGTCCGCAGGGGCAAAGGGCAATGGCAATGAGGGCTTCACAAACAGCTTCGGTAGGGTAAAACAGAGATCAATGCGCAAATTACCCCTTAATTGGGTAAAAAACCGCGTTTAAGTTGGGTTTAGGAAAGCATGTAAGACTGCCGGCAGAATTTAGCTGTTTTCACCGCTTGCCCTACCTGTCTGTACAGGCCAAAAACCGCCCCGGACAGCGGAGGCAGCCCTAACACTCGTTTCCACCTCTACTTACCGGCAGCCTGCTGCTTACAGCCTTGTTGATCAATATGCAATAAAATAGGCATATCGGTCAACATTTTCAGGGAATTTTGTGTGCTTCTGCGCTATTTGCTGGCCTAAACCCGGCATTTTTAGTTACTTAAACTATGCGTACCATTCGTTTCATCATCGTCCCGATCCTGATCCTGCTGGTGTTGGGCTTTGTACTTTTTCTGGTCAATCAGATCAGTAGCCTGGTGTATCTGGCCGATCGGGTTGATCCGCTGCTGGGCGACATTGTTCTCTGGGGACTTTCCGGCCTCTTTTTTGGTTTGATGCTGGTGCCGCTCTACACCTACCTCTCGCTGCCCAAAGCGCAGCTACCCCCCCAGACCGATGATCCCAAACTTCTGGCAGACTACCGGGCATCGCTGGTGCGGCGCTACCAGAAAAACCGGATCATTCGCCGGGAACAGTTGCTGGTAGAGGGCGAAAAAGACATACCCGCCGCCGTAGCCCTCCTCAACCGGCATGCCGACCGGGTGATTCAGTATAATACCATCCGCACCTTTGCCGGCACGGCCATCTCACAAAATGGCACCTTTGATAGCCTTATTGTCTTTTACTTTTCCATCAATACAGTCTATCGGGTAAGCCGCATCTACTGGCAGCGCACCAGCCTGCGCCAGCTGCTCTCACTCTACAGCCAGATTGGCCTTATTGTAATAGGCGCCAAGTTGCTGGAAGATAACCTGGATCAGTACCTGGAAGAGAACATTGATGAATTTATAGAAGAGCTGGCCAACCACGGGGCTGAAACCACCGCCTCGGTGGGGGCCCGGGCCACCAAGATCATTCCCGGACTAGGCAATGTGGTAGAGAGCATTGTGCAGGGCACCTTTAATGGGCTGATGGTGCTGCGCATTGGCCTGATCACCCAAAAATTTTGCGGGGCTACCCATGCCATTAACCGCAAGGCCATTCGGAGGGAGAGCTTTATAGAAGCCCGCAAGCGCATTTTCAGCATCATAGCTGTGCCCCGCAAGGAGTTTTTCAGCCGCCTGAATATTTTTGGAAATCTCTTTAAGCGCGAAAAAGGGGCTGACCCCATCTAGCCCCTGCCTAAAAAAGAAACACCGGCCTGTAGCCGGTGATTCCTCCTCTTCACACCCTTTATTTAAAGGAAATGCGTATTTCTTCTTTCTACCTACCTTGACACTGCATGCCCGGCAAAGGTTGGAACGGGCAAAAAAAACTGTGAAAAATTTTTAGCGAAGGATAAAACGGAAGCCAGCCGCTATGCCAACGTGCGACGGCCGGCTGTTAAAGAAACCGCCAGATTTGCTAAAGTCGCTAAGGGCGTGCCGGTAGCTAGGCTCCAGCGTAAGCAGGTAATTGTGGCCGGCCCGGTAGTAAAGCTGGAGCCCCAGCTGTCCGCTCAGGTGCAGGCGGTTAAAAGGCGAGTCTTGCCCTGCAGAAATCTCAAACTCTTCCAGCCGGCTGTCCTGGTCGGCAATTCTGCTGCCCATGAACACATCGGCCGAGAGGCCCCCACTTAGGGCCACGCCCAGCGCCCGCTCATACACTACATAGTTAAGCGCTACGGGCACCCGCACAAAGGAATAGGTATTGATGACTTCAACCGGAATTGCCCTGCGGGAGTTAGGACTGGTCAGCTGTAGCTTATCATAGCTGAAATTACTGTAGTACAGGGGGTAGCTCTGGCCATCTTCATGGCTCACAAAGCTGCCAGCCAGGGTATTTACCCGGTAGTTGGCATACTGCAGGCTGGTGTGCAGCATCCAGCGGGGGCGGAAGCGGTAGCCCGCATCCAGCCGAAAATCAACCGACGGCAGGCTGTTTTCTTTGGCATTCCAGCTGCCCATATTGGCCGAATACACCTGCCCGTCCTTCCCAACAGGCTGCTGGTTTTGCAGGTAGCTCATGCCCATATTATCGCTGCTGATGTTGGGGCTAAAGAGCGTACTGGCCAGCGAGGCGCCCAGCCACATGCTGCCGTTTGACTGCCACATGGGCCTTGGCTTGCTCTTTTGAACTGCAGGGGCAGCGGCCAGGGCCACACCCTGTACCTGCACATTGGGTTGCGGCTGCTGCAGGGCCAGCTCGGCTTTGATGGCGGTTAGCAATCCGGGACTAAGGGGTAAAGCGCCAGTATCAACTTGGTCCTGCTCAGCCCCACTACCGGAATAAAAGGGCCGAAGCCCCACCCCTGCTCCTGAGCCGGCATAAAAGGGAGAGGCAAGAGCATGCCCCCTCAGAGCCGGTGCAGCTGGAGAGAATGCCAGGGGGGTATAGGAAAAGAGCGCGCGGGAGGCTAGCTGCAAACGCGCTGCGCTTATACCTTGATCAACGCCTGCCCCGGCAAGGGACTGCCCGGCTGGCACAGGGGGTAGTGCGGTGGCGGTGGTGGCAGGCTGTGGAGGAGCAGTCTGTTCTGTAGCGACATGCGGCTGTCTGTTCTGATTCAATGACGGTTCGCCTACTATGAGCCACCAGCCCGTCCAAAGCCCAAGCAACACCACCGAGGCCGCTGCCAGCCCCTGGTAGAGGGCAAGGCGGCGCTTGTAGCGGCTCAGCTGCTGCTCCATAAGGGAATTCTCAAGCCCCTGCCATAACCTGCCGGGAGGTGTGATGGAGGGTTCATCGAGGGCCTTTTGCCAGGCTCCTTCCCAGGGTCCGCGCTTATCTAATTCGTCGTCCATAAACACGTTTCTCCGTTTCTGCCAGTTGCTCCTGTAATAACTTTCTAGCCCTGGCGTATTGCGATTTGCTGGTTCCTTCTGATATGCCCAGCAGCTCTGCAATTTCTTTATGTCCGTAACCTTCTATAGCAAACAGGTTAAAAATCACCCGGCAGCCCGCAGGCAGTTCCCGGATAAGCTCTAAGAGTTCCTGAAAAGTGTAATCAGATAAGATCGACTCCTGATCGGAAAGGTCATGAAGGCTTTCCACATCCACCATCGGGTACATGTACAGCCGGCTGCGCTGATGGTTGAGCGCCGTATTTACCACAACGCGCTTAAGCCAGTGGGCCAGCGAGCTTTCTTCCCGATAGGTATCGATCTTGCGATACACCTTTATAAAAGCTTCCTGCAGTATATCCTCCGCCTCAAGCTGTCCGGATGCATAGCGAAGACACACAACAAACATACGTCCGGCAAAGCGGTCGTACAGCGCCTGCTGCATCTTTAGGTCGTTGCGGCGGCACCCCTCAACGATTTCCTTATCGCTATACATTAAGCTTTTCTCTGATAGATAGACACATGACAGATAGAAATGGTTGAAACCTGTCCAAAAAATTCCTTGTGGATTCCCAACCCTTGCCTAAAAAATGGCGGCGCCGGCCGGGACCTGCTGCGGTAAATCTCTTCTGGTAAGTATGTTACAAAGAAATTGGGGTTTTCGCAAGCCCGCCCTGCCGGAAAGAAAAAAAGCCATCCCCTTTGGGATGGCTTCTACAAAAGATCCTATACCTAGCCAATGGCCTGCTCCAGGTCGGCAAGCAAGTCTTCGATGTCCTCGATGCCAACGCTCAGGCGGATAAGGGAATCCTTCAGGCCGGCCTGCTCCCGGTCTTCTTTGGGAATACTGGCATGGGTCATGCTGGCCGGATGCCCGCAGAGCGACTCCACCCCTCCCAGCGACTCGGCCAGGGTAAAGTACTTGAAGCGCTCCAGCACGCCAATGGCATCTTCCAGCACATCGCCCTTCAGGGTAAAGGAGATCATGCCGCCAAAGTCGCGCATCTGCTTTTTGGCCACTGCATGGTTGGGGTGCTCAGGCAGACCGGGCCAGTACACCTTGCCTACTTTGGGGTGCTGGCTCAGGTATTCGGCAATTTTGCGGCCGTTTTCGCAGTGGCGCTGCATGCGGATGTGCAGGGTCTTGATACCCCGCAGCACCAGAAAGCAATCCTGCGGGCCGGGCACTGCTCCGCAGGCATTCTGCAGAAACATCAGCCGCTCATGCAGCTGATCATCATTGAGCACCAGGGCGCCCATTACCACATCGGAATGGCCGCCAATGTACTTGGTGACGCTGTGCATCACAATATCGGCGCCCAGGGCCAGGGGAGTCTGCAGATAGGGCGAGCAGAAGGTGTTATCTACCGCTACCAGCAGATTATGCTCCTTTGCCAGCTTAACGCAGGCTTCAATGTCAATGATGTTCATCAGGGGGTTGGTGGGGGTCTCTACCCAGATCATGCGTGTGTTGGCATTGATCCTGGAGCGGATGGCCTCCATATCCTGCATGGGCACAAAATGAAACTTGAGGCCAAAGGGCTCATACACCCGCTTAAATATACGGTACGAACCGCCATACAGATCGTTGGTGCTGATGATCTCATCACCGGGCTTGAAGAGCTTCAGCAGGGTATCCATGGCGCCCAGTCCGGAAGAAAAGCACAACCCATGCTTCCCCCCCTCCAGCGCCGCCAGGCTGTTTTGCAGGGCCGTGCGGGTGGGGTTGTGTGTGCGGGAGTACTCATAGCCCTTGTGCTGGCCAGGCGAGGTCTGGGCATAGGTTGAGGTCTGGTAGATGGGGGTCATGATGGCCCCGGTGTGCGGATCTGGCTCTACGCCTGCATGTATGGCTTTGGTTCCGAATTTCATGTAAAAGTGGTTTAGTAATAGGACTCTGGAATAAAAAACTGGCTTCAAAGGTCGATGTTTGCGCGTACTTCTCCAAGTTCCTGGCCTGCCCTTTTAGCCGCAGGGGCATTCCGGCCGGTGGCTGCTGCACGCACGCTATAGAGCAGATCTTTAACACAGTTTGCCCAGAGGTTGGGGGCTGGCAGCAAGGCCGTTCGCTATGGGCAGGAAGGGCGTTGACCAGCAGAAGATGGCGAGGGGCTTAAAGCAGGTCCAGCTTGATGATCTTGTACTGATTTCCGGGCAGGGCCCTGGCGCGTATCAGCACTTTAACGCTGCTGCCCGACTGGGTAGTAAGCTGCCCGATGGCATACAGCTGCCCATCGGCTGAGGAGCCCTGGTGCCGCAGCTGAAAGCCTGCCGGCGGATTGGCCCGGAAAAAGTCGGCCAGCTTGCCGGCCACTACCTGCCGCTGATAGGTGCCCGACTTGCCGCGCTCTACCAGTTCCACTTCCTCATGCAGCAGGCTGTTTAAGCCGGCCGTATCGCCCTTGCCAAAGGCGGAGGAAAAGGCTTGTAATACAGGGGGAGGGGTTTGTGCCGTAGCTTGCTGGGCGCACAACAGCAGGCTTACCGGCAGCAGCACGTAAAAAAACTTCAGCATGGAGAGGAGTTGATTTGTCCCTGCCAAGGTAGTAACTGTTTTTATAAAAAATCCTGCAATAACAAAATATCCTTACACCCTTCGGCCAAGCGTCACACAAATCTTCCGACTTGTACGCAGACCGTACAAATATTGTTTCGTTTAAGGAACTTTTGGAAAAGGACTGTTAATTAGACGAATGAATGGCCGGCATCAGAAATTGCTCCACTACCCCCTGATACCCCTTCACTACACGCAGGCTATCGCCGGCAGTGCCGGGCTGCAGGCTTAGGGGACAGCAGCTGTTCAGGGGCTGGGTCTGCAGTAAATTTCCCTTCAGATCATACAAGTAGGTAAATTCCTGCTCAGGATCCGTAACGGCAATCAGGGCTGCGCCATCGGCAAAAGGAAAGTACTGCACCTGCATCCGGCCGGCGCCCAGGTAATCTTTTTCAAACAGCTCACTGCCATTTTCATTTAGCAGCCGCAGCCGCAGGCGGTCCTGCTGCACAATGATAAAGCGCTGGCCCCGGGCGTCGGGCACCAGGTAAAAACGAGCCCGGGCATCGGGCCGGAACAGCTGCCTGCGGCTGAGCACCTTGCCTTCAAGATCCCACTCATACAGCAGGCCCGAGAGCGTTACGGTAGTAAAACGGGTGCTTTTAAAATCGGAGCCCTGCCGGATGTGCACCGGCCCCAACAGGCTATCGCCCAGATTAAGTGGAAAGCCCGGGTAAGCCTCGCCCCTGCGGGTGAAGGCCTGTATCTGCCCCTTTTTCTGAAAGGCATAGAGAATGTCTTTGGAGCGCACCCGCATGTGCCCGGGCGCTGCGCTCAGCGCTCCCTGCAGGTCCTTTGGCTGCCAGCCCTCCAGGTTGGTGCCGTCCAAATCGTACATAAAGAGCCGGCCACTGGCGGAGGCCAGCAGAAAGCGGTAGCGCAGGGATCCGTCATAGTCCATCACCGTAGCCCATTCCAGTGCCTCCCCGCCGGGCAGGGCCATGGGAAAAGGCTTCAGGGATTTCAGGTTGGGTTGCAGCAGGTAGGCACTATCCCGGCTGATGAAGAAGTAGTGCGGATTTTTGTTTTTTTGGGGGTCAAGCTCGCTGATGCCCTGCTGCAAAAAGCTGCCCAGGGGGCGGGAATTTACAATCTGGCCGCTGCGGTCCAGCAGGTACAGCTGCCGGGCCGTATCCTGCACCAGCCAGTGGCCGGCGCGCTGCTGCCGGTAGTTCACCGGCTGGGGGGCCGAGGCCAGGGGCGCTGCCAGGGGGGTGCTTGCCTTTTTGCTCAGCTGAATCTGCTCCAGCAGCCGCTCGGGCCGGCGGTCCAGGTGCAGAAAGAGATTGGTATAAAAGGCCCCTTCTGAAGCCGAAAGCTGGAGCGACAGCAGGTCTACCTGCCGCAGGGCCTGGCTGTGCTTATCCCAGAACTCCCGCCAGGGGCCCGCCATCTGCCGGTACAGCAGGGGCCAGAGGGTAGTGGTATTCAGGTAAAGGGCATAGTTCTGCTCAGGATCCAGGCGGGACAAAAAGCGGTTTAGCCGCACGGAGCGCTGCCAGGTTTCTTCTGCCTGCACATCCAGGAGCATTTCTTTCAGGGCCGGGATGGAGGTGGCCAGCACCAGATACTCCTCTACCTGCGTAAAATAACACTCGCTAAAGCCCAGGTAGGCGCTTCCCAGCAAGGCTGCCGGAAACTCAGTATAGGGCAGCTCCTGCAGCTGCTGGCGCAGAAAGGTTTCAGAATAGAGGGTATCGCTGCTGCCCAGCTGGCGGATCAGCTCCTGCATAGCGGCAGCGGTTGCTCCGCTGTCGGGCATGTGCATGATCAGTAGCCGGTCGGGCTGGGGACTGCCGGCCGTAGGTACGGTGGCCAGGCCCAGCTGGGTGCCCATGAGCGGAAGCAGGCTGGCTGCATGCGGAGCCCGGGCCTCCAGTACCTGCCAGCGCTCCCACTGGGTACTTCCCTCCTTCTGCCAGTAGCTGCGCAGCTGGCGGTGCCACTCCTGGGGGTGGTCAACCCCTACAAACAGGAGACTGGCTGCCCGTAGGGGTACCAGAAAATCGAGCCGCAGGGGCTGGGGCTTCTGGTTGTGCAGCGTCCACAGAAAATCTTCTGTTTGCTCCTCGGCCTTTTGGGTAAAGCCTGTCAGCAGCAGGCCTTCGGAGGCTGTAAGGGCATCCAGCCGGCTAAAATACGGCAGGTGGGGCAGCATCTGCTGCACATTGCTTTCGTTGGCAGCAAAAATGCGCAGCAGGTTGGGCAGCTGGCGCAGGTTGATGGAGAGGCTCCCCAGGGCCTCCCCCATCGGAGACGCCTGCTGATCCTGCAGCCAGGCAGGCAGGGGGGTGCGGCCCTCGGTGGCCTGCCGAATGGCCGCCTCTACCAGAAAAGGGGTAAAACTACCAGCCAGT
>NZ_AODQ01000098.1 GCF_000348925.1 Cesiribacter andamanensis AMV16 | reverse complement strand
GCCCAACCACCAGACGCGTCTGATCACCGTNCCGGCAACGGCGCAGGTAGGGGAGATCTACCGAGATCACCCTGCGGAACTGGAATGCCTGTAACCCCTATGATGCTCCCGATGCCGCCAATGCACCCCCTGCCAATGTGCGGGACGGCGACTTTGCGCCCATTACCACTACAGCCATTATCAAGATCATTCCCCGCCCGGAGGGAACCATCACCACCAAAAATAAAGACGGTGTGGTGACCGACAGTTTCTGCCCCGGCGAAAAAGTACGTCTGGAAGGGCAGGAAACCGTAGAGGATGTGGTTAACGTGCGCTACGAATGGCAGATCTACAACGATGCCACCGGTACTGAGCTGTTGGAGGCCAAAGTAGCCAAAAACTATGATTTTCCCGGTTTTCCTTCAGCTGGTCAAAAGCTCATTCGCCTTCGCCTGCGCAACAACGATGCGGCCAATGCCTGCTGGACGGTTATAGAAAAACTGGTGAACGTCTATGCTGCCCCCAGCATAGCGCCCAGCATCAATGGCATAGCCGGCGATGCCCTGCAGCTTTGCTGGAACGGGGGCGCTATGGCCACCAGCTTTGACTTTGCCCTCTTCAGCAGCAACAATTATAAGTACCGCATCAGCCTGTACAAGCGTAACAGCACAGCTACGGCTCCCGATAGCACCGTATTTGCCGAGCAGAACTTCAATGGAGGGGCAAGCCAGACGGCTACGCATGCCACCAGCTATACAAAACCAGGGATGTATAAAGTGCGTCTGCTGGCTACCGACCGGATAACGGGTTGTACCACCCAGCAGGAAAGCACGCTTACCATTACCGGCGCCCCCATGGCCGCCTTTAGTGCAGCCGATCTCTGCCAGGGCCAGGCAGTAACGTTTACAGAGACCGCTACACTTTCTCATGCCATAGGGGGAGATGCCCTCAGCAGCTGGGAGTGGGATGTTGACTACAATGGCAGCACCTTTAGCGCAGATTATACCGGTAGCGGCACCATTAGCCATACCTATACTACGGCGGGTACCTACAAAGTAGCCCTGCGGGTAAGCACCAGCAGCGGCTGTACCGATTTGCTGGTACAGGATGTGATTGTAAATCCGGTGCCCAAGGCGGTACTTGGTTACAATTATACCCAGCCTATTTGTCCCGGCGAGCCGGTTACCTTTACCAACCTATCCAACAATGCCAGTGCTACATTCCCGGCAGGCATCAGCTATACGCTGGTGGTGAGTGATGGCACTACGCAAAGCCGTATTCCCATGCCTGATCCCAGCCTGGCCCAGGCGTTCGCCAACACCACCAGCGCCTTAAAGGAGTATCAGATCTGGCTGGAGGCCAAAGCCAATGCCCCCAACGGATGTACACAGAAGAGTGAAACACTGCTGGTGCAGGTAAAGCCCGGCGCCGCAGTCGGTTTTATCGCCCCGGGCTACAGTGCGCTTGACCCCAACTGTGCCCCGCTGGAGCTGGAGCTGCTTACCACCCAGGCCACCCGTGATATCGGTGCCGACCGCTACATCTGGACCATTACCCAGGGAGCCAGCCAGCAGCAGATCATCAAAAACAGGGGAGAGGCCGAGTTTGAAAGCCTGCGCTTTACCGCCAGCAATACCACCACCGGCTCACTCTCCTATACCGTAAAGCTGGTGGCCGAAAAAGCCGGCCAGTGCGTAGCGCCCGCCCAGGAAATCTACCGGGTTAATCCGGTGCCCAAGGCCGACTTTACAGTAGTGAAGGTAGCCGAAACCTGCGACGAAACCACCTATGAAGTACAAGTGACCAACCCAAGCGGCATCCGCAGTTATCACTGGACCATCTTCCCTGAACCCGAGAACGTAGCCTCCGTGCAGTACGATGATCGGTTCCAGATCGTCTACAAGCGCCCGGCCGTAACGGCGCCTGCCTATGGTGTAGACCTGCAGCTGATCACCGAAAACTTCTTTGACTGCAGCAGCCCGGCCAAAACCGCCAGCCTGCAGGTAAGCCCTCAGGTGCTGGATGATGTAAAGGTGGTGATCGTATCAACCTACGACAGTGGCTGCAGTCCGCTGGAGGTAGAGTTTGAGAACCAGACAGGCGCTGCCCCTGCCGGTACCCAGTATGCACTGATCATGCGCCATGGCAGCAAGCCCGAGCAGGAAGTGCAACCCCTGAGCGGCAGCCTTGCTTCCCGCTTCTCGCTGCGGTTTACCGAAGAAGGAAATTACCAGCTCTGGCTAAGGGCCACAGCACCCGATGGCTGCGTGCGGTATCAGACCGTACCGGCACAGGTAGTGGTGTACCCCAATGCCCGCCCCTGGTTCTCAGTAGATAAAACATCGGGCTGTGCCCCCCTTACCGTAAGTCTCAACAAGGCAAACATTACCGGCACCCAGCGTACCTGGACGGTAACCGATCTGAGCAGCATGCAGCCCGTGTATGGCCCAGCATTCTTTGACCCCGCCTCTACGGATAATTTCAGCTATATAGAGCTGGGCAACAGCACTACCCTGGATAAGCAGTATCGCATTACGCTGCAAACCAAAACGGCCCAGGGCTGTGCGGCCGATTCCAGCATTATCATTACAGTAGCACCCCAGCCGCATGCCCTTTTTGAGGTAACAGGAGGTACTACCCTTTGTGAGCCCTACACCATTACCGTAAAAAATACCTCCGTTAATGCCTCCGGCACCGAGTATACCTGGGAGTGGGGCGAT
The DNA here is from genome assembly GCF_000348925.1 of Cesiribacter andamanensis AMV16. Lineage (GTDB taxonomy): Bacteria > Bacteroidota > Bacteroidia > Cytophagales > Cyclobacteriaceae > Cesiribacter > Cesiribacter andamanensis. The sequence continues at coordinate 14,137 of NZ_AODQ01000098.1, read as the reverse complement.
GGTACCAGTACCGTCAGCAGCAATGCCATGCTTACCAAGACCTATACCAACACCTCCTATACCACGGCCCTGACCTATCCGGTACGGCTTACGGCCAAAACCGCTTCGGGCTGTACCAGTTCGCATGTGGTGCAGGTAGTGGTGGCGCCGCGGGTACTGGCCGATTTTGAAGCCGACAGGCTTGCAGGCTGTGCGCCGCTGCAGGTGAACTTTACCAACCGCAGCCGCGGCAATACAGGGGCAGCCAGTGGCTGGTTTATCCGCCAGCCGGGTGCGGCCGATTTTGAAGCCGTAAGCGGTGACCTCACCAATTACACCTTTGCCAACGAGGGCAGCAGCACGCTTACCTATGAGGTGCGCTATGTAGCTGCTAATGCCGAAGGCTGTACCGATATGCTCAGCCGGCAGATTACCGTTTATCCGCAGGTATCCCTTCAGATCAGTGCCGATAAGGTGCAGGGTTGCGGTCCGCTTCAGGTTACCTTTACCAACCAGGCGCCGCAGACCGGCATGCGCTATACCTGGCAGTGGGGCGATGGCTCGGCCAATACCATCACCACTACCGAAACCAGCCTGCAGCACAGCTTTGAAAATACCTCCCTAAGCGCCCAGCGTACATATACCGTACGGGTGCTGGCCGAAAATCTGAGCACAGGCTGCAGCACAACAGCAACGCAGGAAATTACGGTCTATCCCCAGATTCGGGCCGATGTGGTGCCCTCTGTAACCCAGGGCTGTTCACCCCTGCAGCTGGGCTTCCAGAATGCTACCGACAATGCAACTACCCATTACTGGCAGGTGCGGCGTAAAGATACCGGAGCCGACGTGTATACCGCAGCCACCCGCATTCCCGAAATACCACCGCTGACCAATACCGGCAGCACTACCCTGGTGTATGAAGTGATCTACCGGGCCGGAACTGCCCAGGGCTGTACCAGCCAGCAGCGCTTCGACATCAGCGTATTTCCGGAGGTAGCCGCCCGCTTTAGCATGGATGTAACGGCACCTGCCTGCGGACCGGTGCAGGTTAGCTTTACCAATACCCAGCTGCAGCAGGGGGTAACCTATACCTGGCAGTGGGGCGATGGTAGTCCATCCGTGGTAAGTAGTGATGCACAGCTAACCCACACCTTTTATAATGAGCTTACCGACCGCATCCGCTACTACGAAGTTACCCTTACAGCCGAAGATGCAGTGACGGGATGCCGCTCGGTAAGCCGTCAGCTGGTTACTGTAAATCCGGCCGTAGCGGTGCAGGTTACACCGGATAAGGAGATCATTTGTGCGCCGGATGAGGTGCGCTTTGCCAACCGCTCACAGAATGTGAGCAGCCACCGCTGGTGGTACCGCCTGCAAGGTACCACCGACCGGCTTGAGGAGCGCAGCACGGCAGAGGTAGCCTACCAGTTTACCAATAGCACCAATGCCGTACAGGTCTATGAAGTGGTGTATGAGGGAACCTCCAGCACCAACTGTAGCAAAACCAGCATCAGCACCATTACAGTCTACCCGCAACTGAGCCCGCTCTTTTCACTGGATAACAACCAGCCTAACCTGCCGGAAGCTATCGTAACCATCACCAATACCACGCCCCATGCCGAGGCCTGGACGCATAGCTGGAACTTTGGCGATGGCACCAGCAGCACCGAGGTATACCCCGGCAGCAAGCAGTATACGGCCTATGGCACCTACCTGATTACGCTTACCATCTCCAATGGCCGCTGCACCGCTACCTACACCCAGGAGGTAAGGGTAGGCGATACCAGCCCCATTGTAGAGTTTGAGCCGGTGCCGGTGGCCGGTTGTGCGCCGCTGGAGGTAAGCTTTGTGAACCAGTCCCAGTTTACCGATCCGCTCTCCTATCTGTGGAACTTTGGCGATGGCACCCAGTCCCGGGAGGCCAACCCCACCCATACCTATTACCGACCGGGTGTATACGAAGTATCCCTTACCGCCAGCAACAGCACGGGCGAAACCAAAACCGTTACCCAAAAGATGGTGACGGTATATGAGGTGCCCCAGGCCAATTTTGATGTGTGGGACCGTGTGGTACGAGTGCCCAGCGAGCCGGTGCGCGTAGCCAACTACTCGGTAGGGGCCGACTCCTACCTCTGGGATTTTGGCGATGGCACTACCTATACCGATGCCTCGCCGGTACATTACTATACCCAGCCGGGCATTTATGACATTACCCTCATAGCCCGTAACCAGTGGGGCTGCGCCGATACCCTAATCCTCAACCAGGTGGTAAGTGCCCAGGCAGGAGGGGAGATCCGCTTCCCCAATGCCTTTACGCCAGACCCCTCGGGCCCGGCCAGTGGCTACCTGGATCCGGAGAACCGGGATGAGTGGAACAAGAACGATGTATTCCTGCCCTATATGACCGGTGGTGTAAAATCCTTCAATATGAAGATCTACAATCGCTGGGGTGAGCTGCTCTTTGAGAGTAATGAGAAGAACAAGGGGTGGAACGGCTACTACAAAGGCCAGCTCTGCAAGGCCGATGTGTATGCCTTTAAAGTGCTGGTGGAGTTCAGCGATGGCCAGAGCCTGCAGAAGATTGGTGATATAACCCTTATACGATAATCTAAAGACCAACCAAAGCCATGAAAAAGCTTTACCTGATATTGTTGCTGATCTGTATGGGGGTTGCCGGAGAGGCGCTGGCGCAAGATCCGCAGTTTACCCAGTTTTATGCAGCACCCCTGTACCTGAACCCCGGCTTTACCGGCACCGGGCGCATGCACCGGGCCAACCTGGTGTACCGCAACCAGTGGCCCTCCCTTCCCAGGGCCTTTACCACCACCGCGCTTTCCTACGACTATAACATGCGCAAGCTGCGCAGCGGCTTTGGCGGGATGATTGTGCAGGACAAGGCCGGCACCGGCGGCTTTACCCGCACCAGCGTATCAGGCTATTATTCCTACAAGGTCAATTTCCGCAATGGCTGGGTCATGAGCCCGGGCCTGCAGTTTGGCTATGTGCAGAATGGCCTGGACTGGAGCAAGCTTACCCTGGGCGACCAGATTGGTTTCCGGGGTGATATGCCGGAAAATACAAACGATGCAGCTGCCCTCAATATTACCAACTTTGGCTATTTCGATTTTGGGTCTGGCCTGCTGGTTTATAACAAACTGGCCTGGATGGGCGCCTCGGTCTATCACCTGAACGAGCCCAACCAGTCGCTGCTGGGCAACGACGATCGCCTGCCGGCCAAGTATACCGTACATGGCGGCATGCGCATCAGCATGTACAATGGGGTAATGACCAAAGACCGCACCTCCAGCCTGGCCCCAGCCTTTATCTACAAAAAGCAGGGGCGCTTTCAGCAGCTCGATATGGGCCTGCAGTTCCACTACGACCCCATCATGGCCGGCCTCTGGTACCGTGGCCTGCCCCTCTTTAAGGACGAGTATAACTACAACCGGCAGGATGCCGTGGCTTTTTTGTTCGGCTTCCGCTTCCCGCAGGTTGATCTGGGCTACAGCTACGACTTTACCATCTCCAGCTTTGGCCCGGTATCGGGCGGCGCTCATGAGGTGACCATGGTGCTGAACTTTGCCTCGCAGGAATCGCGCAAGGTAAAGCGCAAAGAGAAGTTTATTCCTTGTCCAACCTTCCGCTAGCCGCTGGGCTGGCGAGCCAACTACAAAAAGGGAGCATCTGCAGAGGTGCTCCCTTTTTGTAATTGAAAGGGGTACGCACAACTGAGAGGTTTCATGCAAGCCAGACATCAATACTGCTTAGGGAGAAGCGGGTACCCGCTAGGAATGCGCGTCCTGTAATCGCTCCTTTCCCTACTGTCCAATCTTTTTGTGCAAACGCGCACAACACAGCAGGCAGCGCATAAAAAAAGCCGGCCTGAGCCAGCTTTTAGAGGGAGAGAGAAGAAATAGTAATAGTAGACTTACTTTCTGCTGAAGGTTTTGCTCAGGTCCATATCTTCCAGGTAAAGCGTAATGGTCTTTTCCTTTTTATCATAGAAGAAGATACACATCTTGCCATTGGTGCTGGGAAGAGCGCCTACGCGGGCATCGGTTACATAGCCCGGCATTCTGTCCAGGATCAGCTCTTTGGTCTCCACTTTATTGTTGATATCATCAACCGAGTACATACCAATCTTGGGGTGTTTTTCCAGGATGCGGGATACAATGATCAGGTTGCCGTTGAGCGGCTGTGATACGCTGAAGCTGTAATCGAAGTAGCCAAATTCCTTTACAATGCGCGATAGCTGGAGGCCACCATAGCCATTGTAGGGGTCAAGCAGCGTAATTTTGGTGTGCGGCTTTGGAATGTGGGTCATGCCCGACAGCTTGCCTTCCAGATTAAAGTTAAAGAGCATCAGGTCCATGATCTCAAAGGTCATGGCCTGTGAGTTGTTGCTGTTTCTGGCGCCCAGTACATGTCCGTCAAACATTTTCATGGGGTTGGCCATGAGCTGAATGTTTTTGCGGAAGGTTTCGCCAATTACCCGATAGCCATAGGAGGTTTCTACGATATCTTCAAAGAAGATCTTGGGCTGGCTTCCAAGCGCAAAGCCGGTGGTAGAGGCTTTCAGGAATTTCTTGATGCCATCGTTCCAGTCGGTTTTGCTGTAGGCCAGCTGCTTGCCGTCGGCCGAAAGCTTCAGGAAGAAAATGCCGTCTGAATTTACATTGTCCCACTTTTCGCCTTCAAAATACATGCCCCCGCTTACCAGGTTGTTTTCGGCATCTACCATAAAGGCAGTAGGCATGGCCGTGGCTACGCCATCAAATAGCTCATGGCTGAAGATTAGGTTGCCATCGCTATTGTTGAAGCACAGGATCTGGCCCAGCATTTTCTTGGAAAGTCGGTTGGGACCCGCAATCTGGGTAACGATCAGCCGATTGCCGGCCGATTCGATGGCTTCTACACCAATATAGCCCTTTTCTGGCACCATTTTCTTCTCCCAGAGTACATTCAGCTCCTTATCAAGCTTTTCGATGGAATAGCCGTATTTTTTCTCCTTGATGGGGCGGATCACGAAGAATCCCTTATTCTGGTCGGGAAACACTTCGGCTTCGGTGGTGTGGCGCTTATCGGCCTCAATGTCCCGGCGCTTGATGATGTTGCCCTTGGTGTCAATGGTTACAAAGGCCATGGACTTTTTGCTCATGTCGGCAAAGGCAAAGAAGAAAGCATCGCCATTGAACACGCTGCTGGATACTACCGAGCGCTTGGTAATGGTAATGGGGGTTCTGTTGATACGGTTCAGCTGGGTGTCGAACAGCTCAAGCACAAACTCAACCATGCCACCACCTACTTTTTCGCTTACATAAAAGGTGTAATAGCCGGCCGGTTCGTTGGTAGCTTTGTTCATAATGGCCCGTACGCCCTTGAACTCGTTTCTGCGGACATCTTCAATTTTGACTTCCTGTGCAAAAGAGGCTGAGGCTGTGGCAAAGAACAACAGCAGCCAGGCAAACATGTTTTTCATTTTAGGGGAATATGTGGTTGAGGGTATTGTTAATTGCGAATTCAGTTCTCAAAAGTGAGAAAAAAATAGCAACAAAACGCGCCAGATTTGTCCTGAAAGGTACACATTCACCCCATTTTGATTGGGCAGCAGGGGGCTGGCAAAGGATGCCTGCGATTCTCCTTTTTTTTAGAGAACTTTAGGCCCCACAAGCATAGCAGTAATGATGAGCAATCCGGATACCCTGGCCAGGCACCTGCGCAATGGGGGATTTTTAGTGTTAGCAGATAAAAGCGGCGCCTGGCTGCTGGCCAATCCCCGCAACCCCCAGGCGCTGGAGACGGCCGCCGCTGGGGCAGTACTGCCCCTGACCAAGGGTTTTGTACTGATTGGGGCCATGGACCGCCTGTATGAGTATGTGCAGCGCTTTCCCGACCTGGCCTGGGACATAGCCGAAGGCAGCGAAAAGGCCCTGCTGATCTGGTACGAAGGAGGCAAGGGCGTACCCGCAGCCATGCTGGACGATAAAGGATGGGTAGGGGTGATGCTAAACCGCTGCAAACCCCTGCAGGCCCTGCTGGAGAAGCTGGGGCATGGCCTGCTATGCCTGCCCCTGGCGGGTGCCGGTGAGGGTTGGCAGGCTCTGCCGGATGTGCTACCTTTGCCTTCTGACCCAGGCCTCCGGCTGGCGCCCGAGCGCATCATGCGCCTGGGCATAGGGGGCGATGTGAAATTTTTGAAATACTGATCTTTTTCAATGAACTGTCGGGAATTACTGGAGGAGCATGAGGTTTTTGCCCTGGTGGGCAAGGTAGCGGCAGAACTGCAGCAGCCGGCCTATGTGATCGGGGGCTTTGTGCGGGACTACTTACTCAAACGCCCCTCCAAGGATATCGATATTGTGTGCGTGGGCAGCGGCATTGCCCTGGCCGAACGGGTGGCTGCCGCCGCTGGGGTACATGTAAGTGTATTCAAGAACTTTGGCACGGCCATGCTGCGCCTGGGCGAGTGGGAAGTAGAATTTGTAGGCGCCCGCCGCGAATCCTACAACCGCAACAGCCGCAAGCCCATTGTAGAAGATGGTACACTGGAAGATGACCAGAACCGCCGCGATTTTACCATCAATGCCCTGGCCATCAGCCTCAACCAGGCCGACTGGGGCGAGCTGCTGGACCCCTTTGAGGGGGTAAAGGACCTCAGGCGCAAGATCATCCGCACCCCCCTTGATCCGAAAATTACCTTCTCCGACGACCCCCTGCGCATGATGCGCGCCATTCGCTTTGCTGCCCAGCTCAATTTTGATATAGCGCCCGACACCTTTGATGCGATCATCGAGCAGGCCGAGCGTCTGCAGATCATCTCGGCCGAGCGCATCATGGATGAGCTCAACAAGATAATCCTTAGCCCCAAGCCCTCCTATGGCTTCAAGCTCCTGTTCCATGCCCGCCTGCTGCACCAGTTCTTTCCCGAAATGGTAGCCCTGCAGGGGGTGGAGACCCGCGATGGCCATACGCACAAAGATAACTTCTACCATACCCTGCAGGTGCTGGACAATGTGGCCGAGATGTCGCCTGACCTGTGGTTGCGCTGGGCGGCCATTCTGCACGATATTGCCAAGCCCCCCACCAAACGCTTCGATGCCCGGGTGGGCTGGACCTTTCATGGGCACGAAGACAGGGGGGCACGCATGGTTCCCCATCTCTTCAGGCGCATGAAGCTGCCCATGGACCATAAAATGAAGTTTGTGCAGAAGCTGGTGCGCCTGCACCTGAGGCCCATTGCCCTGGTTAAAGATGTGGTCACCGACTCGGCCGTACGCCGTCTGCTTTACGAAGCCGGCGATGATATAGACCCCCTGATGAAGCTCTGCCGGGCCGACATTACGTCTAAAGATGACAATCGGGTAAAGCGCTACCTGCGCAACTTTGATAAAGTAGAGCAAAAGCTGCAGGAAGTAGAGGAGAAAGACCAGGTGCGCAACTTCCAGCCCCCTGTGACGGGCGAGGAGATCATGGCCGCCTTTGCCCTGAAACCCTCCCGGGTGGTGGGCGACATCAAGGACGCCATCAAAGAAGCCATTCTGGAAGGCAAGATCCCCAACCAGCGCGAAGCCGCCTGGAACCTCATGCTGGAGCTGGCCCGGGAAAAGGGGCTGCAGCTGCATCAAGGATAGTAGAAATATAATTGCCAAAAAGGAAAGCCCCTGCTAGACTCTAAGCAGGGGCTTTCTTTTGAACTAGTCTTTATGGAAGGACTTAAAACTCGCTTCGAAAACTAAAGACATCATGTACCGAATCCAGCACCTTACCTTTTTCGCATTTGAGCACCCGGCCGGGATGGTCGTTGAGCAGCTTGTGGTTGTGGGTGGCCATTAATACCGCCGTACCACTGTTATTGATCTCCTGAAAAAGCTGAAAAATGCCCTCGGAAACATCGGGATCCAGGTTGCCGGTAGGCTCGTCGGCCACCAGGATCAGGGGTTCGTTGATGAGGGAGCGGGCAATAACAATCCGCTGCTGCTCGCCACCGCTGAGCTGGTGGGGCATTTTGCCGGCGGCAGAGTCCAGGCCTACCTGCATGAGCACTTCGGACAGGCGGCGCTTCATCTTGCCTTTATCGCCCCAGCCGGTAGCCCGCATCACAAAAAAGAGGTTTTCGGCTACGGTGCGGTCAAAGAACAGCTGAAAGTCCTGGAAGATAATGCCCAGTTTGCGGCGCAGGTAGGGCACCTCGTGCTGGCGGATCTTGTGTACCTGGTAGCCGGCCACATAGGCCTCGCCCAGGGGCAGGGGCAAATCGGCATAGAGGGTTTTGAGCAGGGAGGTTTTGCCGCTGCCGGTACGGCCGATCAGGTAGACGAACTCCCCCTTATTGATGGTAAAGGAAACATCGCGCAGCACCGGATGCTCACCCTGGTAAATGGCGGCATCTTTTATGCGGACTACAGAATCTTGGGCAAAGGTCATGATAGGAGAGGGGCAGGTTAGAGGTCTAGTTTCTGGAGCTTGCCAAAGGGCAGCTGGCTGATGATCTCCCTGAGCTGCTCTTCTTTGCCGCCCAGGCCCCATTTTTCAAGCTTGTCCAGCGGACGATCGGCCCGAAAGTAGGCGATGAGCACAAAATTATTGTCCCGAAGCTGAATGTAATCCGGTATTTTGGCCTTGCCTTTTACTTTGATGATGTACATAGCAACAAATATAAACAGGCTGGAGTAAGTATGGAGTATGGAGTAGTAAGTATTGAGACATAGACGCTTGATTTTTCTTTAGCTATAGGGGTATTCATTAGAAAAGGCTCCACAACAAGAAGCTGATGCCTTGCTATGAAGCCTTTTGTCTCAATACTCAATGCCAACTACCAACTACCCATTCACCTTCTTATGGTCGGCCAGGAATTTTTCCAGACCGCTGGTGGTAAGGGGGTGGTTCAGCAGACCAGTAATTACGCTCAGGGGGCAGGTAGCCACATCGGCGCCAATTTCGGCACACTGGATCAGGTGCATAGAATGGCGAACGGAAGCGGCCAGTACCTCCGTGGCAAAGCCATAGTTCTGATAGATCTGTACAATCTGCTCAATGAGGGCCATGCCATCGGTTGATACATCATCCAGGCGGCCAATAAAGGGGGATACGTAGGAGGCGCCGGCTTTGGCGGCCAGTATGGCCTGCCCGGCAGAAAATACCAGGGTACAGTTGGTACGGATGCCTTCAGAAGAAAAGGCTTTCAGGGCTTTTACACCATCGCGGATCATGGGCACCTTCACCACAATCTTATCGTCGATCTTTGCCAATTCCCGTCCTTCGCGCATGATCTCGTCAAAGGTGGTTGCAATTACCTCGGCGCTTACATTATTATCAACAATGTCGCAGATAGCCTTGTAGTGGTTGCGCACGTTTTCCTCACCGCGGATGCCTTCTTTGGCCATCAGGGAGGGGTTGGTGGTTACTCCATCGAGCACACCCAGGTCATAGGCTTCGCGGATCTCGTTCAGATTGGCAGTATCAATGAAAAATTTCATGAGAGTTGGGGAATTTTGGCCTAAAGCTACTAAAAAAATCGGGGACCCCTAAAAATAAAAAAAGGCAAATCGAACATCGCACCGCTACAACCGCCTACCCTTGCTACCTTCCGGTCCTGGGGGAGTTCGGCGGGAGCTGGTCGTGCCGATTCGCCAGTGCAAATATACCACACCGCCCTGCAGTATGCAAGAGCCCCCTGGCGGATTTTCTCTAAAAGCTTTTCAGAGCACAGCCAGGCCATATGGAAGTGTCCTCAGAATCAGGGCAGGGCTGTCACTACCTTGTGAGGGCTTGCCTGTGCAGGCTTCAGGGTAGGGACGGGGGTATGGCGCAGCCACTCGTCTTCCAGCAGCCCGGCCCAGGCCTGCAGGTAGGCCACTACATCCTGGCGGCGGTTGTGCAGCAGGTTGCGCTGCTGCTGCGGCAGGCGCTGCAGGATAAGGGGGTTGCTCAGGCGTTCTAGCTGCCGCAGATCGTCTATGTCAAGCCCGGCGGCCAGCAGCTCGGAGATCACCTCATCCAGGGGCAGGCCGCTGGTGGGGCAGTAGTCAATCAGTTGTTCGTTCCAGTCGCCGCTGCGGCTCTGCAGGGCGCGCTGGTGAATTTCGGCCTTGCTCAGGCGGGTGAGCTCCTGTACCAGGTGGCCACAGTTGCAGCTCCCCATATGCCCCCACTGGTAGGGAGCGCCCCTTTCCAGTCTGTCTGCAGTGCGTCGTAAAGCGGTGATCAGGTGCGGATGTGCTTTTGCCATAGCGATTCATTGGGTTGTTTGGAGGATTGATTACCCTATAAACGCAGGGGAGCCCCTTTATGCTCCCGGCTATGTATTGTTTCCCTGCCGAAAATTTTGTTTCTTGCTGTATGCCAAAACTTACCTACAGAATGCGCCCGATACTGATCAGTTTACTACTCCTGAGCCTGCTGGCAGGAGTGTCGGCCTGCGAGCAGTCGTTTGAGACCCCTGTGCAGCTAGCTGAGGGAACCTATTCTGGTCATTTTATTCGCTCCAGCCCTGCTGCAAAGTATGCAGCTGCCGAGGTAACTTTGGTATTAAAGGATGGCAGGTTTTCCGGCAGTAGCAACATCAGTCGGTACCCGGCCATCTGTACCGGCACCTATCAGATAAAGGGAACTACCATCGAATTTCAGAACGAATGTTTTTTCACAGCAGATTTTGACTGGTCGCTGATCCTGAGCGGCACCTTTCACTTGAGTGCGTCGGATGGTGATATTGTCTTGTTCAGGGAATTCGGCGAAGGTGTAATGGATACCTACCGTCTGAAGAAATAACTTTGCTGGTACCCCCTATAGATGCCAGCCAGGTATACGCCCACAAAGAAATACCCCTGATTTTTTAAAACCATACGGGGGGCTTGCAGGTAGTATCAGCTGTATGTACATTAGCATAAAACCAATCCACTAAACACATATTTATATGGGAAGAGGTGATAAGAAAACCAAAAAAGGAAAAATTGCCATGGGAAGCTACGGCAACAGCCGCCCCAAGGATAAAGGCCCGGCTTCGGCCTCTCCGGTAGCAGAGACCCCTAAAAAGGAGAAAAAAGAAGCAAAGGAGACCAAAGCGCCTGCAAAGAAAAAGTAAGGTTTAGCATGGCACAGGGGCGGTTAAAAAAATATTTTAGCCCTGTTGGCTTGCATTTTTCCCCCTTGCGCTCTTTCTTGCTCCAGAAATGAAGAATCAATCGGTACATATGGCCTGGTGGTGGCACACACGCAATCTCTGCATGTGACAGCACTGGTATGTACCCCTACATAGCCTTTTTAAGCCCGCTGTTCACACAGCGGGCTTTTTTTATTCCCAACTTTTACAATGAACGCCTTGCAAACGCCCATTTTTAGCCTCCAGACCCGCAGCCGGCAGCTGCTGGCCGATACCCATACGCCGGTGAGCATTTACCTGAAGCTGCGGGACCGCTACCGCAATACCCTGCTACTGGAGAGCTCCGATTACCACAGTGCCGATAATAGCTTTAGCTACATCTGCTGCGAGCCGCTGGCTACCTTTTCGCTGCAGCAGGAAACCATTGCGCTTAGCTATCCGGATGGCAGCCGGGAGCAAAAGCCCGTTGCCGAGCGCCGGCAGGTGGTGGAAGCGCTATATCAGTTTTCGGCTGCCTTTGCCGCCGAAGAGCCCTATCAGCGCTTTGTGTCGGGCGGCTTATTTGGCTACATGAGCTATGAGGCAGTGCGCTATTTTGAAGACCTGGAGCTGCAGCCCGGCCGCCTGATCCCCGATATTCACTACAGCGTGTACCGCTTTGTGATTGTACTGGACCACTTTCGCAACGAGCTCTACCTGTTTGAGCATGGACTGGAAGGCGAGGAGAGCCAGGGACTGGAAGGACTGGAATCGGTGCTGCAGAATAAGAACCTGCCCAGCTACGGCTTTGCCCTCGCCGGCGAGGAAAGCCGCACTATGGAAGATGCCCAGTACCTGGAGGTAATCCGCAGGGGCATTGCGCACTGCCAGCGAGGCGATGTGTTTCAGATTGTGCTGAGCCGCCGTTTTCAGCAGGGCTACAAAGGCGATGATTTCAATGTATACAGGGCCCTGCGCAGCATCAACCCCTCACCCTACTTGTTTTATTTTGATTATGGCAGTTTCCGCATCTTTGGTTCCTCCCCCGAGGCGCAGCTGACCATGAAAGGGGATAAAGCCCACATTTACCCCATAGCCGGAACCTTTCGCCGCACAGGAAATGATGAGGCCGATGCAGAACTGGCCCGCAAGCTGGCACAAGACCCCAAGGAAAATGCCGAGCATGTGATGCTGGTTGATCTGGCCCGCAATGATCTGAGCCGCCACGGACACAGCGTGCAGGTGACCAAGCTAAAGGAAATCCAGTTCTATTCCCATGTGATCCACCTGGTATCGCAGGTACAGGCTACCCTGGAAGGGGGCATCAACCCGGTGCAGATGGTGGCCGATACCTTTCCGGCCGGCACCCTGAGCGGGGCGCCCAAGCACCGGGCCATGCAGCTGATCGAGCAGCATGAGCCTACCCCCCGCAGCTACTATGGAGGCGCCATTGGCTTTATGGGCTTCAATGCCGGACGGGAGCCCCTGTTCAACCATGCCATCATGATCCGCTCCTTCCTGAGCAAAGACCAGCAGCTGTACTTTCAGGCAGGAGCAGGAGTGGTGGCCAAAAGCAAGCCCGAAAGTGAGCTGCAGGAGGTGCACAACAAACTGGCCGCCCTGCGCAAGGCCCTTCAACTAGCCCAAACCCTCCGTTAAGCCATGGCCGATATTCTCGTCATCGATAATTACGATAGCTTCACCTACAACCTTGTGCACATTCTCAGAGGGCTGGGCGCTTCGCTGCGCGTAGTGCGCAACAATGCCTTTGCGCTGGAGGAAGTGGAGCAGTATGACCGGCTGGTGCTGTCGCCCGGCCCGGGCATTCCCCGGGAAGCAGGCCTTATGCCGGAGGTGATTCGCCGCTACGGTGCCACCAAAGATATACTGGGGGTCTGTCTGGGGCATCAGGCCCTGGGTGAAGCCTTCGGAGCCCGGCTGCATAACCTGGCCCAGGTGCACCATGGGGTGGCCACTACCTGCATCGCTACCAAAGAGGATCTGCTGTTTAAGGGGCTACCTCCTCAGTTTGAGGTAGGCCGCTACCACAGCTGGGCAGTGCTGGCCGATAGCTGCCTGCCGGACAGCGGCCTGGAGATTACCGCCGTAGATGAAGAGGGAGCCGTAATGGCCCTGCGCCACCGGCAGCACCGCATCCGGGGGGTGCAGTTTCACCCCGAAAGCATCCTGACCCCTCATGGCACCCAAATGCTCCAGAACTGGCTCCGGTTTAGTTCTGAATAAGAGAAGTGTGAATACAAGAGTGAGCACTCCTGCAGCGCTCTGGCCCAAAACCGATACCCCATACCCCACACCTACCCATGAAAGATATCCTGAATCAACTGATCGAACATAAGACCCTGGACCGCAGCACTGCCCGGGAGGTACTGCTCAAGCTCACTCAGGGCCAGTACAACAGCAGCCAGATTGCTGCCTTTATCACCGTTTACCTGATGCGCAACATTACCGTTGAGGAGTTGATGGGCTTTCGGGATGCCATGCTGGAGCAGTGCCTGGCGCTGGATCTGGCAGCCTATGATGCCATGGACCTGTGCGGCACCGGCGGCGATGGCAAGGATACCTTTAACATCAGTACCCTAAGCGCCTTTGTGGTGGCCGGAGCCGGGCAGGCTGTGGCCAAGCATGGTAACTACGGGGTATCGTCGGCCTGCGGCTCCAGCAACCTGCTGCAGCATTTTGGCTATGCATTCACCACGGAGAAGGAGGTGCTGGAGCGGGATCTGGAAGAAGCGGGCATCTGCTTTCTGCATGCCCCGCTCTTTCACCCTGCCATGAAAAATGTAGGTCCCATCCGCAAGGAGCTGGGTGTAAAGACCTTCTTCAACATGCTGGGCCCCATGGTAAACCCGGCCTTTCCCGCCAAGCAACTGGTAGGGGTGTTCAGCCTGGAGCTGGCCCGCCTGTATGCCTATCTCTATCAGGAAACCGATAAGCAGTATGCCATTTTGCATGCGCTGGATGGGTATGATGAGATCAGCCTTACCGGCCCGGTTAAGGTGTACAGCACCGCCAGTGAGCAGCTCCTGCAGCCGCAGGACTTTGGTCTGCCCCAGCTGCGGC
>NZ_AODQ01000097.1 GCF_000348925.1 Cesiribacter andamanensis AMV16 | reverse complement strand
CCCCAATAGTGCCGGTGCCACAGCAAAACACATGCAGCGTTTTTACAGGGGATAGAAAAAGGGAATCATGCACCGAGTTCAGGGCCTTGCGCAGATCCTCCTGCCGGATAACCAGGGAAATGTTGAGCTCCGAAGAGCCCTGTGCAATGGCAATGATATTGACCCCACTGCGGCCCAGCGCACTAAAGAGCTTGCCGGCCAGGCCCCGGGCCTGTTTCATGTTCTCGCCCACGGCCGCCACAATGCTGCAGCCTTCCTGCAGCTGCGGGGCATCCAGCTTGCCGGAGAGCAGCTCAAATTCAAATTCCCCTTCAATGGCCTGCCGGGCGGGGGCAACATCCTGCGGGCGGATGGCAAAGGTAATGCTGTGCTCGGATGAGGCCTGTGTGATCAGGACCACATTTACCTCCTTACGGGCCAGGGCACTGAACAAACGTCCGCTAAAGCCGGCCTGCCCCACCATGCCGCTGCCCTGTACATTTAGCAGGCTTATTTCGGCAATGGATGAAATGCCTCGGATCAGCGAGCCCCCTGTACCGGATGTGGGGCCAATGAGGGTGCCGGCACAGGCAGGGTTAAAGGTATTTTTGATGCGGATGGGAATGCCCTTGTCGATGGCCGGCAGCATGGTAGGGGGGTAGATGACCTTGGCCCCGAAATAAGACAGCTCAATGGCCTCGTTGTAGCTGAGCTGGTCCAGCGAAAACGCTTTTTTGACCAGGCGCGGATCGGCCGTCATAAAGCCATCCACATCGGTCCAGATCTGAATTTCTTCGGCTTCAATGGCGGCCCCTATGAGCGCTGCGGTATAATCGGATCCGCCCCGTCCCAGGGTGGTGGTATCCCCCCCTTCAGTAGCGGCTATAAAGCCGGTAATAACCGGAATGCTGCCGGCATGCTGCAGAAAAAAGGAGCGGATCAGCTGACGGCTCAGTCCGGGATTTACCAGCGCCTTTCCATACTGGGCATTGGTTTTGATCAGCTGCCGGGCATCGGCAAATACCCCCCTGCCGCACTGCTGGTCTACCAGATGGGCCATCAGTACATTAGAGCAGAGCTCTCCATAGCTGAGCACCCGGTCGCTGGTGCGGGCCGATACTTCTCCCAAGGCCTGTATGCCGGCAAAAAGGGCTTCCAATTCGTTAAAGTAGATTTTCAGGCTCAGCAGGGCAGGGTTGTGGCGCTTTACCTCCAGCAGTTCCCGCACTACGGCATAATGGCGGTTTTGCAGCTGGTTGAGCTCCTCCTGTACCGGCTGGCCGGCCACCGCAGCGGCAAGCATGCGCAGCAGCCCGTCGGTAACTCCGCTCATGGCCGAGCAGACCAGGGCCAGGGAATTGCCCTCCTGCTGCTGGCGGGCTACCAGCTCCAATACCCGGGCAATGGCCTCGGCAGATCCTACAGAGCTGCCGCCAAATTTCATGACTTTCATAGGCAGGTTAAAAAAAAGACCTTCCCCGGTCAGGAGGAAGGTCTGTGTATGGTATGAATGCGTTGCTTACGGTTCATATAGTACCCTTCCTCTGCCGGCATAGCCCCATGTCCCGGTGGTCTGTGCAGACCCGGTAGTGCATGTGGCAGGCGTAATGAGCAGGTACAGGTACATAGTACGTATTTTATGCAGTATATGAATTTATTTGGTATAAACCGCTGATAGCTGCCATAATTATTTGTAAAAGCAATGAAATGCCACAGCATTAGCTGTGAATTATGGGATAGGCAAAGGATCTAGGGTGTAGGGAAGCTGCAGGCCGCTGCAGCCATGGCGCTGGATGTAAGAAGCAGTTTATAAACAACAGGCTTCTTTAGTATCCGGGTCTGTACTATACGCGCTCCGTTCATTTTCTGTCATGTGGAATACATCCCCAGGCTGTGGCGGCTCCCTGGCAGGGATGGGGGGTAGCAGAACGTTATAGCATTTGTTTCTGTAAATAAGTACATCGGAGTAGCAGGCAGTTCTATTTTCAGGGCAACTATTTGCGCTGTAATTGGGGAGCTAATGGGCAGAAAATCAGAAAATTAGCAAACTCCCTGCATTCATTACCCTGTAAGCCCGCAGGGATTTTGAGACCGGAATTGCCCGGGCCAGGCCCTACTTTTGAATCAGCTACTATTCTTCTGATTCTTACGTGCTTGGTCCCATGGCTGTTCATCGTTCTGCCCTCTTCCTGCTGCTACTGCTGCTTGCCGGCTACTCCCTGCCGGCCACTACCTATTATGTGAGCGCTACAGGCTCCGATGCCCACAGCGGCACCAGCCCCCAGCAGGCCTGGGCAAGCCTGCAAAAGGCAAATGCCACCCGCTTTTATCCCGGTGATTCGCTGCTGTTTGAAGGGGGTAGCCGCTTTGAGGGCGGGCTGTACTTTGGGTCCGACACCCGCGGTACTGCCAGCCAGCCCATTGTGATCAGTTCGTATCCTGGCGCTGACGGTGCTCGCAGAGCCACCCTTTACAGTGGCAACGAATCGGGCCTGCAGGCCTACAATACGGCGGGGTTTCACATCAGCCAGCTGGTGTTTGAGGGCAGCGGACGTACCCGAAATGGCAGCTCGGGCATTGATTTCTACATGGACCTGCCTGCTACCCGGCTTACTTATCTCCACATTGACAGTGTGGAGGTATGGGGCTACCGGGAAGCCGGCATCATGATTGGCAGCTGGAACGGCAGCAGCGGGTTTGAGGATATCCGCATTACCTACACCCTGGCCCATGACAATGGCGAGGCGGGCATTACTACCTATGCCGAGGCAGTGCTGGGCCATGCCCGGGTGTATGTGGGCTATTCCAAAGCCTATAATAATTCCGGCAAGCCCGACAAAACCAATTCCCACAGTGGCAGCGGCATTATGCTGGGCGGGGTAGAAGAGGGGCTCATCGAATACTGTGAGGCCTACAACAATGGCTGGCTCAATGCCTGGCAGGGGGGTGGCCCGGTTGGCATCTGGGGCTACAGCAGCCATAAGCTCATCATCCAGTACAATGAATCGCACCACAACCGCACCGGCACCGCCAAGGATGGCGGCGGCTTTGATATAGACGGAGGCTGTACCGACTGCACCCTGCAGTATAACTACTCCCATGACAATGACGGCCCAGGCTACCTCATTGCCCAGTATCCCGATGCGCCCCCCCTTAAAGGAGCCGTAATCCGCTACAACATCAGCGAAAATGATGCCCGCAAAAATGGGTACGGCGGCATTCACCTCTGGAGCAGCGGCGCCAATGGCGGCATACAGGATGCCCAGATCTACAACAATACAGTGTACATGACCCCTTCGGACAAGGGCACTCCCCGGGCACTGTTTGTGCAAAGTGGTGGGGTGAAGGGGGTGCAGATCCGAAATAACCTGCTGGTGACCAGCGGCGGACTGGAGCTGGTCTATGTAGATAAGCTTACCGATGTGCGCTTTGAAGGCAACAACTACTGGGCCGGCTCCGGCAATTTTAAGGTAAACTGGGGGGGTACGCTGCATACTTCTCTGGCCAACTGGCGGCAACGCACTGGGCAGGAACAGAAGGGGGGTACTGCCCTGGGGCACACGCTTGATCCCAGGCTAAAGGCGCCCGGAGGCGGGCTGAATTTTCCGGTAGCAGGCCAGCTTTACCTGCTGACGGGCTACGAACTGGCTGAGGATTCTCCCCTGGCCGATAAAGGCCTGGACCTGATAAAAGATTTCGGCCTGGACATAGGCCTGCAGGATTTTTGGGGCAATAGCCTGCAGGGCCGGGGCAAGCTGAGCATTGGGGCATACCAGCCCACCCCCCTGCTCAGGGCCTGCCTGCAGGGCGGCAGGACTATGCTGCAGCAGGAAGATGTTCCCCCCGGCGGTACTTACAGCGGCAAGGGGGTAGTAGAAGGTGCCTATTTTGATCCGGCCCTGGCAGGTGCCGGGCAGCATCCCATAACCTACACCTTTACCAACCCGCAGGGTCGCCAGCAGCAAAAAACGCTTAGTGTGCGGGTGCTTAAGGCCACCACCACCGCCTGGACCGGTCAGTCGGGGGCCTCGGCCAGCTGGTTTGATGCTCAAAACTGGAGCAGCTGTGTGCCAGGCCTGGCCATTGATGCCCAGTTGCCCGAGGGGGCGCAGCCCCTGTTTGAGCCCGGCATGCCCGCACAGGTACGGGACCTGCAGGGGCAGGAGGTGCTTTCCCTGCCTGAGGGGGCACAGCTGGAAATTGCCGGTCAGTATAGCGGAGAGCGCCTGGAGGCGGCCGGAGCAGGGGTACGCTTTAGTGGCTCCGCCGGACAGCCAATCCCCGAAGGGGTCTACGGCAGCCTGGAAGTGAAGGGCAGTGGTCTCAAAACACTGGCCGGCCCTGTGCGCATTCTGCAGACATTGCGCCTGGGAAACAGCCCGCTGGCCCTTGGCGATGCCGATCTGCAACTGGCTGCCGCGGCTACCCTTGAAGGGGCATCTGCCAGCAGCTACCTGATCACCAGCGGAGAGGGCGCCCTGGTGCTGGAGGGCATTGGCGAGGGCGCCAGTGCTCTTTTCCCCATCGGCACGGAGCAGGGTTATGCGCCCGCCCTCCTCACCAACAGTGGCCAGGCCGATGCCTACAGCCTACGGGTAGAAGAGGGGGTGCTGAGCTCCGGAAGCTGGGGAAATCCCCTGGAGCAGGAAGGGGTAGACCATACCTGGCACCTCAGCGAGGGTCTTAAAGGCGGATCGGATGTGCAGCTGGAGCTATACTGGCAGCAATCGGACGAGCAGGAACTGTTTGAGCGGGCAAGGAGCTACATCAGCCATTTTGAAGAAGGGAGCTGGTCGGAGCCCGATACCCGTGCCGGCTTTGCCCGGGAGCAGAATGCAGAGGGCTTCTATTCCATCCGGCTGGAGGGCATCAGCAGCTTTTCTCCCTTTGCCATCCGCAACAGGCCGGTGCCCCTGCCGGTAGCGCTGGGCGATTTTCAGGTCCAGGCCCAGGGGGGCGATGCCCTGCTGAGCTGGTTTACCTATAGCGAAAAGGATAACAGGGGATTTGAGGTGGAAGTGTCAACCGATGGCAGCCGCTACCGGAGTCTGGGCTTTGTGGCCAGCCGCCAGCCCACCACCCAGCAACAACAGCACTACAGCTTCAGCGATACCGAATCAGCCAAAACGGGTACCCGCTACTACCGCCTGCGCCAACTGGACCTGGATGGCGCCAGCAGCTATTCTCCGGTGCGCATGCTGCGTTTTGGGGGCCTTCAGCAGGCGCTTGGGGCCTATCCCAACCCCTTTGGCAATAGGCTCAGCCTGGAACTGCAGGCTGCCACAGCCGAAGAGGCCCAGATCAGCCTGATCGATACATGGGGTCGTCAGGTGTACAGCCGTAGTTTTCCGCTGCAGCCCGGGCTCAATGCTGTTTCGCTGGATTTGCAGACGGTTACAAACCCGGGCGTCTACGTGCTCCGGGCAAGCTGGGGCGGACAGCTGCAGCAGCTGAAGGTAGTAAAGAGGTAGGCCAACTGTACAGAAAGCGGGACAGTAGCTGCTAAATAGGAGATCAGGCAGAGGCCTTCTCTGCTAGAGCGGCTTCCGGAGGGGTTTGCGGTTGGGGGAGGGGGCCTGCTGCTCAGGCTCTGCAGGCGGACGGTTATAGTCTACCGCCTGCAGCTGGCCCTTTTCGTCCCGCACATGGGTTTCCCGATAGGAGATATCGGTATTATGGGCCGAAACACAGCTCCAGTGTTCGCCCAGCTTGTGGACTACAAAGGTAAAGAGCGTACGGCGCTCGCCAGGCTGCAGAATATCCTCAATAGGGCTCTGCCCGGTAAGCTTCACGCGCGCATGCACCACGGCAATGGCAGGGCTCAGGTAGCGTACTTTGGTCTTGAGCAGTGTAAGCGTGGAATGGGTAAAAATGGTGCTGAAGCCATAGGCATGGGCCCGCTCTATGGAGGCGCGGCTGTGCCACCACAGGCCGGTCACATTTATGAATTCGGCATCTTCATCAAAAAGGGAAGCCAGGGTTTGGGCATCGCACTGATTCCAGGCCTGGGTAAATACCTTCGGAATGCTTTCCGGATCTGTAAGCGGACTGTAATTCATCTGAAATAGTAGTTACGCTTTCTGGTCATTGGTGGGATCCCCGTACTGAATGTCCAGAATTTCAACTTCCTCTACCTGCCGGGCCATGCGCAGCTGGGCCTTATCTCCTTTGCGCTTGCCCACAACGGCCCGGGCAATGGGCGCCACAAAGGCCACCCGGCCCTCGGCCACCGAGGCCTCATCGATGCCCACAATGGTAAAGCTGCGCTCCAGGCCTGGCTGCAGGCCGCTAAGGGTCCGCAGGCGAACGGTGGCCCCAAAGCGTACTTCATCGGGCGGTTGGGTGCGGGGGTCAATTAATTTGGCAGTGGCCAGGCGCTCACTAAGCGCACTCATGCGGCCATTGAGGATGGTGAGCCGGCGGGTGCGGTCCCCTTCTTCTTCCCGGCTGGCCTCAATCTGGCTGCGCTCGGCCTCCAGCTCGGCCATTTCGGCACGCAGCAGCTCCAGCCCCTGAGGGGTCACATAGTTGGGGGTGCCGGGGGGTAGGGCAGCCCGTGGAGGGATAATGGGCGGCTGCCCGGCATCATCTTCTTTTACAAAGGCTCGGCTCATACCCTATAGTAACGAAGGCAAACGGGCCTTAGTTGTACGTGCAATGCTTCAGGCGGCATAATTCTGTGTTGCAACAGAAATTAGTAGGGATTTGCTCAGGACGCTGAAGGCTCGCCAAAGCCCGGAATTAGGCGTATCTTTGCAGTGCCTGTTTTGTACGTTCATTCATCAACCCCATGCGTATGGCCTTTACTTCCCTTGGTATTTCAGAAGCACTTCAGAAAACGGCTGCCAGCCTGGGCTATACCGATGCCTACCCCATTCAGCAGCAGGCCATCCCGGCCATTCTGGCAGGGCGCGATGTGCTGGCGCTGGCCCAGACCGGTTCGGGCAAAACGGCCGGTTTTGTACTGCCCATTCTGGAGCGGCTGTCCGGGCAGGCGCCCGTGGCCGACCGCAGGCCCAGGGTGCTGGTACTGGTGCCCACCCGGGAGCTGGCCGGGCAGGTAGGGGAGGTGTTTAAGTCCCTGAGCGCTGGTCTGCCGCGCCGCATCAAGATCGGGATGGTCTTTGGAGGGGTCTCCATCAACCCGCAGATGATGCGGCTGCATGGAACCGATGTACTGGTGGCCACCCCCGGCCGCCTGCTGGACCTGCTGGAGCGCAAGGCCCTGCAGCTCTCGGGGGTAGAGGTGCTGGTGCTGGACGAAGCCGATAAAATGCTGAACCTGGGCTTTCGGGACGAGATGAAGCAGCTGCTGGCCCTGCTGCCCGGCCGCCAGCAGAACCTGCTGTTTTCGGCCACCATGGATGGGGAGCTGCAGGCCATTACCGAGCGCCTCCTGCGCAACCCCCTGCGCATTGAGATTGCCCCCGAAGGCAGCACGCCCGATCAGATCCGGCAGCTGGCCTACCGGGTAAGCGCCGAGCGCAAGGGTCCCTTTTTGCGCTACCTGATCAAAGAGCATAAGCTGCAGCAGGTGCTGGTCTTTGTTTCGTCCGTACGCACAGCCGACAACCTGTCGGCCAAGCTGATCAAGAATGGCATTCCGGCCCTGCCGCTGCACAGCCAGAAAAGCCAGGGCGCCCGTACCGAGGCCCTGCGTCGCTTTAAGCAGGGCAAGCTGCAGGTACTGGTGGCCACCGACTTGGCCTCCAGGGGCATTGATATTCTGGAGCTGCCCCATGTGATCAACTATGACCTGCCACGCTCGCCCAAGGACTATGTGCACCGGATTGGCCGTACCGGACGTGCGGCCGCTACCGGGGAGGCTATCTCCCTCATTACCCCCGAAGATGAGCATCATTTTGGGGTGATCCAGAAGAAAATGGGCCGTACGGTAGCGCTGCTGGAGTCGGAGGGCATAAATCTTCATGGGGTATAGCCAGCCGGATTTGCAGAAGCGTAAAGAAAAATCAACCTTCTGATTCCGAATGGGTTGAATGCCAGCTCAAAAAGGGGTTTCTTTACACTTCTATGGAATTGTGTATTACCTCCCTTAATTCCGGCAGCAACGGCAACTGCTACTATGTAGGCAACGAGCAGGATGCGGTGCTGATCGATGCGGGAATTTCCTGCCGGGAAACCGAAAAACGGATGGCCCGCCTGGGGCTTTCCATGAAGCGGCTACGGGCCATCTTTGTCTCCCACGAGCATGCCGACCATATCCGGGGCATCGCCACACTTGCCAAAAAATACCAGCTGCCGGTCTACATTACGCCGGATACACTGCGCAGTGGCCGCATTGTTCTTAACCAGGCCTATTTTGTTCCCCTGCAGGCGCATGAGCCGGTGCAGATTGGGGCGCTTACAGTAACCGCCTTTCGCAAACTGCACGATGCCTGTGACCCTCACAGCTTTGTAGTATCCTGTAATGAAACCAGGGTGGGGGTATTTACCGACATTGGCGCTCCCTGTGAGCAGCTCATCCACCATTTTCAGCAATGCCACGCCGCCATTCTGGAGGCCAACTACGATGAGGCCATGCTGGATGGCGGCCCCTATCCCTATTATTTGAAGAACCGCATCCGGGGCGGCAAGGGTCACCTATCCAACCGGCAGGCACTGGCCCTGTTTACCGCCTACAAGCCCGCCTTCATGAGCCATCTGCTGCTGGGCCACCTCTCCAAGGACAACAACTGTCCCAGGCTGGTGCAGGAGCTCTTCAGCAAACATGCCGAAGGGACAGAGGTGGTGGTGGCATCCCGTTATGCGGAAACACCGGTATACCGGATCTGCGCAGGCTCCATGTCCGCTGTTCCTGCTGCTCCAATGGCGTATCAGACCAGCCTGTTTGGGTAGTCATTAGGAAAAGATCAAAAAAAAGAGGAAGGCTCCCGGGAGCCTTCCTCTTTTTTTGGCATTGGTAATGGGGATTCCTCTGTTGAGGGTAGCTGCGGTGGTTTATACAGCTTCTGTACCGCAAAGCGGCTGAAAACTATTGCCAAGCCCTGAACAGAACCTCCCTATCAATTTTTCCTACTGTCCTCCCTTGCGGTTGGGCGTGCGGGGCGTAGGCCAGCTCATGGGCTCGCCCGTTCTGGAATTCATGGGCAGGGCAATGCGCTCTCTGGAGGATAGATTCTCATCCTCGCAGGCCATGTAGGTCATGATAGCGGCCAGAATCACATTGCTGCGCACATCATCAAACACGATCTTATCATAGGTATCGCGGTTGGTGTGCCAGGTATAGGTGCCATAGGCCCAGCTCAGGGAGCTGAGGGAGAAAGCCGGTACGCCTGCCGCCACAAAAGAAGCATAGTCGGATCCGCCACCGCCGGGCGTGCCGGGAAAGGTGGTTTTAATGCCTTCCTTGATCTCAGAAGGTACCGGATACAGCCAGCGGCCTACATAATCATAGGCATGCAGAAAGCCTTGTCCGGAAATGTTCTCCACCCGTCCGGTGCCATTGTCCTGGTTGAAGACGGCCTGCGTTTTGGCAACGATCTCGGGATGATCTTCTACAAAAGCACGGGAGCCGTTGAGCCCCTGCTCTTCGCTGCCCCAGTGGCCTACCAGTATGGTGCGCTTGGGGTTGGGGTAGATCTCTTTCAGGATGCGCATCACTTCCATCATCATGATGGTGCCGGTGCCGTTGTCGGTGGCGCCGGTGCCGCCATCCCAGGAGTCGAAGTGCGCTGAGAGGATCACATACTCATCGGGCTTTTCGGAGCCGCGGATCTCGGCAATGGTGTTGAAGGTAGGCATGTTGCCCAGAAACTTCGACTCGGCTTTTACGCGGATGCGCGGCTTTTCGCCCCCTTCAGTAAGGCGGAAGAGCAGGCCGTAGTCTTCCAGGGCTACATCGATGGTGGGTATCTTTTTGGTGCTGGCGCCAAAGATCTTGTTTACCCCAAAGCCGCGGGACCAGTTAGAGGTTACTACGCCTATGGCGCCGGCTTTTTCCAGGGCTTCGGGCAGGCTGCGGCTGGTGTAGCCGGTTTTGCGGATGCGCTCGTTCCAGGCTTTGGTCTGGGCATCGCGCTCGGCTTTCATTTTTTCAATCGATTCTTTTTTGCCGTACTCCTCCCAGTTGTAGTCGGGCCGGCCGGTGGGCTGCTGCATGGAGATCATCACAAATTTACCCTTCACCGAGGGCAGCCATTTCTGGAAGGCCAGGGAATCGGCCAGGTCGGGCAGGATCACCACTTCGCCGATGGCGTCTTTTTTGCCGGTAGCCGGACTCCAGGCCAGCTGGGTAGCTTCCAGGCTTTTGATGCGGGGATGGATCATGTCAACATGCGTAATGCCGCGCTCCCAGCCCCTCCATTCGCCCCACTGTTCATTGCGGGCCGTAATGCCCCAGCCCTGGTAGCGGGCCACGGCCCAGTCGTGGGCCTGTTGCATCTGGGGAGTGCCTACCAGGCGCGGACCAATCTTGTCCATCAGCTCGTGGGCCAGCTGCTCCAGCTGCGAGTTTTCATTGGCCTCTTTAATAATATTCTCAATGACCGGGTCTTTGGTCTGGGCCACCAGCAACTGGCTGGCCAATAGCAAGCAGATCAGCAGTAAATGCGGTATTTTTTTCATGAAGAACTAGATGAAAGTAATAGGTATGGATAAACGAACCCCCTGTAGGCAGGGAGATGCCTAAAATACATAAATCGGCTTAATAAAAAAGTGTTACGGTAAGGCTATCGTGCAATTGCGCATCGAAAGGCGACTATGGGCCACCAGCGTTCCTTACTCCTGGCAGTCGGCCAGTAACTGGTCCCAGCGGTAGGGGTCTACGCCATTGGCCTGCAGGTGCATCAGGCTGTCCAGCTCAGCCTGGCTGGCGTCCGGATGCCGGAGAAGCAGATCGGCAACCGCGGGCGTAAGGGCGCACAGGTCGGTAAGCAGAGGGTTGGCTGTGATGCTGAAGGCCCCGATCTGCTGCAGAAGCCCAAGACCACTAAGTGATTCCAGCGCCTGATTTTGGCTTATGCTCAGCAACCCGCTGATGTGTTGCAGCTTGATGAGCCCGCTCAGATCCTGCAGGCGGGTATTTTGTAGCAGGCTCAGATGTACCAGGCTATCGATCCCGCCCAGCCCCTGCAGGTTTTCCAGCTGCGCATTGCCGGCAATCAGCAGGGTATTGATGCGGCTGAGCTGACCAAGTTCTGCCAGAGCGGTAAGCGCGGGATTTTGCCGTATGATAAGGCTATCGACCCGGGTCAGGGCCTTTAACTGAAGGCCTTGCTGCAGCCCGTTTTGCTCAATGCGCAGGCTGCCCTTCACCCGGTCCAGGTTTTCAAGGCCCTGCAGGGAAAGTAGCTGTCCGTTCATGGTCAGAAGCAGGTTCCTGCGTACCTCCTTCAGCTTGCTAAGGGGCTGCAGGCTGGTGATATCGCTGCTCTCACCCCCCGAGAGCGGCATGCCTATGGTTAGGTTGCCATCAATGGCAATGCGTTTGGCATCTTTGTGCCCGGCCATAAAACTGTTGATATCGGCCTGGGAGCGGAACACCACATTTTGCCGGAGTACCTTAAGCTCAATTATCTCCTCATCTGCTTTGGAGCAGCCCCCAAGGCCCGGGGCAAGGAACAGAAACGCCAGGATACAGCACAGGGGGTAGCAAAAATAGCCTTTCATAGCATGGGGGTAGGGTAGAGGAGTCCGGACCAGCCGGAGGCAGATCAGGTATAGCCGGCTAAAGTACACAGATCTTTAACAATTTTCAACAGCCTCCTCCGGCAGATGTGTCTTTTAGCCCAAATGAAAAAAGGCAACAGCTACTACAGCCATTGCCTCTTTTCTAACTTCTAACTTCTAACTTCTAACTTCAAAACCTCCCCCTCACTTAAAGGCCGGAATTCCCGTAATCTCATGGCCCAGGATCAGCAGGTGAATGTCGTGGGTGCCTTCATAGGTCACTACACTCTCCAGGTTGGCCATGTGGCGCATGATGGGGTACTCGCCCGTTATGCCCATGCCGCCCAGCATCTGGCGGGCTTCCCGGGCAATGTTCAGGGCAATTTCCACACTATTGCGCTTGGCCAGGGAGATCTGGGCCGTGGTGGCTTTGCCTTCGTTGAAGAGGGTGCCCAGGCGCCAGCACACCAGCTGGGCTTTGGTGATCTCGGTGAGCATTTCGGCCAGCTTTTTCTGCTGCAGCTGAAAGCCGCCAATGGGGCGGTCAAACTGCACGCGCTCCAGCGAATAGCGGCGGGCGGTATCGTAGCAGTCCATGGCAGCGCCCAGGGCTCCCCAGCTAATGCCATAGCGGGCCGAGTCCAGGCACATCAGCGGAGCCCCCAGGCCGCTTTTATTGGGCAGCAGGTTTTCTTTGGGCACTTTCACATCCTGAAACACCAGCTCGCCGGTGGCTGAGGCGCGCAGGCTCCATTTGTTGTGGGTGGTAGGGGTACTGAAACCTTCCATGCCCCGCTCCACAATCAAGCCGTGTATACGGCCATTTTCATCCTTGGCCCACACCACCGCCACATCGGCATGGGGCGCGTTGGAGATCCACATTTTGCTGCCGTTCAGCAGGTAGTGGTCGCCGGCATCCTTAAAGTTGGTGAGCATGCCCCCGGGGTTAGAGCCGTGGTTTGGCTCGGTCAGGCCAAAGCAGCCCAGCCATTCGCCGCTGGCCAGCTTGGGCAGGTATTTTTTGCGTTGCGCCTCGTTGCCGAATTTGTAGATGGGGTACATGACCAGCGAACCCTGTACCGAAGCCGTAGAGCGCATGCCGCTATCGCCCCGTTCTATTTCCTGCATGATCAGGCCATAGCTGATGTAATCCATACCACCGCCACCATACTCCTGCGGAATGGTAGGGCCAAAAGCGCCCACATCGCCAAACTTGCGCACCATTTCGTAGGGGAAGTGCGCCCGCTGGGCCCAGTCTTCGATATAGGGGCTGATCTCCTGCTTTACAAAGGCCCGCATGGCACTGCGCACCAGCTTGTGCTCTTCGGAGAGCAGATCATCAATAGTGTAAAAATCCGGGGCCTCAAACTGGTCGGTGAAGGGGCGTTTTTGGCCAGTATGAGCGTCTGGCGTGTGTACTGACATAAAAATCTAGGTTTAGAGCGTAAGAATTCTCACTTTTACAACCCCAATGCAAACGTGTTAGTGCCGCTATGGATGCTGAAAAACTGGACGCCAATATAGTAGAAAAAATCAAGAAACTGGAAGCCAAATTCGCCGCCATGGGCCAGGATTTGAGCTCCTACCTGGAAGGCCTGCTGCAGGCCGATTACCTCAACTACTGGGATTATGTGAACCTGGATACGCTGCTGACGCTGCAGCAGCCCCGCACGCCCTATCCCGATGAGATGATCTTTATCTGCTACCACCAGCATACCGAGCTATTCTTTAAGCTCATACTGCACGAGCTGGAGCAGATCACCGGCGAGCAGCCCGTAGCCCCACAGGTCTTTCTGGAAAAGATCAGGCGCTGCATCCGCTATTTTGATAACCTGGAGCACAGCTTTGATATTATGGTGAGTGGCATGGACCGGGAGCAGTTCCTGCAATTTCGCATGGCGCTGCTGCCGGCCAGTGGCTTTCAGAGTGCCCAGTACCGCCTTATTGAGCTCTACAGCACCGATCTGCAAAACCTGCTGCCGGAAGAGCAGCGCAGCAACCTGCCCGAAAAATATACCGATGATGAGCTGGTGCAGAGCATTTACTGGTCCAAGGGCGCTACCGAGCTGGTATCGGGCAAAAAAACGCTTACCCTGCGCCAGTTTGAGCAAAAATATACGGCCGATTTCCTAAAGACCATTCATCGGAAAAAGGAGACCAACGTCTGGAAACAGTACCTTACCCACCTGCAGAAGGCCCCCAACCGGCTGGAGCTGGTAGATGCCCTGCGCCGCTTTGATCTGCTGGCCAACGTATTCTGGCCGTTGGCACACTATAAGGCCGCGGTACGCTACCTGCAAAACGACCCTACCGATATTGCCGCTACCGGCGGCACCAACTGGCAAAAATACCTGCCGCCCCGTTTTCAGCGGGTCATGTTCTTTCCCGAGCTGTGGACCGAACAGGAGAAAAAGGAGTGGGGCAAAAGCTGGGTGCAGAAACAAATATCCCGGTCCGGACAATGATTTTCCGCCCCAATCTGTTAATTTGCTAAGATCGCTCATCCAAAGCACCAAGAGCTGTGAAGACTGTTATCCCCATCCTATGCCTGCTGTTGGGTCTGCTGGCGGCTTGCCCTGTTGCCGGGCAGGAGGGGGGTGCTATGGAAGCAAAGACAGAGGTCAGCCCTACGACCCGACCCAAGCGCATTGAGGTCTATTATGACAGCGACCAGAAACTCCTCAAAGAAACCTACTATGTGCGGGATACCCTTAGCATGCTGCTGGAGGGCCCCTACCTGGCCTATTATGCCAGCGGAAGCCTCAAGGAAAAGGGCCAGTACAGCAACAACATCGCTACAGGCCTGTGGGCCTATTATTACGAAAGCGGCGCCACCAAAATGGAAGGTGAGCTGCGGGAGGGCTCAAACTGGGGCCACTGGAAATATTATTATGAAGGCGGCAAGCTGAGCATGGAAGGCCCCATCTACGAGGGCCGCCGCCAGGACGAGTGGATCTACTACTATGAAAACGGCAGCGTAAAACAGCGGGGCCGCTACCTGGATAATAAAAAGGTAGGCATCTGGAATTACTTCTATGAGAGCCAGGATGGCCTCTACGGCCCCCTGAAAGCGCAGGCTTTTTACGAAAAGGGTACTGGCACCTACAAGGAGTTTTACCCCAACAGCGGCCTGAAGGCGGAAGGCATCTACGAAGATGGCAAGAGCGAAGGCATCTGGACCTTTTACCACCCCAATGGCAAGCCACAGGCCCGGGGCGCCTATGCCGGCGGCCTGCGGGTAGGCAAGTGGGAATACTTTCATGAAGATGGCAGCCTCTCGGCCAGCGGCCATTTTGAGGAGGGGCTGCGGCAGGGCCGCTGGGATTTCTATAACCCCAATGGTACCCTTAGCTCCCAGGGCGAAATGAAGGAAGGAAAGAAAGAAGGCTATTGGAAGCTCTACAACCAGTGGGGCGATTTCAGGGGCGAGGGCAATTTTGTGAAAGGCGAGGGGGAGTATAAGGAATTTTATGAAAGCGGCCGCCTGAAAACCATTGGCACCATCCGCAACGACCAGAACGAAGGCGAGTGGCTGTACTATTACGAAAATGGCCGTCTGGAGGGCCGGGCCGATTTTAAAGCAGGAAAGGGCTACTACACTGGCTATTATCCGGATGGCAGCCTGAACATGGAAGGTCAGGTAGAAGGGGGGCAGCGGGTAGGCATCTGGAAAATGTATAAGCCTACAGGCGAGCTGTCGGGCTTTTACAAGGTCTATTATGAGAATGAAAAGCCTGTTTTCAAGATCATCGATGATAGCCCCGAGGGCCGCCGGGAAACCACCGGCCTGCCCGAGTACCGCTTTCGGGTACGCACCTTCCGCAACTTTAAGCCGCAGATCAATGAGTTCAGGGCGCTGATTGTAGCCACCAACCCGGTAGGCACCGTACTGGGCAACTGGCCGGTATCGGTAGAGTATTACCTGCAGGAGCGGCTGGGCTACGAGATGCAGTTCAGCTACCTGCGCTCGCCTTTTTTTGACAACCACAGCACCCTGCCGGTAGGCAAGGAATATGAAAGGGGCTTTTCCTTTGCCCTGAAGCAGAAGTTTTACCAGCTGGAAGATAACCTGGGCATGTTCTATTACGGGCATGAGCTGCGGGTAAGCTCCCTGAATCACTATGCCAACCAGCCGGAAGCCGGCGGGCTGCGGCCCGAGCCCCTGCGGGCCGATGAGCTGAAGATGGAATACAGCATTCTGTTTGGCAACCGCCTTACCCGCGATGCCGCTGCCAAGGGCTGGACAGCCGATATCTTTGTGGGCCTGGGGGTGGGCTACCGCTTTGTAAACGAGCGTTTCCCTACCTCCGACAGTGCCTATGATGCCTACTTTAGCGGCATCCGCAACAATCGCCTGACCGTACCCATCCGCCTGGGCCTCAACATGGGCTATGCCCTTAACCGTCTGAAACGATAATTTCCCCCTAACCGCTTTAAGGATAACCACCTTACGCATGTACAAAAAACTTAGCCTGCGCCTGACGCCCGAAGAGGCGTTTGACCAAACCCAATTACACCCCCTGGTACTGCAAGCCGCTGGCCTGGCCTCTGCCGAAGGGCTGGAGATACGCCCGCTGCGCCGCTCCATCGATGCCCGTAGCCGGCAGCAGATCTGGGTAAACCTGGAGGTGGAGGTGTTCGCCACGGCTACAGCCCCCCCTTTGCTGGAGTGGCAGCTGGATTCGCTGCCCAAT
The DNA here is from genome assembly GCF_000348925.1 of Cesiribacter andamanensis AMV16. GTDB lineage: Bacteria > Bacteroidota > Bacteroidia > Cytophagales > Cyclobacteriaceae > Cesiribacter > Cesiribacter andamanensis. The sequence continues at coordinate 581 of NZ_AODQ01000097.1, read as the reverse complement.
GTGCAGCAGGCACCCCCAGTGCTGGTGGTAGGCGCCGGGCCGGCCGGTCTGTTTGCCGCTATTCGCCTCATTGAGCTGGGCCTCAAACCCATTGTGCTGGAGCGGGGCAGGGATGTGCGGGAACGGCGCCGGGACCTGGCCGCCATCAACAAAGAGCAGGTGGTAAACCCCGAGAGCAACTACTGCTTTGGCGAGGGGGGTGCGGGCACCTATTCTGATGGCAAGCTCTACACCCGCAGCAAAAAGCGGGGCGATGTGCGCCGCGTGCTGGAGATCTTTGTGGCCCATGGCGCCACCCCCGATATTCTGGTAGATGCCCACCCCCACATTGGCACCAACAAGCTGCCCCGCGTGGTGCAGGCCCTGCGGGAAACGGTGCTGCGGCATGGGGGCGAGGTGCTCTTCAATACCCGGGTAGATGATATCCTGCTGGAAGGAGGCGAGGCCGTAGGGGTACGCACCGCTGCCGGCGACACCATTAAGGGGCTGGGTGTAATTCTGGCCACCGGCCACAGCGCCCGCGATATTTTTCACCTGTTGCATCAGAAGAAGATTCTCATTGAGTTCCAAACCCTTTGCCC